>CAYXZX010000013.1:0-32804 GCA_964469455.1 uncultured Rhodocyclaceae bacterium | reverse complement strand
GCAACGCCAGTCGCTTCGTGCGCGTAGGCCGAATCCTGCGGGCCGTAGAAAAACATAACAGGAGGAGGAAAGCATGTTTCTCGCGAACCATTCGCCGAGGACCGCAGACGGGCCTCTGGCCGGTCATTGCGTATTCCACACCACCGATGTAGCCGAGGCACGAGATCGCGTAGCCGGTATCTACTGCCCTCATGAACTCAAGATTGTCGGCCCGGAACGGAATCGCGTCGATACCTGCATGAGCCACGTCCGGATCGGTGGGGTTTCCGTCAACAGGCTCCGCTATGGTCCCGAGGTCCGCATCGACGCCGGATACCTTGGGTCGTTCGCCCTAGTGATGATGCCGATGACCGGCACTGCCGAAGTGGTCTGTGGCGCACAACGGACACATACCAACCCGACAACCGGCGCGGTGGTATCCCCCACACTCCCGTTCTTTCAAACGATTCAGGCGGACTGCGATCAGATCATGATCCAGGTAGACCGCGATGTGATCGAAAGGACCTGTGCCCAGCACTTGGGACACGACTTGAGGTCGCCGGTCCAGTTCGCGCTCAATCTTGACATGAGCGATTGCAGCAAACAAGGATGGCCTGCCCTCGTATCCTATTTGCTCGCCATGATCGATGGCAACTCGGTCGCTCTATCGTCGCCACTCCTTGCATCGTCAATAGAGCACATGGTTGTCGCCACGCTGCTGTACTCCCAATGTCACAACTATAGCGAGGAGCTTGGACAGGCACCCCGATCGATAGCTCCAGGTCACGTCAAACGGGTCGAAGAATTCATCTCCGAACACGCCGGCGAGCCACTCACGGTTGCGAGCCTCGCGGCCTATGCCGGGGTCAGCGCTAGCGCCCTGTACACGGGCTTTCGAAATTTCCGCCAGACCACGCCAATGGCCCACTTGCGCAGCGTACGGCTCCAGAAGGTTCACGATGAGCTCGTTCAAACCACATCGAGCGCCATTACGGTGACCGAAGTTGCCGTCAAGTGGGGCTTTGGGCACCTGAGCCACTTCACCGCTCACTACAAGCGCAAGTTCGGCGAATTGCCGTCAGAAACACTCCGCAAACAGGCTTAGTTCGGCATCAGTCGCCAACCACGATCCGATGCGGATGGGAGAAAATGGTAGCTCTCTTGTCGCGCACAAAACCGCAGAGCGTAACTCCATGGGTTTCCGCAAGCTCTATCGCGAGTGAAGACGGCGCTGATATTGCCGCAACGACTTCCAAACCGGCGCGTACGGCCTTGGCAACCATTTCATAACTGATACGACTCGAAATAAATACGCCGCAGCCCGAGAAACCTTCGCCACTCAGCAAGCGATGGCCGATCACCTTGTCCAGTGCATTGTGACGCCCCAGATCCTCGGCTACCGCTAAGATACTCATTTGTCCATCGAACAGGATGGCTCCGTGCGTGCCACCGGTATGGCGAAAAACGCTCTGGCGGTCCTGCAACCGCGCCCGTACCGCAGCCAGATCATCAAGCGTCATGCGAACACGATCGGTGCGCTCCTCGACGCTGGATATGCTTGCCTCAAGTTGCTCGCGACCACCGCATACACCGCAGGAGCTGTTGACTACAACGTTACGTCGCTGGACCGCCGCAACTTCTGGATGTGCAAGCCTGACCGTGACCACATCGGCACGGGAAGGACAGACAGCCATGCTGGTAATGTCGGCAAGAGATCCAATGATCCCTTCGGTGAAGCTGAAACCCGCAGCCAACGCCAAGGCCTCTGGTACCCGACCAGCTGACGACTCTTCGTCCGCCACGAGGATGCCATCTTCGACGGTGTAGCCGACCGGCCCGGCGCGTGCCATGGTCGGCGTCCACATCAGTGCATAGCTTCCTACTGCCTCGACGTCGATGGTCAGGACGTCTTCCTCGACAACCTGGCACTCGGCGATGGCAGCCCGGCTGCCATCGGTAATAATCTTCGCAACCTTGGTCTTTACGCCAAATGTATCCACGGAAGCCGTCGCGTCTATCCCTTTGTCATAGCTTGAACTTGGGCGCGAAGCTCAGAATGGGATCGTAAGTACCGGCCTTGAACATGAGAACCCGGAAAGCGTAGTAGCCCGTCAACTCGGCACCGGCAACCAGAATCAGAAAAATCAAGTCTCCTGATGCGAAATACAGCATCAGTGACGAGACGATAAAGCCCAACACAAGCACGATCGGCAGGAAGTACCCTGATAGCGCCCCCTTCAACAGCAATTCCACAGACTTCTTGCCACCGCCGGATCCATACTTGGCGCTATGCAACAGGCTAAGGATCATCACAAAACCATACAGCAGAAGCCCAAATGCGGCCATCTGCAACATAGCGATCGCGTCCGGATGTTGCTGCTTCAACGTTCCGTAGCCAATCACCAGAGTGAGCAGCACGCCATTAAGTAGCGCATAGGTCAAACTGGCAAGCGGCATTAGTCCCGTGCTCCAGAGCGTAATCGAGGACGAATGAGACATGGCGAATCCCTGATACACCATGATTACGCAACAGGCGATCAGCGCCACGGCGGCGATCGTCCAAGATATTGCCTTCGGCGTGGGTCCATTGACGACGTCCATGACGTGCAGGAAACCGAATACCGAGAACACCGTAATGGCAAACAATCCACGACTGATCCATGAACTACCAATCTTCGCAAACGCTCGCCACCCTCGCGACGGCTTGCCGAGATGCAACAGGTGGCCACCGCCCTTGCCAAACATGACCATAAGCAAGCCTATGATCATGCCCACAACCAAGTCGTAGAACTGCGATACGAAATACAGTCCGGCACCGGCCTCACCAAAAAAGAAGGCTGTCGCCATCGACATCCCCCACGATTTCTGCATACGGTAGCCAACCTTGAATTGGGTACCGATCACTTCGGGACTATTCGCTAACATCCAACTCCTCCTTAACCTAGTCGAGCTATTGACCTACAAGCCGCCCTGCGGGTCAATCGATGTAGAACACCTTCGGATTGGTATTCTTCTCCGGCATGGGTTGCCTGCCATGCCGCTCGTGAATCAATCGCCGCACCTTGCTGTTGGGATCATCGAGATCTCCGAAGATGCGTGCCTCGGTTGGACAGGTTGCAACGCATGCAGGATCCAGCCCTGCATCGACCCGCTCATTGCAAAACGTGCACTTGACCGCGGTTCCAACCGTCCAGCGCTTGTAGCCCTGCTCCTCAAAAGGCGTGAGTTTGCCGTTACCGAACAGGCCCTCCTCGAGCATTCCAGGTTCCAAGCGGGTACGCTGGTCGTAGGGACAAGCGACAATGCAGGAACCACAACCGATGCACTTGTCCTTGTCCACCAGCACAATGCCATCAGTGCGCGTATAGGTAGCTCCGGTCGGACAAACACGTTCGCACGGCGCATCCTCGCAATGATTGCACAAGGTCGGGATATACATCCGCGTCGCCTTGGGGTACTCACCGATTTCCTCGCTCAACGTCTTGGTGAAGAAGACTCCACCGGGCAAGCTATTCTCTTGCTTGCAAGCCACCGTGCAGGCATTGCAGCCAATGCATCGACGCAGATCGAATACCATCCCCCACTTCGCCATCAGTGCATCCTCCCGTCTTGTTCCACGTACACGGAGTTTCCGGCCTGCAGTTCGGGCGGGAGGTCCGCAAGTTTGATGATCTTGACCCGGGCAACGGTTTCGGGCTGACCGCTGCAGGCATCCGTATTCCTGAGGTCGGACGGTAGCATGTCATTGAAACTGCCGCCTCCCACCCTCACCCCGCTGTGCTGCGTGGCAATCCGCGTCAGCGCATTCGACACGCAGACGGCTTCCGGATGGACGCCCTGCGACATCGCCACTCTAGCCACGATGCTGCCATAGGGCGACTGCAAACGCACGACATCACCGCTTTCCAAGCCCTTGGCCTTCGCCGTGGCAGTATTCAGCAACACCGCGGTATGGACCGGGTCGTTATAGGTGATGTCCTTGATCCACGGGTTACTGGTACTTTCCCCGAAGTTGATCTGGATGTCCTTGAAGGTAATTGCATACATGTCGTATTCGGCCGGCTCGAGCAACACGGGATCTGGCCTGGCATCCGGCAAGGGCTGGTAGTCGTCCCATGACCACTCGTGGCGAATCGGCACATTGGCTTCTTCCATCTTGCGCTTCAACTCGTCGCGAGCCTTGACGATGTCCTCGATGTAGAAATGCAGCCGCATGCCATCCCAAGGGCGATACCACTTCTTCGGCTTCCTGGGTGTCACGGCATGCCCATGCTCGATGTACCAATCCAGGTCCTTGCCATTCCACAACTTGCCCTTGCGCTCGGCGATATCCTTCTCCGTATAGATCTTGTCTGGCTCGAGCATCAACTCTGGCTTTTGGTGGAATCCATGCACGAAGTTCTGGAAGTTGTTCCAGGTTTCCAGCATGCCGATCCGCTTGGAGATCTCGTAGAAGATCTCTTCTTCCGAGCGGGTATCGAAAAGTGGCGGCGTAGCCGGCTGGCGCAGACACATGCCCTCGTGATGCGGAGGCTCGATCATGGTCATGTTCCACGACTCGAGCAAATCATGTGCAGGAAGAATGATGTCGGCCCATTCGTTGCTCTCGTTGGGCAGGATGTCGATCGCAACGATGAAGCGCATATCGCGCATGATCTTGTACCATTCCTTGCGGCTGCCACTGATGTTCCACAGAGGATTGGCGTGACAAAGGAGCATGGTATCCGGCTTGTAGTTAAGGCTGTATTTCTCCGGATTCATCAGGGTTTCCAGCGCCAGATGGCCGGGGTCAACACCGATGGGAAAATAACCCATCAAATGGACCTCGTTCGGCGGAAATGAAAATGGAACTTCTGGGTGCAGTTGATGCGGGAAAGCGGCCATCATCCCGCTCTCCCCCTTGTTAACGGCGCCACAACCTCCGCGAATATCTTCCATCTGGTCGTCGAGGGTCGCGCCACAGTGCCCCCCCGGGGTATCGATCGCACCAATCAGGAAGTTGACCAGTTTGTAGGAGTGATTGGCCATCGTGCTGAACTTGTGGCCCTGTGCACCGCGGTAGTAATTGTAGGCGGCCGGGCGCAAGGGCAGGATCCGATCCTCGATTTCAATGAACGAACCGATTTGCGCTGCCTTCGCGAACTCGCGTGTCACCCGGCGTACGGTTTCGGCCGGCACCGTTGTGACCGACGTAAGTTCCTCGGGCGAACATTTTGCGAGGATATCCTTGAATACTTGAAATGCCGGACGGCACTTGATGCCGTTTACCTCGTAATTGCCTTCAAGCGAGAAATCCTTGATGGTGGGATCGTTCCAGAGTTTCGCGCAGTTGTCCTTGGCATCCCAGACATAGATATCTCGGTTTTCGTTACGAACGAAATACCCGTCCGGCCCGACCAGGTAAGACGCGTTGGTATCCTTCTTGAGGAACTTGAAATCGCATAGGCCCTCGTAGACCAGGACATGACACATGCTGAGGGCAAACTGCCGGTCGGTGGCGGGCCGGATCGGAATCCATTCGTTGGCCTTGGCACCACCGATCGACAAGCGTGGCTCCACGGTAACGACCTTCATGTTGCGGTCGATCCGCGCATTCGCCACGTGATTAGCCTGCGCGGCGGTGTGCAGGTGCGAAGAGAAACCGTCGCCGCCACCGTTGTTGATCCAGAAGTTGCAGTAGTTCACATCATTGGCCGCAGCGAACGCCGAATGAACGAATCCGTTCATCGGGTGGTAACCGCCGCCACAGAAATTGCCTACTGCCGAGAAGAAATTGGCGTTGCCGAACGCTGCTGGCCACGCCCACAGGAACAGCTTCTGGAAGTTGTTGATGGCGGGTAGCAGCTTGCGCGGATCTTCGTCGCGACAGCGCTTCAACTCTCGACCAACAATATCGTAGGCCTCGTCCCAGGTAATCGGCTGCCACTTCGGATCGACTCCGGGCCCCTTCTCGGGATTGGTACGCTTGAGCGGCGTCTTGAAGCGCATGGGGTCGTAATGCCGCATGATGGCGGCGTTGCCTTTGGGACAGAGGCGGCCGTTATTGGCCGGATTGCTCGGCTCGCCCTCGATCTTGTTGACGACTCCATCATCGGTGACGTGAATGCGCGTGCTGCAGGAATGCAGACACATCTTGCAGGTGGACTTCAGCCATTTTCCCGGCTTCAGGGAGTTCTGTTCTATTTCGCGCGCGCCCATTGCGTTGTCTCTCCTGTTGGAATGATTCGATTGCAAATTACCCAATACGTCGATCAAGGACTGATAATCATGCTAACGACAATACTCCGACACTCCTTCTACGCTCACACTCGTTCGGCATTCAAGTCATCGACCCGCTTGACCAAGGCCGCCACAAATCGATCATTGATTCCGTCAGCGAACTTCTGCATTACACCGGCGGCAAACTTGCCGAACTTGCCCACGATATGGACCTTGGACGTATAGGTTATCTCGCTTCGCTGCCCTTCGATTTCCTTCAACGCCAACGTACAGTCAGCGGTAATCTTGCTGCCTCCATCCTTGTCCGCACCTCTCATGGTGTAAGCCGCGAACTCAGGCGGGCGCTCCTCCTTGGTCTCAACCTGAACATCGAAGCCGGCCTTGATCGGTCCGACCTTGACGCCGATGGTTGCCTTGTACAGCCCCGGCTTGATCAGTTCGACCGTGTGGCATCCCGGTAGACACTGCCCCACTTCATTCGGTTCGTTCAGAAATGCCCACGCGCGCGACAATGGCGCGTCAAGGACAAAGACGCGCTCAATGTACATCGGGGCCTCCCAAGAACATGCTCACCTCATCCATCCCAGTCAGAATTCTCGTAGTCGACACCGTGCACCTCCCCTCTTATGGCGATTCATCCGATTCAGATATCAAACGAAACCATGATCAAGGTATGACCGGTGCGACGCAATCGCTATCCAGAGAATGCTGCCGCTATCCTTCCGCTATCGTGTGTTTTCCTGCGTTGCAACAATCAGATCGAACTCATGCGTTCCAATGGTGGCGATACTACAAGTCTGGACAGTACAAATGGAGGCTTTCTGCGTCTTGACTCCGCGAGCATGCGAGCATGATCAGAAGCGCAAAATCCGGATGAGAACCCGCATAGAATCTAGGGGTACCAAGGTAGACATAATGGCGCCCTGCGCCTCCGGCATGCACTCGCAGGCAATCTCACCCCCCCTGATAACCACGCATTGCGAGGCCCGAAAAGTTATCCTTCGGTGCCAATGATGATACGACCACGTAACCGCCACTCTTACCAGACATCAACAACCCATGCTTCAGGATTCCCACAGTCAGATGTACGCTCCCGTCAAGCTTGAAATCATTGCCCCAAGCGGCTTTCCGATGGTCATGCCCGGGCAGCCACTGCTGCCGCTGGTCACTGCGAATCTCCGGGCGAACCACCTGCAGTTGAACACCGGTGACATTCTGGTGGTCACGCAGAAAATTGTGTCGAAGTCCGAGAATCGCTATGTCCGGTTGAACGACGTCGAACCGACTCCGAGGGCAAGGGAAGTCGCGGCGCTCTGCCACAAGGATGAGCGAATGGTCGAACTGGTGTTACGAGAGTCGGAGCGGATTGTGCGCTGCACAAAGGACGTCCTCATTGTCCGTCATCGACTCGGCTTCGTCAGCGCCAATGCCGGGATCGATCGATCGAATATCGAATCCGGTGCAGACCATGCATTGCTGCTCCCGGAAAATCCGGACCACAGTGCCGCCGAACTGCGCCAAGGACTTCGTGAACGACTCGGCGTCGATATTGGCGTGCTCATCATCGACAGCTTCGGCCGCCCGTGGCGCCTTGGAACTTGCGGAACCTGCATCGGCAGTGCGGGCATCGTCGCCCTCAATGACTATCGCGGCCGACTTGACCTGGCGGGCCGCAAGCTGGAGGTGACTGAAGTCGCACAAGCCGACGAACTGGCCGCAGCCGCGTCGATCCTCATGGGACCATCGACGCAAGCCTTGCCGATCGTGGTCATCCGCGGCGTGGATTTCAGCGGAAGTGGTACGGCTGCCGACCTGATTCGGCCGGTGGCACTCGACAAGTTTCTATGACTCCGCCAAGCGATAGCAGCCGATGAGCGGCACTTGGGCACTGGTGCCCATCAAGCCACTGGCGGAAGCCAAGACCCGCCTTGCCGAAGCGCTGGACGCGACCCGGCGTCAGGAACTGGTGCTAGCCATGGCGCGTGATGTCCTGGCGGCGCTCGTTGAATCGGACGCGTGCTCAAGGGTCGTCATCGTCAGTGCCATGCCCGAGATAAACCGCCTGATCGCCGTCAGCGGGGTATCGGCTCTTGATCCAAGCCCGATACGTGGCCTGAACCAGGAATTGGCATATTCCGCCGATTGGGCATACGGACACGGTGCGCGCCACGTCCTGATCGCACATGCCGACCTTCCCGCCATTGCGCCCCGGGCAGTGCAGGCCTTTATCGACCCGCTGCCGGAGGCAGGAACGCTAAGACTTGCCGCGAGCAAGGAAGGCACGGGCACCAACATGCTGCTATCGTCTGTACCCCTGCCCGTTCCGCTCCAATTCGGCAAAGACAGCCTGTCGAAGTTCGAAGCGGCCGCAAGGAGCCGCGGGGTCGCACTCGAGATCCATCGAGATCCGTTACTGGCGGCCGACATCGACGAACTCGCCGACCTGCGAGAACTGGTTCGCGCAGGAATCGGCGGCGAATCACGCAACAAGGCCACCGCGTCCTGGCTGAGTACCATGGAGGCTACCGAATCCCCGCCGCGTGCCGCGAAGCACACTCGATCAATCGGGTAAGCTCTGTGAGACAAGTAGCAATGCGCAGTTAGTAATATCGTACTTGTGGGTATCCGCGCTCCGAAAGCGTCCTTTGGTTTCCGGGCGTCTGCGGAGCGGCAACTTCATCCTGAGGACTCGCTATGTATCCAGCGCCATTCCGGTATCACCGCCCGACCTCGCTGAAAGAGGCGATATTGATGCTGTCCACGCTTGGCGAAACGGCCAAGCCGCTGGCCGGCGGCCAGACCCTGATTCCCATTCTGAAGCTGCGCATGGACGAACCGACCGACCTGGTCGATATCGGTCGGCTGCCCGATCTGCGTTTTGTCAAGAACGAAGGCGGCTGGGTGGAAATCGGCGCACTTTCACCACACGGATGGATCGCCCGCTCGGACATCGCGAAGGCTATTCCCATCGTCAAGGACTGCGCAGGGGGTATTGCCGATGTTCAAGTACGTAGCCGCGGCACCATAGGCGGCTCGGTCAGCGCCGCTGACCCCAACTGCGACTGGCCGGCACTGCTCAACACTCTCGATGCCGAAATTCGCTGCTCCGGCCCGGAGGGCGAACGGACGATCGCCATCGGCGATTTCATCACCGAGGCCTACACGACGGCCTTGCAGCCAGGCGAATTGGTCACGTCGGTCCGCTTCCGGACGCCGCCTTCCGGTAGCGGTGGCGCCTATATCGCCTACAAGAAAGCCGCCGCAGCCTTCCCGGTGGTTTCGGTCGGCGTCCAAATGACGGTGGCGCCTGGCAACGTCTGCCAGGACGTGCGCATCGCGCTGGGTGGTTCCGGCCCGACGCCGCGACGCGCGATGCAGGCCGAGGCCGAACTGCGCGGGAAGGCGCTCAATAGTCAGGCGTGGCAGCGCGCCGCCGACGCCGTCGCCGCCGTCGCCGAGCCTACCGATGACGTCCGCGGCAGTTCCGAATTCAAGCGCCAGTTGCTGCGTGGTCTGTTGCTGAAAGCCGGCGACACCGCCACCCGCCGCAGCGCCAACACCAATGTCGAGGGGAGTCACGTCTATGCCTGATGCCATCAACAAGGTCACGATCGATGTGACCGTGAACGGCCAGAAATTCCGCCGCCAGGTCGAACCGCGCCTGCTGCTGGTCGAGTTCATTCGCGAGGAGCTTGGCCTTACCGGCACGCACGTCGGGTGCGATACGAGCTACTGCGGTGCCTGCACCGTTCAGCTCAATGGCGCACCGGTGAAGTCCTGCACCGTGTTTGCCGTCCAGGCGGACGGTTGCGAGGTCCTGACGGTCGAAGGGCTGGAGAAGGACGGCCAATTGCACCCACTCCAGAAGTCGTTCTCGGAACATCACGGGCTGCAGTGCGGCTTTTGCACGCCCGGCATGCTGATGGCCTCCCATGCGCTGCTTGCCGAGAATCCCCATCCGGACCGTCATGCGATCAAGAAAGCCATCGCTGGCAACGTCTGCCGCTGCACGGGATACCAGAACATCATCAAGGCCGTCGAAGCAGTCGCGGCGGGGTCGAAGGAGGCCTGATCATGGAAATGAAATTCTCCGGCCAATTTGAAGTTTCGCCACCGCCTGCACAGGCCTTCGATCTGCTGTCCGATCCGCAGAAGTTCGCTCCCCTGCTGCCGACCTTCTCCTCGCTGGAAATGAAGGACGCCAACACCGCAGTGGTCAAGGTATCGGTAGGCATCGGCAAAATTCGCGGCACCGCGACCACGCAGATGACGCTGAAGGAAAAGACCGCACCCAAGCACGCGACCTATGTGGGAACCGGCAAGGTCATGGGCGGCGCGTACACCATGATCTCATCTTACGATCTGGAGCCCAAGGGCACCGGCACGCTGGTCAAGTGGCAAGGCGAGGTGCAACTGGTCGGCAAGATCCTGTCGCTCGCCGGCGGCGGGCTGCGCGGCTATGCCGAACAGCAGATCCAGTCGGTGGTCACCAGTCTCCAGCAGGCCATGTCGCCCGAGTACCAGAGGGAAGCGGCGGCACGCAAGGCAGCCCAGGCCGAGAAGAAATCATCGGGCTGGATGTCTGGCCTGATGAAGAAACTGCGCAAGCACGAGGAAGCCGCGGCCGTCGCCGATGCACCGACCGAGGAAGTCATCGATGGCGGCGCGCTGCTGGCGGGTTACACCGGCCCGGCCCTGCAGCCCGGTGATCTTGCCGCCGCACCCATCGCGCCGCTGCAGTCCTATTCGCGCACCGGAGACTTTTCCGCGGCCGTCAACGCCGAGAAGGGCGACAAGTGGGTTCACGCCTCGCTCTCACGCAAGGAGGATGGGCGGCTGGTGCGGGGACGCGGCCTGTTTGTCGACGACTACAAGGTCGGCGGCATGCTGCACATGAGCCTCGTCCGTTCGCCCTACGGACACGCGCGGATCGTCCGCATCGACACGTCGAAGGCGGAAGCGCTGCCCGGCGTGGTGTGCACCCTGAGCGGCAAGGAGGTTGCCGCCGTGGCCAACCCCTACATGCAGATCGGTCCCGGCAACGCGCAGAACATCAAGGATTACCCGATGGCGGTCGACAAGGCCATCTATCAGGGCGAGCCTGTGGTCGCGGTGGTTGCCGAGAACCCGCGCATCGCCGCCGATGCCGCCCAACTCGTCGAAGTCGAGTACGAGCCGCTGCCCGCCGTCACCGACTGGAAAACGGCACTCGAGGACAAGTCGATTCTCCATCCCGGTCTCGGTACCAACCATCATTGGCATGGGGTCTATGAGTATGGTGACCTGGACAAGGCTTTCGCCGAAGCCGCTACCGTCATCAAGATCGGCCAGCTGGATTTCCACCGATTTGCCAGTACCCCGCTGGAAACCAATGCCGTGGTCGCGACCTGGACCCCTTTTGGGGGCGTCGAGTTCTTCTGCAACAACTCCTTCCCGGCCATCGTCATCCAGATGATCGCGCCATCGCTGAACCTGTCGATCGACCAGATCCGCTGCAAGACCATGGACGTGGGCGGCAGTTTCGGCAACAAGATCGGCAACTATCCCTACATGGCGCTTTCCGCACTGGCTTCCCGGAAGGCCGGCGGACGGCCCGTCAAGTGGATCGAAACCCGCACCGAGCACATGCAGGCGGGCGGCCACGGCAGCGAGCGTGTCTACCTGGACACGGAAGTGGCGCTCGACAAGGATGGTGTCATCACCGCCGTCCGGGCCAAGCACATCGACGATTGCGGTGCCTATCCCCGTTACGAGCCGCTCGGCTGCGTCATCTGGTCACAGGTGCTGCCGGCCTGCTACAAGCTGCGCAACATTCGCATCGATTTCAACCAGGTCGTCACGAACAAGGGCCCCTCGTCACCCAACCGCGGCTATTCGCGGCTGCAGCAACTGTGGTTCATGGAACGCGTCATCGACATATGTGCCCACGAGCTCGGTATCCCTAGCGACGAGATGCGCTTGCGTAACTACATCCGCGAGTTCCCCTACACCACGCCGAACGGCTGCGTATATGACTCCGGCAACTATCCACTCCTGCTCGAAAAGGCGAAAGAGCTGATCGGCTGGGACGACTGGAAGAAGAAGCAGGCTGCGGCGCGTGCCGAAGGGCGCTGGATCGGCATCGGCATCGGCACGACGCTCGATTCCGGCACCAACAACTTCGGCCAGGCGCGCATCGTCAATCCCTACCTCCCTTTCTCCGGCAATTCCGAGGTTGCGACCATCAAGCTCGATCTCGACGGCACGGTGGTCGTCATGCTCGGCTCGACACCCTCCGGCCAGGGCCACGAAACAACGACGGCGCAAGTGGTGGCCGACGAACTCGGCATCCGGCCAGACATGGTCGAGGTACGGACCGGCTTCGATACCGCATTCAACAGCCATGGCGGCCATTCCGGCTCCTACGCCAGCCAGTTCGCAGTGACCGGCCTGTCGGCCGCTCATGGCGCCTGCCAGAAGCTCAAGAAGGAAATGAAGAAGCTGGCCGCCTTCGCACTGGAAGCCAACGAAGACGACCTCGAGTTCGGCATTGGCCAGCAGGGCCCCGAGGTGCGGGTCAAGGGCACGGACCGCAGCATCAACTACTGGGGCCTGTCGGCGATGGTGAACATCAACACCGCCAGTCAGCCGCCCGAGCTCGCCGACATCACGCTCAACATCCGCCATGTCTACCGTCCGCCGTTCAAGATTCCGGATACGGACAAGAAGTTCGGCAACCTGACCTTGACCTACGCGTCACAACTCCACATCGCCGTGGTGGAAGTCGACACCAAGACCTATGTCCCGCAAATTCTGGCCTACGCGGCCGTCGACGACTGCGGCAATGTCATCAATCCGAAGATCGTCGCAGGTCAGGTTCATGGCGCCACGGCCCACGGTATCGGCGCGGCGATGATGGAAGCCTACATCTACGACAAGGAAGCGAACCTGCTCACCAGCACCTTCACCGACTACACGCCGATCACGGTCATGAACATGCCCGACCTGGCCTATGGCGACATCGAAACTCCCTCCCCGTTCAGCTACAACGGCGCCAAGGGTATGGGCGAAGGTGGTGGCGCACCGCTTCACACCATCTGCGCGGCCATTCAGGATGCGTTGTTCGACAAGGGTGTCATCGTGCGCAACACCTTCAATCCGCCCAGTGACATCTACCGCATGTTGAAGAGTCCCAACAGGGCGGAGAGCGTGAAAGTGGAGCGTCACGCGGCTTGAGCGAATCCAAGGTGGCAGATCGGCAACCGGCGGCGCAGGAAACAGTACCCAGGTACTTCGGAACGATCGACGAAATCCAGGCTCGATTTGCCGAGCGCGCTTACGTTGCCGATCGCATGCTGGCGACGACGATGTTCTTGGCGTCGTCGCTCGGCAAGCCCGTCTTTCTCGAAGGCGAGCCGGGCGTCGGCAAGACCGAGATCGCCAAGGTCATGGCCGACGTCCTGGGCGCCGAGTTGATTCGCCTGCAATGCTACGAGGGTCTGGACAGCAGCGCCGCTCTCTATGAATGGAATTACACCCGGCAGTTGCTGGAAGTCCGCCTGCAGGAAGCGCGTGGCGTCGAGCGGGAACGAATCGGGCGCAATCTGTTCTCCGAGGAGTTCCTGCTGCAGCGGCCGCTGCTGAAAGCCATCCGTAGCGGCGCCGCGCAGCCTCCGGTGCTTCTGATCGACGAGGTGGACAGGTCTGACGAGGAGTTCGAGGCCTTCCTGTTGGAAGTGCTGTCCGACTTCCAGATCACGATTCCCGAGATCGGCACGCTGCGCGCGGAGCGTCCTCCGCTGGTGGTGCTGACCTCGAACCGGACGCGCGAAGTGCATGACGCGCTCAAGCGTCGCTGCCTCTACTACTGGATCGACTATCCGAGTTTCGAGAAGGAAGTAAAGATCCTGCGCACGCGCCTGCCGCAGGTGGAGTTGCGCCTGGCCGGCCAGGTCTGCCGTTTCATGGAACTGCTGCGCCAGCAGGACTTCTACAAGAAGCCCGGGATTGCCGAAACCATCGACTGGGCACGCGCGCTGCTGGCGCTCGGTCTTGCCGAACTCGACACGGAAACAACCAATGCCACCCTAGGCTGCATCCTGAAATACAAGGGTGACATCGAGAAACTGCGCCAGCTAGGCCTGGACGGCATCGTTGCGATGGCCCTGATGCCCGGACACGATCCCTCGGCCGCCCCGGCGGTGTTCGGCTAGGGACCACTCTGCCGTGGCGCTGCCCGCCGTGCGCCCTAAGCAGAGCATGCTCGAGCATCTGGTCGGCTTTTCGCGAGCGCTCCACGACGCAGGCCTGACGGTCAATCCGGGCAACCTGCTGGACCTCTGCCACTGCTTTCAGCATATCGACATCACGCGCCGGGACGATTTCCACGCCGCAGCCCGTGCCACCCTGGTGTCGCGCCGCGAGGACATTGCCCGCTTCGATGCGGTCTTCGCGCGCTTCTGGGAGGCGCCGGAAACTATTGTCATCAGGAAGCGCAAGGAAGGCGATGACGAGGCGGAAGACCAGGACCAGCAAACACCCGGCGCGCGGCTCCTGCTGCCCAGCGATGAGGGCTCGGACGAGACTCCGCGCAATAAACCGCTGAAGCTGGCCTACAGCGCCGATGAGGCGCTGGCACTGCATGACCTCGGCACGCTGGCCGATGCCGATATCGAGCGTGCCCGGCGGCTCATTCGCGAGGTGGTCAGGGCCCTGGCCAACAAGCGCGGGCGACGCCACTTTCCACGCCGCCACGGCCGCCGACCCGACTTGCGCCGCCTGCTCCGGAGCCGTGCCTACTACACCGCCGATGGAATATGCGCGCTGCCGTTCAAGGCGCGGCGCGTCAACAAGACGCGACTGGTGCTGCTGTGCGATGTCAGCGGCTCGATGCAACGCTACAGCAGCTTCCTGATCGAGTTCATGTTCGCATTGCGCCGCGAGATGTCCGACTTGGAAGTAGCGGTGTTCTCGACGCACCTGACGGTCATCACCGATCTGCTCAAACACAAGGGTATCGCCGCTTCGCTGCGCCAGGTCGCGGCAAAGGCGCACGACTGGGCGGGCGGCACTGACATCGGCGGCAGCCTGCGGCAGTTCAACGAGCAGCATGCGCCGCGCATGCTGAATGGCCGCACGGCCGTCATCTTCCTCAGCGACGGCTGGGATCGCGGCGACGCAGCCCGGATGCGCGAGGAAATGGCTCGGTTGCGCCAGCATGCCCAGAAAGTGTTGTGGCTCAATCCCTTGCTCGGTACGCCGGGCTACCAGCCCCTCACCCAGGGCATGCAATGCGCCCTGCCCTACCTCGATTACTTCCTGCCGGCTCATAATCTGCAAAGTCTTTCGCAACTGGCGCGCACGCTGCGCGACATCGGCGCATAGGAAACCTACTCCATGTCTTCGGAACTCGATCGCATCCTCGACCAAAGTCAGTCGTGGCAGCACGCCGGCCAAGGCGTCGCCATGGCTACCGTCGTCGGCACTTGGGGCTCATCGCCGCGCCCGGTCGGCAGCCATCTGGCCGTCAACGAGACCGGCGAATTCTCCGGCTCGGTTTCCGGCGGCTGCATCGAGGGGGCGGTGATCCAGGAGGCGCAGGCGGCGATTGCCGATGGCCAGCCACGCCTGCTGGAGTTTGGCGTCAGCGACGAACAAGCCTGGGAAGTCGGCCTGGCCTGCGGTGGTCGCGTTCAGGTGCACGTGGAAAAACTCGAACCAGCCCTCTTCGACCGCCTGATGCGCGAACGCGCCGCCAGGCGTCCTGCCGCACGCATTATCCGTCTTTCGGACAAGACAGCGGCGCTCGCCACGGCCGATGGTGTGATTGGTGAATTAGCCCTCACCCCATCGCAAAGTGAAGCGCTGGCGGCTCGATTGACCAGCGGCCAGAGCGGCGCGCTCGACGAAGCCGGCGACGCATTCGCCCGCGTCTATGTGCCGGCACCACGCCTGCTGATCGTCGGCGCCGTGCACATCGCCCAGACGCTGGCGCCGATGGCGACCATGGCCGGCTTCGACGTCACCGTCATCGATCCGCGCCGCGCCTTCGCCAGCGAATCTCGCTTTCCCGGCATCGCCCTGACGGATGAATGGCCCGACGACGCCTTGAACCACCTCGCCCCCGACGCCCAGACTGCCGTCGTGACCCTGAGCCACGATCCCAAGATCGACGATCCGGCCCTGGCCGTCGCCTTGGCCAGCCCGACGTTCTATATCGGTTCGCTCGGCAGCAAGCGCACGCACGAGAAACGCGTCGCCCGCCTCACGGAATCGGGGCTGGCGGACCAGATTCATCGCATCCACGCCCCCGTCGGGCTGGATCTCGGCGGCCGTTATCCCGCCGAAATCGCCGTGGCGATCCTTGGCGAGATCATCCGTGTCCGCTACAAGGGGAAGGCGCGGTGATCTTCGGCGAGTTTCCGTGCGCCGAAGCGGAAGGCGTACGGCTGGCGCATACGCTCAAGCTGCCGCAATTGGCGCTGAAGAAAGGACGCGTGCTTTCGGCTACCGATGTCGCCACGCTGATCGCAGCGGGGATTGACCGTGTTTCAGGCGCGCGCCTCGAACCCGATGAAGTCGACGAAGACCGGGCCGCCGGTCTTGCCGCATCGTGGCTCGCCGGCGGCTCCATCGTCGCCAAGCCGCCCTATACGGGTCGCTGCAATCTTTACGCGCGCGTCCCAGGCCTGTTGAAGGTCGAAGGCGAAAGCATCGACCGCCTGAATCGCATCAGCGAGTCCCTCACCCTCGCAACCCTGGCGCCATGGGCCGTGGTTGCCAAGGACCAGCGCGTCGCGACGATCAAGGTCATCCCGTTCGCAGTCGCCAATACCGTACTTGAGCGTTGGCGCGCCGAAGCCGGCGCTGCGCCGCCACTGACTTTCAAGCCGTTTCAGGCGCGCCGCGTGGCGCTGATCCTCAGCGTGTCGCCAAGCACCAGCGAGCGCCAGATCGAAATGGCCTCGACAGCGACCCGCGCGCGTGTCGAAAGTCTCGGCAGCAAGTTCGCGCTGGAACTGCGCTGCGCCCACGCAGCAGATGCGCTGGGCCTGTCGATTGCCCAGGCGCTGGCCGCCGGCTGCGACCTCCTGCTCATCCTCGGCGCCACCATCAGCAAGGATCGGAGCGATGTCGTTCCGGCGGCGATCGTCGCGACCGGCGGATCGATCGAGCACTTCGGCATGCCGGTCGAACCGGGCAACATGCTGCTCACGGCCAGCATCGGCCAGGTGCCGGTGCTCAACCTGCCAGGCTGCGCGCGCTCGCGCGCGCTGAATGGCATCGACTTTGTCCTGCCCCGATTGCTGGCGGGCGTGCCCGTGTCTGGCGCCGACATCATGGCCATGGGCGTCGGCGGACTGATCCACGCCGTCGAGGACGATGAGGCGGAGGAAGATCACACTCAGGCAGAGCCGGCCACTCCTAGCATGCCGACGCCACGAATCGCCGTGCTGGTGCTCGCCGCCGGCCGCTCGACACGGATGGGGCCGGAAAACAAACTGCTGTGCGAGGTCGATGGCGTGCCGCTGGTGCGACGCGCGGTCAACGCGGCCTGCGCGTCACGCGCTGCCCAGGTGATGGTCGTCACGGGACACGAGGCGGCCCGCGTCGAGGCAGTTCTGGTCGACCGGCCGGTCTCCGTCGTTCACAACCCCGAGCATGCGCTCGGGCTTGCCACCTCGCTGCGTTGCGGCCTGCGCGCGCTCCCCGCGGACACGGATGCCGCCATCATCATGCTGGCCGACATGCCTCGCCTCACGAGCGACGACGTCGATCGGTTGATCGATGCCGTCGATCCAGCGAAGCCGGCCATTCTGGTTCCGGAACACGCGGGGAGACGGGGCAATCCGGTCCTGTGGCCGCGCTGCTACTTTGCCGAGATGACGACCATTGCGGGTGACACTGGCGCCCGCGGCCTGCTGGAGCAGCACGCCGAAGCGGTGCGGCCGGTACCATTCCCGAATACCGGCATCTTCGATGACATCGACACCCCGGAACAACTCCAACGCGCCAGGCGGCCGAAATGACACGACCATGAGCTTCGACCTGAAGGCAACACGCGCCGAATTCCCGCTGCTGATGCTGGCGAATCCGCCGCTTCATTACCTCGACAACGCCGCCACCAGCCAGATTCACCGAAGCGCGTTGAAGGCGATGGCCGATCACGACATGTTCCAGAGGGCCAACATCATGCGCGGCACGCACCGCCTGGCCGAAGCCGCCACGGCAGCGTACGAGGACGCCCGCGCCCGCGCCGCCCACTTCCTCAATGCCACCACGCCGGATGAAATCGTGTTCACTTCCGGCACCACGTCGGCGCTGAACCTGGTCGCCCACAGCTTCGGCGAGTCGCTGCGGCGGGGTGATGAGGTGATCATTTCGCTCGCGGAGCATCACAGCAACCTGGTCCCATGGCAGTTGCTGCGCCAGCGAGCCGGCATTGTCCTCAAGTTCCTCCCAGTGACAGCCGATGGCCGGATCGATGTCGCCGCGCTGACCGAACTGCTGGCACCGAGCTGCCGGCTGATCGCGGTAACCCACTGCTCCAACGTGACTGGAGCAATCACCGATGTCGCGGCCATCGTCGCCGCCGCGCGCAGCGTGGGTGCCCGGGTGCTTCTCGACGGCGCGCAACAGGTGCAGCACGGCCCCGTCGATGTCCCGGCACTGGATGTCGATTTCTATGCCTTCTCCGGCCACAAGTGCTATGGACCCAACGGCATCGGTGTCCTGTGGGCGCGCCGCGAACTGCTGGATTCGATGCCACCCTTCCTTGCCGGCGGCGGCATGGTTGGCGAAGTAACACCGGAGGGCAGCACCTTCGCCCAGCCGCCCCAGCGGTTCGAGGCAGGAACACCTCCCATCGCCCAGGCGGTGGGCCTCGGCGCCGTGCTGACCTGGCTCGCCACATTGCCCTGGAACGATATTCGCCATCACGAACAGCGCCTGCTCGGGACCCTGCTGGACGGCCTCGCCGAGAAGCCGGATGTCCGCATCCTCGGCCCCGTCGACTATGAGACGCGGCACCCCGTGGTCAGTTTCGACCTGGCCGGCCTGCATCCGCACGATGTCTGCCAGGTCCTGGACCGTCATGGCGTCGCGCTGCGCGGCGGCCATCACTGTGCCCAGCCGCTGATGCGGCATTTCGGGCTTGATGGGGCCAACCGCGCCAGCATCGCCATGTACAACAGCCTTGCCGACATCGAAGCCCTGCTCGACGGCCTCGACGATGCCATCAGGGTGTTGCGATGAGCGACGAACTCTACCAGCAGGCAATCAAGGATCTTGCCCGAGCCGCCCATGGCGCCGGCCGGTTGCCCGCCGCCAGCGCCTCGGTACGCCTGGACAATCCATTATGCGGCGACCGGATCACCCTCGACCTTGAGGTAGAAGCCGGGAAAATCATCGCCATAGGCCACGAGACCCGGGGCTGCCTGCTATGCCGGGCGGCGGCCGCCTGGCTCGGCCAGGAAGCCCCAGGCGCCACGCGCGAGCAAATGACGGCAGCCCACGCCGAACTGCTCGCCCTGCTGACACAAACTCCCGCCGCGTCAGCGATCAGGACAAGCTTGCTTCCGTTCTCGCCGGTGCGGGGACACACGAGCCGCCATGGCTGCGTGCTGTTGCCTTTCCGGGCGCTCGAACAGGCCTTGACCCGGAGCCAGGTCGAGTAGTTGCCGCGGGCCGCCCGAACGCGGATGCGGCAGCTGGCCAGTCTTTTTCGTATTACATCAAATTGTTTGACTTCCATCAAAATGGCCATTAAACTGGTTTTGCAACAGGGATATTGAATCAGGCGGCAAGAATCCACGGGCCAATGAGGGAGGAGAAATGACAGCGCAAAGCGTGTCTCTGGTCATTGCCGGCAGCGGCGGCGCGGGCGTGGTCACGGCAGGATCGTTGTTGCTGGAAGCGGCGGCGGATGCGGGCTGGTACGCATTGATGACGCGCTCGGCCGGGCCGCAGATCCGTGGCGGAGAGGCAGCGGCGATGATTCGCTTCGCCACGCAGCCTGTTGCCTCCCACGACGACAATTTCCATTTGCTGGTGGCCATCGACTGGGAAAACATCGCCCGTTTCGCCGCCGAAATTCCGCTCGTCTCCGATAGCCTGATCGTTGGCGACCCATCTCTTGGCGAGGCTCCCGCGGCGCTGCTGCGCAACGCGCCTCGTCAGGCCGCTTTGAAAATGGCTGAAATCGCCGCCTCGATCGACGGCGGGCGTCCGAACATGGTTGCGCTCGGCGCCATCGCCGGAATGATCGGCCTGCCCGCCGACGCAATGGCATCGGTCGTCAGCAAGCAACTGAAGCGCAAGGGTCATGCTGCCATCGACGCCAGCATGGCGGCGTTCAATGCCGGCCTCGCGGCGGCAACCGATCTTCCCGCGGTACCGCGCCTGCCTGCTGTCAATCGTGCTCCAGCCGACCCGCGCTGGAGCATCACCGGCAATGAAGCGACCGGCCTTGGCGCAATCCGGGGCGGCGTGCGGTTCGTCGCCGCATACCCCATTACGCCGGCCACCGAGGTTCTCGAATGGCTGGCGCCCTCGTTGGCCAAGGTAGGCGGCGTGCTGGTACAGGCCGAGGACGAACTGGCCTCGATCAACCAGATCATTGGCGCGTCCTATGGCGGCGTTCCCGCGCTCACCGCAACGTCGGGACCGGGCCTGTCCTTGATGATCGAATCCATGGGCCTGGCCGTTGCCGCCGAGGTTCCGGTGGTGGTGGTCGATGTCATGCGCGTCGGTCCCTCTACCGGCATCGCGACCAAGTCGGAACAAAGCGATCTCAATATCGCCGTCTATGGCATGCACGGCGATGCGCCGCACGTCGTCGTCGCGGCAAACTCCGTGGCGGACTGCCTGTTCACAACGCAGTGGGCAGTACATCTCGCCGAGGCGATGCAAACACCGGCACTGGTTCTCACCGACCAGTTGCTCGGCCAGTCGCGGGCGATCATTCCCCGCCCCGCCGAACTGGCCTTCATTGGCCAGCGCCAGAAAGCCTCGCTCGACGCGGAAGGGCAGCGCTACAAGCGCTACGCCATCACCGGTTCCGGGGTCTCGCCCATGGCCATTCCTGGCACGCCGGGTCTGACCTATACGGCCGACGGACTTGAGCACAACGAAATCGGCACCCCATCCTCGCAGGCATCCGACCATCAGGCGCAAATGGACAAGCGCCTGCGCAAGATTGCCGGCTTCGATTATGGCAGCCACTGGGCCGATATCATGGATGCGGAAGCCGGATGCGGCGATATCGCCATTGTTACCTGGGGTTCATCCACCGGGCCGGCTCGCGAAGCGCTCGAGCGATTCTCGGTGGCTGGAGGCAAGGCCCGCCTGATCTCGCTGCGTCTCATCGCGCCGGCGCAGCCGGAGAAGATGGCTGCGGCTCTTGCCGGCGTGAACCGTGTCTTGGTCGTTGAGCAGAGCCATAGCGGACAGTTCCACCGGATGTTGCGTGCCTTTTACGATCTGCCACGCGAGACGACTTCCTTGCACCAGGCCGGCCCTCTCTCGATCGGCCCGGGACGCATTCTCGATCAACTCAGCGCCTGGAGGACCTGATGGAAGCCGCGATTGCCGAGAAGAAGAAACTCGCCGCGAAGGACTACAAATCGGACATCAAGCCGATCTGGTGCCCGGGCTGCGGCGACTATTCGGTGCTGAACGCCCTGACGCGGGCGCTGGCGGAGATGGCACTCCAACCGGAAGAGGTCGCGGTCGTCTCCGGCATCGGCTGCTCCTCACGGATACCCGCCTACACCAGCGTTTACGGTTTCCACGGCGTACACGGCCGGGCTTTGCCGGTCGCCACGGGGCTGAAACTGGCCCGCCCCGAACTGACGGTGATTGTCACCAGCGGTGACGGTGACGGCTTTTCCATCGGTGGCAACCACTTCCTGCATGCTTGCAGGCGAAATGTGGATATCACATACATCGTGATGGATAACCAGGTCTATGGCATGACCAAGGGACAGGCGTCGCCTACCACCGCGCCTGACTGGGAAGGCAGCAAACTGACCCCGGAAGGAACCGGGATCAATCCCTTTCAACCCCTGGTGGTCGGTTTGGCTTCCGGGGCGAATTTCATCGCCCGTGTTTCGGCAAGCGATCCAATCAATATGGCCAAGATCATTGTCGAGGCGGTGCGCCACCCCGGCTTCTCCCTCGTCCAGATTCTGAGCCCCTGCGTCACGTTCCGGCCTGAGCAGCAGGAATGGCGTGACATCGTGCGCACTGCCATTGTCGACTATACCGATGACGCCGCCCGGGCGGCCCGACGCCTGATGACCGATGATGGCTTCAACGTCGGCAAGGTGCTTTACAAGGGAAGTCGCCCGCCTTTTCGACCGGAATTCGAAGTGACCGATGGTTCAATCGCCGAATTGGAAGCGAGTTTCGCGATATGACAGAACCTCACGACAGCAACCGGGTGGTGAACACCATGCCAGACTTGCTTGCGCACGCACTGGCCATGGAAAGCGAGGCCTGCGAGCGCTATGGGCAACTGGCTGACCAGATGGAGGTCTGCAACAATGCCCTCGTTGCCCAACTGTTCCGCCGCCTGGAGAGCATCGAGCGTGGCCACGTTCAAGAAATCGAGGATATCTGCAAGAATATCGCGCTGCCGCGACTGGCCCCTTGGGAATACGCATGGCAGGATCGGGAAAGTCCGGAGACAATCGATATCGGCAGCGTCAGCTATCAGATGTCGACGCGCGACGCCGTGACGCTGGCAATCGACCACGAGCGACGGGCTGCCGATTTCTATCTCGGCATCGCGAATTCGGCAGACGATCCAGCCGTCCAGCGCCTGGCACGACAGTTCGCCGACGAGGAGTTCGAGCACGTTCGATGGTTGCAGAACTGGCTGAACGAGCAAGGGTCGATCGCGGGGCGCGGGGTCGATGACCCGGATCCGCCCAATAGCCTGGAGTAATGCCGGCGCAGGCGCCTTCGCCCCGGGCCAGATCTCATCGACCACAACAAAGGAGACCTTCAGATGGCTTTGCTCATCAACGACCTTTGCATCACTTGCGATGTCTGCATTCCCGTATGCCCGAACAAGGCCATCTCGCGTGGCGACGAAATCTTTACCATTGATCCTGCTCTTTGCACCGAATGTGTCGGTCGTCACGCAGTGTCGCAGTGCGTGAAGGTATGTCCCGTGCGGGCAATTGTTCCTGACCCGGATCATCGGGAAAGCAAGGAAGAGTTGCAGAAGAAATGCGATGACATCAAGGCGCGCAAGGCCGCCTGACGACACGCGCGAAAGTCGGCCCTCGAGCCGGTGATAGCGGGGCTGACCGATACTTCCCGGGGCGTCGGCGCTCGTCACGGATACCATGCGGCCCAAGGAACTTGAATTCTTCTCCTTGCTCGACGTCAAGCCGAACCTCGGCTTGATAGAGCTTTGCGGGCGTCGGGCAATCCTCATCCACGCCGATGCGATGGGAGCGCTCCGCAAGGAACTGGTGCAGACGCTTGGCGCCGACGTCGCAAAAGTCATCCTCACCCGCTACGGCTTCAGCTGCGGATATGACGATGCCGTACTCCTGAAAGAATTCATGAAACCGGACTCCCTTGAGGACTTTGTCCTTGGCGGGCCACGGGTTCATACATTCTCGGGGATTGCCGAGGTCGAACCTCACATCGTCGAAATAGACAGGGAGCGTAGCCACTATCTGATGTCAGGGTTCTGGCGCCGTTCATATGAAGCGGAGCAGCATCTGCGACTCTTTGGCTCCTCGGAAGATGCCGCCTGCTGGACATTGGCTGGTTATGCTTCGGGCTTTGCCTCATACGTATTTGGCGTCGACATGATCTGCATCGAAAGCGAGTGCGAGGCACGAGGCAATGATCACTGTACCTGGACCCTCATGAATGCGGACGAAAGTTCGCCCCAGTTGCTCTCGCTCAGGAAATACTTTCAGCCGCTCAATATCCAGGCCCAGATCAACCTGCTGGAAAGCCGGGTCAACGAGAGGACACGGGAACTCGAAGCTTCCGAACAACGCTATCGCGATCTGATCGAGGATCTTCCGGAAATCGTCTTCGCCTTGCACGCCACCGGCCACCTCATACAGTTGAACAAGGCCGGTAGGCAAAGGATGGGCGTCCAGGCCGAAGATGTCGCGCGCTTGCGGATCAAGGATATGGTACGGCCGGACTTCCGGGAACGGGCGGTCGGCTTTCTCAAGGAAACACTAACTTCGGCGGTCACCACGAAGCTCGACGTGATCATGCGTGACGCCGAGGGACAAGACTTCCCGGTTCAGCTGCAACTGAAGCCCGTGATGAAGGATGGCAAGGTCGTTGGCTATAGTGGCCTGGCGGTCGATATCGCTGCCCACCGCGAACGCGAACGACACTTGACCGAATATGCGTCGCGACTCGAACACCGCGAGCAGCAGATCCAGGACATCATTAATGACGCGGTCTATATGCTGGACCTGGAAGGACGCTTCACTTTCATCAATGCGCGCATGGGAATCCTGCTCGGCGTGCCCTCACAGTCCGTCGTCGGTCGCCGTTGCGAGGAAATCCTCGCAGGCACGGCGGCACGCCGACTCAGGAAGGATTTTGAGCGTCGGCTCGCGCGCAAGGCAGCGCTGCCTTTCGAAATCAACCTCTCGGCAGATGACACGAAATGTTTGCTGGAAATCAACTCGGCTCTTCTCCTGGATGACGGCGCTCCGTCCGGGGTCATAGGGGTCGCCCGTGACATCACGGCCAGGCGGGAAATGGAAAAGCAGCTGGCTCGAGCAAACAGGCTGACCGCCTTCGGCCAATTCGCGTCCGGTATCGCTCATGAAATCAACAACCCGCTGGGCCTCGTGTCCGGGTTTGCCGAAGAGTTGCAGGGTATATTGGAGCGATTTCCCATTCCCGGGTCGAATGCCGAAATGCAGGTACTGCGACGAGGCCTGACAACCATTCAAGAACAGGTTCAGCGTTGCAAGCACATCACGGAAAATCTGCTGCTCTTTTCCCGGAAGCAGGCCGTGCCGCTCGAAGCCCTCGACCTGGTGGCCTTGGTCCGGGACCAACTGGCCAACCACATGGATAGCGGCCTGATGCGAGGCATAGAGTTGCAGTTCGTCGCGGAACCCGCCATGCCGCCAGTACTTGGCAATCCTGCATTGTTCGACCAAGTGCTCCTCAACCTGCTCAAGAACGCGCGTGATGCCATGAACAACCAGGGGAAGATCATCGTCGCCGTGAGACGAGCGGATCATTCCGCAGTGGTCGAAATCGCCGACGAGGGACCCGGAATTCCAGCCGGGATCATCGACCATGTCTTCGACCCGTTCTTCACCACCAAGCCGCCCGGACGCGGCACGGGGCTCGGTCTTTCGATCTGCTACGGACTGATGGCCGACTTGAGAGGCAAGATCACTTGCGGCAACAGGCCGGACCGCGGTGCATGGTTCCGCGTTGAACTTCCCCTGGATGAACTCGTCGCCGAGATCGACACGCGATGACAGGTCATATCCTGATCGTCGATGACGAGGAGCTCTATCGCCAGCTTCTGACCTCCCGACTCGGGCGAGTCGGCCATACGCTGAGCGAGGCGGCCGATGGCGAAGCGGCCCTGGAAATCGCCCAGCGCGCAACCATCGACCTTGCACTCGTGGATATCAAGATGCCGGGCATGGATGGACTTGAACTGCTGCGTCGACTGAAGGCGATCGATCCACGCACTGAGGTCGTCATTCTCACCGGTCATGCCAATGTCGATAGCGCCATCAGCGCGATGAAGCTCGGCGCCTTTGATTACCTGTCGAAGCCGTACAAACTCACCGAACTCGACATCACCGTGGATCGGGCGCTGGAAAAGCGTCGCCTCGGGCTGCGCTGTGCCGGACTCAGTGTCGAAGTGGCGCATCTTCGCGGCAGCGCTGACAGCGCTGCCGGCATCGGCCAGAGCCCGGTGTGGCTCGATACCTTGGCACTGGCACGCCGGGCCGCACCGCTCGATCTGCCGATACTGATCAGCGGCGAAAGCGGCTCGGGCAAGGAAGTCATCGCTGGCGCGCTGCATCGCTGGAGTCCCCGTGGCGACAACGCCTACGTGCCCCTCAACTGCGGCCTGTTGCAGGAAAATCTCCTGGAGAGCGAACTGTTCGGTCACAAGAAAGGCGCATTTACGGGTGCCACGTCCGACAAGGACGGGCTCTGCCAATACGCGACCAATGGCACTCTCTTCCTCGACGAAATCGGGGAATTGCCGCTTGCCTGTCAGGCGAAACTTCTCCGTGTTCTCGATAGCGGTGAATACCGGCCAGTGGGGTCGAATACGCTGCGCCGCACCAACGCACGAATCATCGCGGCAACTCACCGGAATCTCGAGGAACTCGCCGCAAGCGGTCGATTCCGCCACGACCTGCTCTATCGGCTCAACGTGATCCACATTCCGGTGCCGGCATTGCGGGAACGACGCGATGACATACCTCTGCTTACGGAGCACCTCCTAAGCCGCGCCCGCGCCCGCATCGGCCGGTCGCTGGTGATGACCCCGCCGGCCTTGGCCTTGCTCTCGGGCTACTCGTGGCCCGGCAATGTCCGCGAGTTGCGCAACGTCGTCGAGCGTTTGGCGATTCTCACCGACGGCGGTGAAATCGAAGCAGCGATGGTTTCCAAAGTACTTTCGCTCAAGCCGGAGAGTCAGCCCCTGTCGGTTCCAGAATCGACGGTTGCTGAGATCAAACCCCTGGAAGTCGTCGAGCATGACTACATTCGCTGGGCGCTGCAACATTCCGGCGGCAACATCAGCGCGGTCGCCGCAGGACTGGGGATATCGCGCTCGAAAATCTACCGCGTTCTCCGCGAGAAGTCCGGCAAGCCGTAGGCGAAGCGTATCGCAGGCATGGTGTCGCAAGACACTACATTGACTGGATACGCGACAACCTTTCCCGCCAAGCTCTCCCCACTGCCACCCTCGGTCGCAACCCGGTTGCGGCGGCTTGGCGTGGCTTGCTGATGCGCAAAGGGCGCTGGATTTGCCCGGTCCTTCCTATTGTCGGCGCGTAGTCCAACCGGAATCCCTAAAGGTCGCACCATGGCATGCACCTTGCGTGGGTCATGCCACGAACCGATCACCACGGGAGGAGATTCAATGGAACTAAAGAGAACACAACTGCTGGCAGGTGCACTCGCCTTGGCGTGCTCGAGCGTTGCCACGCCCTCGACAGCCACGCCGGCCGACGGCATTCGGGTTTACGACAAGGTCTGCCGGTATTGTCATGAAGCTGGTGTCGGCCCGGTAATCAAGGGTCGTCAACTTCCGCCCGAATACGTGAAACGCGTGGTTCGCTTCGGAAACCGGGCCATGCCGAGCTTTCGTCCCACGGAGATCGACGACGCGGCTCTGACTGCGGTGGCTACACTTATCGCTTCGAGCACAGCCGGCGCGCCGGTCGGCCAGTGAGGCAGCCATGGACCGACGGAACTTTCTTTTCACCGGAGCTGGCACAGTGGCTGGCCTGACGCTTCCGGGCTGGGCGAGCGCAATCGGAATACTCCCTGGAGAATCTCCCCTTGCCATCCTTCGACCTTCCGCAATACCCAATGCTGTCAACGTCGCCAATGCACTTGCCGGCACGCTGTCAGGGATCGGCCAATCGAGTTGCCAGTTGAATGTCGATGGCAGCGATACGCAGTCGGCCATCAGTATCCTGTCCGCACCCAACTGCTCGAGATGGCTCGCGATTCTGGATCCGGCTGGCGCCGTGATCGTTGGAGAACTGGCACGCAGCCTCGGTCTCGGCTTCCGCTGGTCCGGCCAACATGCGATCGCCGGTGGAAGCACGCACCACCACGGCTCGGTTGCCGGCCTCGATGAGTCATTCAATTGGCAAGCGGATAGCCAGGATTGGGAGAAACAGCTCGCCCAATTTTACTTCGGCATCCTGACGGGCTCCGCGCCAAGAGTACAGGTTGAAGCCCCGCGAGAAGAAGCCGGCCAGGTTTCGCTGCGGCTCGCCTGTCTTCTACTGACGAAGTAGCCTTGGCGCAACAACGAACGAACTGAGGAGACAACTGAAATGGCTTCACGACGCAACGTCCTGCCGAAAGGCATGGATGCCGGCACGTTCCAGGCGGCACTCAAGGCAATCACCCGCATCATCGGTCCGAGCAACGTTATCGTTGATGACGAAAAGATCGTGCCATACGAAAAAATCATGCTGCCCGTGCCTGACCACCAGCATGCACCGTCCGCCGTGATCACTCCCGGCAGCACCGAAGAGGTCCAGCAGATCATGAAGGTGCTCAACCGATACCGCGTTCCGGTCTATCCGATTTCCACCGGGAAAAATGTCGGTTACGGATCGGCTGCGCCGGTCCAGCGAGGCCAGGTGGTCATGGACTTGAGGCGCATGAACCGCATTCTGGAGGTTGATCCGGAACTCTGTACCGCGCTGGTGGAACCCGGTGTCACCTACCAGCAACTCTACGACTATATTCAGGAGAAGAAACTTCCGCTTTGGTTCTCCTGTCCGGCACCGTCGGCGATCGCCGGTCCGCTGGGCAACATGGTCGACCGGGGTATTGGCTACACGCCCTACGGGGAGCACTTTCTCTTCTCGTGCGGCATGGAGGTCGTGCTCGCCAGCGGCGAGATACTGCGCACCGGCATGGGCGCAATGCCCAAGTCGAATACCTGGCAGGTATTCAAATGGGGATATGGGCCAACCCTGGATGGCATCTTTACCCAGTCAAACTACGGCGTCGTCACCAAGATGGGCATGTGGCTGATGCCTGCGCCGCCTGATTTCCGGCCGTTCTGCATCCAGTACCCCAACGAAACCGATATCGTCAAGATCGTCGAAGCACTGCGGCCCCTGCGTGTCGCCATGGTCATTCCCAACGCGGTTGTGATCGCCCACACGCTCTGGGAGGCACCCTGTACTCCTGTCAAGCGCTCCGATTATCACAGCGGCCCTGGCGCCATCAGCGATGCGGCCATAGCGAAGATACAGGCGGATCACGGCATTGGCGCCTGGAACGTCTACGCCGGGCTATACGGCACGAAGGAAACCAACGACGCCAACTGGAAAATCATCGAGGCGGTTGCCGCCGCTACCGGTGGCAAGATCATCACGCAGGAACAGTCCCGGGGCAGCCGTGCCCTCGAATACCGCTTCGACCTGATGAAGGGCAAGCCCAACCTCGGCGAGTTCGGACTCTACAACTGGCGCGGCGGTGGCGGTTCCGTCTGGTTTGCGCCGGTATCGCAAGCGAAAGGGGCCGAGACCCTGAAACAAATGAAGATGGCAAAGACCATTCTCGGCAAGTACGGATTCGACTATGTCGGCGAATTCGTCGTCGGTTGGCGCGACATGCATCATGTCATCGACCTGCTGTTCGACCGTAGCGATGCCGAACAAACCAAGCAGGCTTATGCCTGTTACGAGGAACTGCTGCAAACGTTCGCGGCCGCGGGTTATGGCGTCTATCGGGCCAGCACGGCTTTCGCCGAGAAGGTTGCGGCCACCTACGGCCCTGTCAAGCGCGACGTCGAGAAACGACTCAAGAAAGCGCTCGACCCCAACAACATCATCGCACCCGGACGTTGCGGCATCAGCCTTTAGAAAAGAGGAGAAGACATGAAGGAGTACAAGCTGTTCATTGATGGTGAATGGGTCGCATCCTCGAGCGGCACCATCCTTGACGACATCAACCCGGCGACGGGCAACGTGTATGCCCGTGTCCACCAGGCCTCCGACCAGGATCTGGAGCGCGCGATCGCTGCCGCGTACCGCGCCCGGGAAGCTTGGGGCAACACGCTCGCCAACCAGCGCGAAACCATCATCCTCAAGGCCGCGGACATCCTCGAGCAGCGGATCCCCGAAGTTGCCGACGTGCTGATGGACGAGGCCGGCTCCGCATTCGGCAAGGCAATGTTCGAGGCATCTTTCGTGGTGAATCTGCTGCGAAGCGCAGCCGGTGAATGCCGGCGCATCGTCGGCGAAACGATCCCGTCGGACAGCCCCGGTGTATTCTCGATGAGTGTGCGCCGGCCGCTGGGAGTCATCGCCGGTATCGCGCCATTCAATTTCCCTTTTCTTCTGGCCACCAAGAAAGTGGCACTGGCGCTCGCCGCCGGCAATACCTTTGTTCTGAAGCCCGCCACCTATACGCCGGTGACTGGCCTGAAGATCGCGGAGATTTTCGAGGCCGCCGGTTTGCCCAAGGGTGTGCTGAACGTCGCGCCGGTACAAGGCTCGGTGCTTGGCAACCGCTTTGTCGCCGATCCGCGGGTCCGGATGATCACGTTCACCGGTTCGACCGAAGTCGGCAAGCAACTGGCCGCCGATGCCGGCAAGTATCTAAAGCGCATCACCCTCGAACTCGGCGGCAAGAGCCCACTCATCGTGCTGCGCGACGCGGACCTCGACTATGCAGTCCGAGCCGCTGCCTTCGGCATCTTCCTGCATCAAGGCCAGGTTTGCATGGCCAACTCGCGATTGATTGTCGAAGCCCCCGTCTTCGACGCATTTTGCGAAAAACTCGTCACCAAGGTCGGCAGCTACCAGGTGGGCGATCCGCACGACCCGCATACCGTCATCGGGCCCCTGATAGACCGGAAACAGTGCGCGGTTCTTGACCGACACGTGCAGGATGCCGTCGCCAAGGGCGCTCGCCTGCTGATGGGTGGCAAGAATGAAGGCTCCTTCTATCAGCCCACCATCCTGGCGGATGTCACGAGCGACATGGCGGTGTTTCGCGAGGAAACGTTCGGCCCGGCGGTATCGGTAATCCGCGCGGAGAACAGCGATCATGCCTTGGCCCTTGCCAATGACTCCTGCTACGGACTATCGGCGGCTGTCATCACCAATGACCTGCAGAAAGCCTTCGACCTGTCGCTGCGCCTCGAATCGGGAATGGTGCACGTTAACGACTGCACGCTGCTCGACGAGCCGCACGTTCCGTTCGGCGGCGTCAAGGACAGCGGTTTTGGGCGCGAGGGCGGCCACCATTCGATGGACGAGATGACGGAACTGAAATGGATCACCGTTCAACTCGGACAACGCCAATTCCCCTTCTGACGCCCAGCATGACGGCACCCCTAGTGCCAGATCCCGAATCGTCGGCGCCGCTGAATGCCGCCGACGAAATATTGGGCCCTGCGCTTGCATCGGGCAGTGCCGATCGGGCGGCGCTGTCGTGGGGTGACCGCGAGTCGATCAGTTTCAAGGGCCTCGATGCACTGGCAAATCGCTATGGCAATGCCCTGCGCCGCCATGGGCTGACCATAGGGCAGCGGGTTTTCTTCCTTCTCGATGATTCTCTCGAACTGGTTGCAGCCTATCTTGGCGCCATGCGGGTCGGTGGCGTCGCGGTCGCCCTGAACATTCGCCTGGCAGCGAAGGATTTTCTGTTCGTCCTCAACGATGCCTCGCCATCGGTGCTGTTCGTTCACGTCGATCTGCTGTCGCTGTATCGAGAGATCGAAGCGCAATTGATCGCACCGCCACGATTGGTCTTGGTGGGGCGCGCGGTCGATGCGCCCGACGCGTCGGAAGCCTTCCTTGCCGGAGCCGAAGAAACCTTGACATCGGTCCCTCGCACGCCCACCGATGCCGCCTACTGGGTCTATTCCTCCGGAACTACCGGTCGCCCCAAGGCCGCCATTCACAGCCATGGCGACATGCGCGTGGCGGATCTGCACCTCCGGATCAACCTTGGTGTCAGACCTGGCGACCGGGTTTTCACGACGTCCAAGATGTTTTTCGCGTTTGCGCTTGGACATTCGCTATTTGGCGCCTTGCGCTGCGGTGCGACGGTGATCATTCACACGGGTTGGCCGGATGCCGAGGTCATTGGCGCAGTGATTCGCCGGTTGCGTCCCACTGTCGTGCTGAGCGTGCCGACGATGTATCGCAATCTGTTACGTGGGGGAATCGCCGCTGAAGAGGCATTCCGCAGCGTTCGCCACTATGTCTCGGCCGGCGAGAGACTACCTGAAACCCTTTTTGAATCGTGGATCGAGGCGACGGGTCTGCCCATTCTCGAAGGCTATGGAACGTCGGAAACCGTTTTCCTGGCCATCGCCAACACGCCGCGCAGTTACCGCGTCGGCAGCAGCGGCCGGCCGCTGCCCTGGGCCGAGACACGGCTGCTGGATGAAACTGGCCAAGCGATCGTCACACCAAACACGCCGGGCCGGCTGGCGATTCGCATGGGCTCTGTATTCAGCGGCTACTGGCGCCAGCCCGACCTGAGCCGGGAGTTCCTTCGCGAGGGCTGGTATTTTCCGGGCGACATGTTCAGTTTCGACGAGTCCGGCTGGTGGTACCACCGCGGCCGCGCGGACGATATGCTGAAGATTTCCGGCCAATGGGTAAGCCCGACCGAAATCGAGGAGTGCGCCCTCAAGGTCGACGAACTGATCGAGGTGGCGGTGGTCGGCCATGCCAACGCAGACGGCCTGGTCCGGCTGGCCATGTTCGCCGTGCCGCGCTCCACGGTTCAGGACGAAGACGCGCTTGCCCAGAAGATCGGTGACACACTGCGCGCGACGCTGTCGATCTACAAGTGCCCGCGAACCATCCGCTTTGTTCAGGAACTCCCTCGCACCCCCACCGGCAAGGTGCAGAAATTCAAACTGCGCG
>CAYXZX010000012.1:0-33261 GCA_964469455.1 uncultured Rhodocyclaceae bacterium | reverse complement strand
AACGCGAGCCGGCGAACGCGGCGCCGATGGCCACTTCCAGCGACACCTTCTCGTTCACCGACCACTCGGCATAGATGTCCGGATAGGTCGAGATCACTTCCAGCATCTCGGTCGATGGCGTTCCCGGGTAGGCGGCCGCGACTCTGCAGCCGGACTCCCAGACGGCGCGGGCAACGGCTTCGTTGCCGGACAAAAGTAGTCGAGCGTTGCTCGGGGCGGGCATGACTGCGGCCATGGGGATTCTCTCGTTCTCGTTGTTGGGATCGAGAGCCTCCGCGCGACGGAACAGCCAACTCGACCGATTGAAAAGGCTGAATTATCCGGATTTGCGCTTGCAGCGTCCAGCCCGCGTCGGCCGACGCCGTGCTCGAGCATCGACAAATGCGGTGGTGCGCCTTGCCGATCCCGGATCCATGGCTATGCTGAAAGCAGGGATAGGGAAAAGGTTTTTATTGCAAATCGACGAAAGAAAGGAAAACGGAATGTATCTGTCAATCCAGGAATGCATCGACATGTCCGACCTGACCGAGGACGAGGTTCTCGCCATCGCCGAGCACGAGAATCTGCCGGAGATGCTCGCCGTTGAACTTGGAAGTTATCTGGTCCACAGCGCCGGCGGTGAAAAGCGCATCAAGCAGATGATTCAGGACGACATCCGCGAGGCTCAAGCAAGAGGAAATCATAAGCATGCCGGCGTGCTGAAGCATGTGCTGCGCCATTTTGTGGAACATCACGCGACGGCCGAGGCTTGATGCCGAAGCAAAGTGTGGCGCCGTGGTCTAGGCGGCTGCACCTCCCGTCCGCGCTGCCAGGTAGGCGACGACGTCGTTCAGGGTCACGAGCTTGAGGTAATCTGCCTCGGGAATCTCGACGCCGAGCTTCCTGTTCAGACCGAGCAGGAAGTTGAGCCAGTCCATCGAATCGAGGTCAACCTGTTTGCGCAACGGCCGGTCGCCGCGCAGCTCGTCGGCCTCGACCTCCGGCGCGATATTCTTCAGCGTAGCGATGGCGACGGTGCGGATATCGTCAGCATTCATTGATCCAGCTCCTCGGGACGTTGCAGCAGATCGGCAAGCTCGCGCAGGAACAGCGCGCCGCGGTGGCCGTCGGAAACGCGATGATCGGCCGAGAGGCTGGCGGTCACGACGGGGCGGAGCAGGACCTTGCCCGCCTCGACCCAGGGTCGCTCGGCAACGCGACCGAAACCCACCAGCGCCACCTGCGGCGGATAGATGATGCCGAACACCGACTGGCTGCCCTGGTCGCCGAGATTGGTCACGGTGATGGTGCCCTCGCTCAACTCGGAACTCTTGAGCGACCCGGCACGGGTGCGGGCGACGAGATCGGTCAGTTCCTGCATCAGTTGCGTCAGAGGCTTGCTGCCGGCATCGAGCAGGGCCGGCGCGATCAGGCCGCCCTGGCGCAGCGAGATCGCTACGCCGAGATTCACCTGGGTTGCCGCCACGAATGCGCCTTCGCGGAAGACGCCGTTCAGTTCCGGATAACGCGCAAGACCTTTCGCCACCGCCTTCAGCAGCAGAACGGCCGGCAGCAGCCGTTCGGCCATGGCGCGCTTGGCGTTCTCGGCCTGCAACCACGCCAGCGCACGCTCCAGGCCAATGTCTTCGGCAACGTAGTAATGCGGAATCTCCCGCTTGGAGCGCGTCATTGCCGCGGCGATGGCCTTGCGCATCTCCGCCGTCTTGTCGGTCGACGCGGCGGCCGTCTTGGGCGCCGCCGTGTCCACATCCGCCAGCGTCACCGCGCCCTGCGGGCCGGTTCCGACCAGCGCGTCGATGTCGACGCCGAGTTCCTGCGCATGCTTGCGCGCGGCCGGCGACACCCTGCGCCGCGACGGCGGCGCGGCAGGCGTCCCGCCACCACTGACTTTGGGCGGCACCGATTCCCCAGGTTCCAGCAGCGTGGCCATCACCGTGCCCACCGGCATCTTGTCGCCCACTTCGGCGATCAACTGGCGCACGGTGCCGTCCTGCCAGCACTCGACATCGACCGCCGCCTTGGTGGTGTCGACGATGGCGACGACCTGCCCCTTCTTCACCGCGTCGCCCGGTTTCACCTTCCATTCGAGCAGCGTCCCCTCGTCCATGTCCGCGCCGAGCGACGGCAGTTTGAATTCGATCATCGCATCACTCCTTCACGGCCGCCCAATAGGCATCGACCTGCGCCTGGATTTCGGCCAGCAGCGCCTCGCCACCAGGCTGGAACAGGTGCGCGAAGCGTCCCTGCTTCTTCAAATACTCGACCACCGGCAGGCGCGGATGCGGCGACTTGGTATGGGTTACCTTTCCATCGACATATTCCTTCAATGGCCAGATGCCCGTGCGCACCGCCAGGCGGCCGATTTCCGCGGTCTCGGCCGGATCGAATTCCCAGCCGGTCGGGCAGGGCGAGAGCGCCAGGATCAGGCGCGGCCCGCGCAGGCGCTTCGCCTTCTCGATCTTGCGCGCCAGGTCGAGCGGCTCGGCACCGATCACCGTCGCCACGTAGGCCGGCCGGTGCGCCGCCCAGATCGCGAACAGGTCCTTCTTGCCGCCGGCGAAGCCGGTGGGTGTCGTGGTCGTGCGCGCCCCGTGCGGCGTCGCCGCCGAGGCCTGCTGGCCCGTGTTGCCGTAGCCTTCATTGTCGTAGCAGAAGTAGAGGAAGTCGAGGCCGCGCTCGATGGCCGCCGAGGTCGAGGAGAGCCCCATGCCGTAGGCCGACCCGTCGCCCGAGAGCACGACGACATCGAGATCCACTTCACCACCCTCACCATTACCCCGGCTCCGCCGGATGTCGAGCGCGTCGCGCACCCCCTGCGCGCCGGCCGGCGCCGAGGCCATCGAGGTGTATAGCCAGGAGCCGGCCATCGGCGTGTAGGGGTAAACGGTCAGCAACGTCATGCAGCCGGCGGCATTCACGAACACCGTTCTCTCACCGAGGATGTCGTACGCCTGATGCAGCGCCTGCAGGCCGCCGCAGCCCGCGCACATCGAGGTGCCCGCGCCGAGCAGGTGCTGCGTCGGCAGGTCGCGCAGCCGGTGGTAGCGGGTCTCGGTCATCGGCCTGCCTCCAGCCGCTGGACATGGGCGATGGCCTGCATCTTCCGCACCTCCCGCAGTTCGCCGTCGGTGTAGAGCAGTCGCGGCGCGGGCGCGATGCCGTCGCGCGCCGCCGCTTCGAGCGTGTCGGCGATGGCGAAGAACTCTTCGGCCGATGTGTCGCGCCCGCCCAGCCCGCCGACGAAGCTCGCCAGGAGCGGCGCGCCCGGCTTGCCGTAGAGCGCGGAGGCAAGTTCCGTCGCCAGGATGCCGCCCTTGCCGAACGAGAGATTCTGGTCGATCACCGCGACGGCCTTGCGTCCGCACAACAGCTGCGCCAGTCGCTCGGCCGGGAAGGGGCGCAGCAGGCGCGGTCGCACCAGGCCGATGCGGCGCCCCGCCGCCTGCAGCCGATCGACGGCATCCTGCGCCTTGGTCGCAAAGGAACCGATCATCACGAAGGCGAACTCGGCATCGTCCATGCGGTAGGCTTCGACCGCATCGAGCCGACGGCCGAACACGCGCTCGAACTCGACGACAGCCTGATCGTAGACGTCCAAGGCAGCCAGCGCCGCGAGATGGGTCTCGTAGCGGAAGTAGGAATAAGGGCCGCCGCCGAGCACGGCAGCTGCCTGGCTTTCCGGCGCATCGGCGGCGAAGCGCGTCGTTTCGGCGTCGAACGCCGGCAGGAAGGCATCGGCCTCGGCAGGCTCCGGCAGCACCACCGGCTCGCGCGTGAAGGATAGGTAGAAGCCGTCGAGATTGACGATCGCCGGCAGCCGGACACGATGATCCTCCGCAACGCGATAAGCCAGCAACACGCCATCGACCACTTCCTGGCAGGTCGCGCAATGGATTTGCAGGAAGCCCGAGTCGCGCGCCGCCAGGACGTCGTTGTGGTCGGGCTCGAGCGTGATCGGCGTCTGCAGGCCGCGCGAGACGTTCACCAACACGAACGGCGCGCGCATGCCGGGCACGCCGAAGACCATCTCCATGCCGTAGAGCAGGCCCTGGCTCGATGTGGCCGTGAAAACGCGGACGCCGGTTGCCGCCGCGGCGACTGCCGCCGTGATCATCGAATGCTCGGACTCCAGCATTGTCAGCCGTCCGGACATTTCTCCACGACCGAACCAGTTCGCCAGCGTCTCGATGATCTCCGTCTGAGGCGTGATCGGGAACGCCGGCACGTAGTCCACGCGCGCCAGCCGCGCGCCCCAGGCGGCCGCCACGTTGCCGGTGAGCAGGATCCTGTTCATCAGGCGGCGTCCTTCTCGGGCACGGCAACGATCGCATGCGCCGGGCACTGGGCGACGCAGATCAGGCAGCCCTTGCAGTGGTCGTAATCGATGACCGGCAAACCGCTCGAGTCGACGGAGATCGCACCGTCGGGGCACGACTGGGCACAGACCCACCAGCAGTGGCTGCAGTACGCGGCGTCTGGCACGGGCCGGAGGACGCGCCAGAGCCCCGTCCTCACCTGAACGCTTGTCGCGGCGGCATGGATGGCGGGAGCCGCCGCGTCGGCGGAATCGAGTGGCAGTTCCACCCAGACGGGCCGGCTGTAGCCCTCGACTGCGGCGGGCCTGCCTTCCCGAACGACACCCACGTGGCCACTCATCGAGTCGTAGGCAGAGAGCGCAAGCTCCAGGTTGTGCGCCAGCACCTCCTCGCCCAGGCCGCCGACTTCCTCACTCAATGCCGCCGAGAGGACAACACGACCAATCACGTCCGACAGCAAGCCGGCCGCGGCGCCCGCGCAGGCGGCGCCGATGAAGCGCAGCTTGCCATGATCGCCGGCCAGTGGCGGCAACACGAGCAACGGTCCGGCCAGCTTGAGGCGGCGGCGCCATTCCTCCGCCGGCTCGACGCTGACGACCAGCAGCGTCGTGTCGGACGTCAGGCCAGGGAGTACGCCAGCCGCCGGCATCGTCACGAGGGTATCGTCGCCGACCACCACCAGGTCCGGCCGCGTGATGATGCCGCGCTCGCGGATCGCCTCGCGGGCCGCGCGCACGTAGGCGAAGATCGGCGCGCCGCTGCGCTCTGCCCCATACCGCGGTGCGTCCTGCACCTCGAAGCCGGCCCGAAAGAACGCGGAGCCGAGGATGCGGCTCGCGGTCTTCATGCCCTCGCCGCCGCGGCCGTGGAAGCGGATGCGGTACATGGCCCTCAACGCCCCCTGGCGCGGTCGAACGCGCCGCTCATCTCATTCTCTCCCCATCAGCCTGCGCACCGCCGCGACGATTTTCTCAGGCTGCGGCAGCGAGGCGTCCTCGAGGTGCTTCGCGTAGGGGATCGGCACTTCCTCGCTGCAGACGCGCGCCACGGGCGCGTCGAGATCGAAAAAAGCGCTTTCCATGATGCGCGCCATGACCTCGGCCGCGAGGCTCCCCGTGCGCCAGCCTTCGTCGACGATCACCGCGCGATGACACTTGGCCACCGACGCGACGATGGTCGCCGTATCGAGCGGGCGCAGCACGCGCAAATCGATCACTTCGGCATCGATGCCCTCGCCGGCCAGTTGTTCCGCCGCCGCCAACGCCTTGGGCAGCGAACCGCCGTAGGCGATGATGGAGACCGCCGTGCCGCCACGCCTGACTTTTGCGCTGGCGATGTCGGCCTGCCAGTCGTCCGGCAGTTCGCCCTCCATGTTGAAAAGGCCCGCATGCTCGAAGATGATCACCGGATCGGGATCGGCCAGCGCCGGGCCCAGCATGCCTCGCGCATCCTCGATCGTTGCCGGCGCCAGCACCTTGATCCCCGGGATGTGCGCGTACCAGCCTTCGAGGCTGTGCGAGTGCTGGGCCGCGACCTGCCGCCCCGCGCCGGTGGCCATCCGGATCACCAGCGGCACCGTGAGCTGGCCGCCGGACATGTGACGGTAGAGCGATGCCGTGTTGACGATCTGGTCGAGCGCCAGCAGGCTGAAGTTCACCGTCATGACTTCGACGATGGGCCGCATGCCGCCCAGTGCCGCGCCGATGCCGGCGCCGACGAAGGCAAGCTCCGACAGCGGCGTGTCGAGAATGCGCTCGGGACCGAACTCGTCGAGGAAACCTTTCGAGAATGCATAGGTGCCGCCGTAGCAGCCGACGTCCTCGCCCATCAGGAACACGCGCGAATCGTTCGTCAGCGCCTCGCGCATCGCCTCGCGCATGGCCTCGCGGTAACTGACCTTCATAGTCATGGCGCAACCTCCGGCGTCATGACGTCGGCGAGCATCTCCTCGACCGGCTCCCAGGTACCCGCCTCGGCGAAGGCCATCGCCTCGGTCACCTCGGCTGCGGCAGCCGCGTCGATGGCGAGAAACTGCTCCTCGGTCAATTTGCCCTCGGCTTTCAGCCGGGCCGTGAAGGTGTGGATGGGTCCGCGCGCCTTCCACTCCTCCACCTCCGCCTTCTGTCGATAAAGCTCGGCGTCGTACATCGAGTGGGCACGGTAGCGATACGTCCGGTATTCGAGGAACATCGGCCCCTCGCCTGCCCGCACGCACGCGATGGCCTGCTTCGTCTGCTCGTGGACGGCGACGATGTCCATGCCGTCCACCGCCAGCGCCGGCATCGCATAGGAGGCCGCCTTGGCGCAAAGGTCGGTCTGCGATTCCGCGCGCTCGATCGCCGTGCCCATGCCGAACAGGTTGTTCTCGCACAGGAACAGTACCGGCAGCTGCCAGAGCGCGGCAAGGTTCAGCGACTCGTGGAAGGCCCCTTCGGCCACCGCGCCGTCGCCGAAGAAGCAGGCCGAGACGCGATCCTCCTTCTGCATCTTGGCCGCCAGCGCCAGACCCACGGCCAGCGGCAGGCCGCCGCCGACGATGGCGTTGCCGCCGTAGAGCCGCGTCGTCGCGTCGAACAGGTGCATCGAGCCGCCGCGACCCTTCGAACAACCTTCGCGCTTGCCGTACATCTCGGCCATGATGACACCCATCGGCATGCCGCGCACCAGCGCATGCCCGTGCTCCCGATAAGTCGCGACGACGTTGTCGGAGGGCTTCAGGGCGTGCAGCGCACCGACGGCCACCGCTTCCTCGCCGATGTAGAGGTGCAGGAAGCCGCGGATCTTGCCTTCGCCGTACAGCTCCGCCGATTTCTCTTCCATGCGGCGGATGCGCACCATGTCGGCGAGCAATGCCCGCGCGAAGTCCTTGTCCCACGGCACCGACCCGCTCGGCGGCGGTGGCGCATGGTGCTCGACTGCCGGCGGTAGTGTCATGTCATGCCCCTCCTTCGAGCGTGGACAGATCGCCTTCGGGCAATCCCAGTTCGCGCGCCTTCAAGAGCCGGCGCATGATCTTGCCGCTGCGCGTGCGCGGCAGCGAGGGCAGGAAGGCGATCTCCTTGGGCGCCACGGCAGCGCCCAGCCGCTTGCGCGCGTGGCCCAGCACTTCCATGCGCAGCGCCTCGTTCGCCTCGTAGCCGGCCTTGAGCGAGACGAAGGCCTTGACCACCTCGCCGACCACTTCGTCCGGCTTGCCGATGACGCCGGCCTCGGCAACGGCCGGGTGCTCCATCAGCACGCTCTCGACCTCGAACGGCCCGATCAGGTGGCCAGCGGATTTGATGACGTCGTCGGCGCGGCCGACGAACCAGAACCAGCCGTCGGCATCGCGCCGGGCGAGATCGCCGGTCAGGTACCACTCGTTGCCAGGACCGGCGAAGCACTTGCGGTAGCGCTCCTCGTTGTTCAGGTAGCCGCGGAACATCGACGGCCAGCCGGCCTTCAGCGCCAGTTCGCCCTCGACGTCCGGTTCCTCGACCGCCTGGACCGACCCGTCCTCGCGCCTGCGCACGATGGCCGCGTCGATGCCCGGCAACGGCCGGCCCATTGAACCGGGACGGATGTCGAAGGCCGGTGTGTTGGCGATCATGATGCCGCCGGTCTCGGTCTGCCACCAGTTGTCATGGATCGGCAGACCCAGCACCTCCTTGCCCCAGCGCACCGCTTCGGGATTGAGCGGCTCGCCAACGCTGGCGATGAAGCGAAGCGTCGGAAACCGGTACTTGTTCGGAATCGCGGCACCGGCCTTCATCAGCATGCGGATCGCCGTCGGCGCCGTGTACCAGACGGTGACGTTCTCGTCCTGCAGGATGCCGTACCAACGTTCCGCGTCGAACTCCTCGCGGTCGACGATCGAGGTGACGCCATGCAGCAGCGGCGCGATGATGCCGTAGGAGGTGCCGGTCACCCAGCCGGGGTCGGCGGTGCACCAGAAGATGTCGTCGGGATGGAGGTCCAGCGCGTAGCGGCCCGTCGCCTGGTGGGTGGCCACAGCGCCATGGACATGGATGGCGCCCTTCGGCGTGCCCGTGGTGCCGCTGGTGAAATGCAGCAGCGCCATATCGTCCGCGGTCGTCGGGGTCGCCTCGCAGGTGTCGGCAGCCTCGGCCATCAGCTCCGCCAGGTCGAGGGTGCCCGGAACATGGGTGCGGCCGCCCTCCTCGGCCACGAGGAGGATGTGTTCGAGCGTCGGCATCCTGTCGCGCCACTTGACGACCTTGCGCTCGTAGAGCGCATCGGTGGTGACGAGCACCCGGCCGCCGCCGAGATTCACCCGCGTCGCGATCGGCTCCGGCCCGAAGGCCGAGAACAGGGGCGACACCACCGTGCCGTTGCGCAAGCCACCCAGGACCGACACGTAGAGTTCCGGAATGCGCCCGGCCAGCACGAACAGCCGGTCCCCCTTGCCGATGCCGAGCGAGCGCAGAACGTTGGCGAACCTGAAGGTCAGCCGTGACAGTTCGCCGAAACCGATATTCCTTGCGGGCTCCCCGCGCGCGAGGAAGCGGAACGCCGTCTTGTTCGCCAGCCTGTCGGCCTGCCGGTCGACTGCCTCGCACGCGATATTGACCCCGCCGCCCGGCAGACCCGCGAGGCCGGCACGCACCGCGTCCCACGAGAACGTACGCCGCTCGCCCTCGAAATCCTGCCAGTTGGGCGGCATGCGGAGATCGGCGGCAGTCTTGCGGATGATCGTCGCAACGCTCATATCTCCTCCCTCTTTTTCAATATAGCTGTATCGTCACGCCGTTGGAAGGCAGCCGGCTTGCCGATCAAGGCATTGCCGCCTGTCTTGTGAAGCGAGAAGGCACCACGGTGTGACGCGAGGCGTGGCCCATCGCCCCACCGCCAGACGAAGATGAATTACGAAACCTTCCCCCACGACGCCGATGTCGCCGTGCGCGGCACGGGGGCGACAGCCTCACCGACGCGCGGGGCGGTCTCGTCTTCAGCAGGCGGCGCTGGTGACGCCAGCATTGGGTCTGTCGGCACGTCCGGCAGCGGTAGCCGATATGGGCTATGCAGGCCTGTGTGCGCATCACGTCTGTGGCGTGGGCGTTTCGTGAGTTACCAAGCGTCTTGCTGGGTCACGTCAAGGCGGCAGTTTTCGCGTCCTCGTTGCACTGTTCGCAGCGCAAGGCCAAGTTACCCAACGAGCGTATCTGGTCCGAGGAGACAGTGCGTCTCCACGCGTAGTCTATTTGGCAACCTGCTGGTCGAGGCCACAAAGGCGCGGTTCGGTCAGGGGCGCCAGTCCCGTGCGGACTGAGCCTTGGCTTGGGCGCCCATCGCGTTTCATGCCGGACCTCCACTCGTTCGCCGCGATGCGGGGCGGAAGTAAGGCAAATTAGCCGTTACTCAGGTTGGCTTTCCGCGCCGCAATGCGGCGAAGCCAAGAAGGCTGATGGCGATCAAGGTCAGGGTTGTGGGTTCGGGAACCCGTGCCGGCGCAAGGAAACCGCGAATCTCGCCGCCGGCGAATTCTTGCGTGTGGATATTGAAATACGCTTCGCCGCTGGCGATCCCGAAAAGCAAAGCCGACTCCGCGCTTGTCAGCGTTCCGCCGTTGTTGGTGACAAACGGGGCATTCCAACTTGACGCAAGCATCAAGTCAAAGAGATGGTCATACGTGCCGGCTTTCACTCCCGACGGGAAGCCGGTGAAGGTAGATAAGCTCTCCTGCCTCGGGCAACCAGTCGACACTCCCATACATCAACTTTGAAAACAGTTACTTAGACAAGTGAGCCTAGCGATGCCAAGCTCCTCCACCGCCGAGAAGGCGCGCACAGTGTAAAAATATCCGGCAACGCGTTACCGGCAAATGACCATGAAACACCGTTTGGATACGCTTATAAGACTTGTTGCATTGGCGGCGTCGCTTGTGTTTTCCAGCGTCGCGACGATCGCCGGGAGTGCGCCGGCGTCAGCCCAACTGCCGCCGAATATGGAGCCCACTTACACGATGAGTCCGGTCGGCTGGATCAGGAAAAGTGACGGTCGGACGCTCATCGAAATCGACCGCCGCTACCAGCCAGCGCTGATGGGCGTGGAGAACCTGACATCGATCTGGGTGCTCTGGTGGTTCGACCGCAATGACAGCCCGGAGAAGCGCGCCATCCTGCAGGTGCACCCGCGTGGTGATCCATCGCGGCCGCTGCGCGGCGTGTTCGCCACCCGCTCGCCGCTCCGACCCAACCTGATCGCACTGAGCCAGGCGAAGGTGCTCGCCGTGCAGGACAACGTGATCGAGATCGACGAGATCGACGCCTTCGCGGACACGCCGGTGCTCGACCTGAAGCCCTAAGACAAACGGGGCGCCCGGACAGCCTGCCCCAACGCCCCGCTTGCACTGTCGTGCGGACTTATTTCCTGCCCTTGACCTTCTTGGCGGGTGCGGCGCTCTCGACCTTGAATGACAGGCTGACACGCGCGCGGAAGGCGACAACCCCGCCGCCGTCGATGACCGTGTCGAGCTTGGTGATCTCGGCGATGCGCAGGTCGCGCACGCTTTCTCCGGCGGCATTGACCGCGTTCTTCGTCGCATCCTCCCACGACGTCTTGCTGGTGCCGACGACTTCAATGATCTTGTAGACGCTGTCTGGCATTGCTTCCTCCACTTATGGTTGATGGAAATGCCAGTCTAGGTGAACGTCTTGGCCACTTCAATCCGCACCGCAGCACCGCTCAAAGCGGCGTTCCGCCACGGCTGACTTTCACGGCAGCGGGAGCTCCGTGAGTCCGGTCCACCAGGCATTATCGACACGCCACGGCCCTAGCCATTCCGTCGGGCATACCGCGTGCCTGCGCGGCACCGCCAGGCATAGGCGACGAGATTGACAACGACGACGCCCAGGCCAAGCAGCCATTGGACTTCGCGGCTCAGGGCCTCCGGATAGACGATGGGCACGAGGTAGTGCGCGATGAAACCGCCTTCGTATCCCGCTTGCCCAGCCAGCCGTCGTAGATGGTTCTCCAGGGGCGTCAGGGGGCAAATCCAGCCGCCGAACTCGATGATGGCACCCCATGTCGCAGCGGGCAGTTGCAGCCACGCCAGCCGCGGAAAGCGCCCGAGCAGGAAGCCGCCGAAGACGACGAAGAGGATGAAAACCAGGTGCGCGACGAGCACCGCGTCGGCGAGCAGCGAATACGTCATGGCTTTGATTCAAGGGGATGGCCGTCACACAGTCCGCTCAGCAGCGTCTGCATGCGACGCCAGTGAGACCCGGGCCAATAGACCCGACCGCAGGCATCGCAGGTCGTGAAGCGCTCCTGGTTCGCCCGCACCGAGGGCGGCAGCGCGTCGAGCACCTCTGCCTTGGCCACGTCGCGCAAGGGCGCATTGCAGCTCAGGCAGCGCGTGAAGGGCCGCAGGCTGCGACGAAGATCGAGCCGATCCACGATCTCGCGAAACTGGTGCGGCGGCTTCAGGGCGCGGACGTAGCAGCCATGCGTCAGGTCGCGCAGCTTCAACAGCTCGCGGTCGCGGGTTAACAGGATGCGCTGCTCGGCCACCGCGATCGCGGCGATCTCGGCATCGGCGTAATCGTTGCGATAGAGCGTGTCGAAGCCCGCCATGCGCAGCAGGCGGGCAAGGCCACCGAGATGGGCATCGGCGACGAATTTCGTTTCCCGCAGCGGCCACTCGCGCACGCGCAGCAGCGGCGAGATGTCGAGCGCCTCGAAACGCGGATAAACGGCGACACGGTCGCCGTCGTTCAGCATGCGATCGAAGCCGACCGATACGCCATTCACCAGAATCAGCTCGACTTCGGTGTGTGGCACGCCGAGCGCCTCGATCATGTGCTTGGTCGTCGCGGCGCGGGCACAAGGAATGGTGAAGTCCTGCTTGCGCCGCGCGGGCGGCAGGAAGTCGTTGAGTTCCTCGTAGAAGCGGAAGGTAGCCGTTACCATGGCGTTTCGATCCCGGTTGCCGAATACCGTGAACATCCGTTCAAGGCCCCGGCGGGCGGTGTGTGCCGTAAACTGGTGACTTCTTCTGCAATGTTCTCCCACTTGATCACATGAATGCAAACGATAAATCGTCGATGATCGACCGTCTCGAAGGCGCCACCGAGCGCTTCATCTTCGGCAGCCGCTGGCTGCTGGCGCCCTTCTATGTCCTCCTGGCCCTGGCGCTGTTCGGCCTCGGCATCAAGTTCGTCCTCGAATTCGTCCACTTCGCGACGACACTGATTTCCGCGACGGAGACCGACACCCTGCTCGGCATCCTCGGACTGATCGACAAGACCCTCCTGGCCAATCTTCTGATCCTCGTGATCTTCAGCGGCTACGAGAACTTCGTCTCGCTGATCGGCGCGGCGCAGGAAAGCGAGGATCGTCCAAAGTGGATGGGCGAGGTGGACTTCGCCGGCCTCAAGCTGAAGCTGATCGGGTCCATCGTCGCGCTGTCCGGGATCAACCTCCTCGGCGCCTTCCTCAACCTGCAAGCGCACGAATCATGGGAACTCGGCTGGATGGTCGGCATCCACCTGACCTTCGTCGTCACCGGCGTCCTCTACGCAATGTCGGAGCGCATGTTCCATGCCCGGCACTGAACCAGCGTCTCGCGACGGCTGACTTTCACGCCACATGGGCGAGATGAAGAGCGTCACGCGTGTACTGATCGTCGGCGCCGCCGGGCGCGACTTCCACAACTTCAACGTCGTGTACCGCGACGATCCACGCTTTACGGTCGTGGCCTTTACGGCAGCGCAGATCCCAGGCATCGCCGGCCGGCGCTATCCGCCCGAACTCGCCGGGTCGCGCTACCCGGCGGGCATCCCCATCGTTGCCGAAACGGAACTGGAAGCGACCTGCTGCCACCTCGGCGTGGATCTCGTCGTATTCGCCTACAGCGACGCGACCCACGAGCACGTCATGCACGTGGCCTCGCGCGCGCTCGCCACAGGCGCCGACTTCGCGCTGCTCGGCCCCGCGAGCACGATGCTGAAGGCGGGCAAACCGGTGATCGCGGTGTCGGCCGTACGCACGGGTTGCGGCAAGTCGCAGACCGCGCGCTGGATCGCGCGACGACTGCGCGGGCGCGGGCTACGCGTCGTCGTGATCCGGCATCCGATGCCCTACGGCGACCTCGCACGGCAGGCGGTGCAGCGTTTCGCCGCGCGCGCGGACCTGTCCGCCAACGACTGCACGATCGAGGAGCGCGAGGAATACGAACCGCATCTTGCCGCCGGCCACGTCGTCTTCGCCGGCGTCGATTACGCGCGCATCGTGGCTGCGGCCGAGGCCGAGGCGGACATCATTCTCTGGGACGGCGGCAACAACGATTTCCCCTTCGTGCGCCCGGACTTGCACATCGTGCTGGTCGACCCCATGCGGCCGGGCGACGAGACCCGCCACCATCCGGGCGAGGCGGTGCTGCGCATGGCCGATGTGATCCTCGTCGCGAAGACCAACGCCGTAGACCCGGCCAACGTCGATCGCGTCGTCGAGGCGGCGCGGCAGGCGAACCCGCGCGCGCTGATCGTCAAGGGCGCTTCTCCCGTTCGGCTCGACGATCCCGATGCAGTGCGCGGCAGGCGCGTGGTCGTTGTGGAGGACGGACCGACGACGACGCATGGCGGTATGCCGTGGGGCGCCGGCTACGTGGCGGCACTTGACGCCGGCGCGGCCGGGATCGTCGATCCACGCCGGTATGCCGACCCGGAGATGGCGGCGCTGTACGACCGCTACCCGCGCCTGGGGCCGGTGCTGCCGGCGATGGGCTACTCGCCGGCGCAGCTGGCTGCGCTTGCGCGCAGCATCGACGACATGCCTGCGGACATCGTCGTCTCGGGCACACCGGTCGACCTCGCCGCACTGGTCCAGCTCAACAAGCCGGTAGTGCGGGCGCGCTACGAGTTTGCCGAGGTCGACCCGCCCGGACTCGGGGCGGCCGTCGACGCCTTCCTAGAGCGCACTGGCCTTGCCATCCCGCCGCGCTGAAAGTCAGTCGCGGCGGGGCGCCGGTCAGTTCTCCTCGGGCATCATGCGGATGGCACCACAGGGGCATTCGGCGGCACAAACGCCACAGCCCTTGCAGTAGTCGTAGTTGAACCGGAAGCGCATGCCAGGACCGAGCTTGATGACGGCGTTGTCGGGACAGACGCCGTAGCAGTTGTCGCATTCGAAGCAGTTGCCGCAGGACATGCAGCGGCGCGCCTCGAACAGCGCATTGCCCTCGTCGAGGCCGCCGAGCACTTCCTCAAAGGTCGACTGCCGGCGGATGATGTCGAGCACGGGCCGCACGGTCTTGGGCGCGTCCGAGTAGTACCACGGGTTCATGCGTTCGTAGGTGGCGAGCTCGTTCTTCGGCGCCGGGGCGTAGCTTTCGCCGCGCAGCCAGGCGTCGATGGCGCGCGCGGCCTTCTTGCCGTGGCCGACCGCCACCGTGACCGTGCGCTCGTTGTTCGCCATGTCGCCACCGGCGAAGATGCCGGGGTGGCCGGTCATCATGCCGGCATCGACCTGCACCAGCCCCTTGTCGGTCGTGAGCCCCGGCACTTTCCCGAGCAGCGACAGGTCGGAATCCTGGCCGAGCGCCAGCACCACCGAGTCCGCCTCGATCTTCTCGAACTCGCCGGTCGGCTGCGGAAAGCCGTTTTCGTCGAGTGCCATTTTCTCGACCAGGATGTCGGACTCCCCGGCTTCCTTGATCGTAGACAGCCACTTGATGGAAATGCCCTCCTGCAGCGCGTCCTCGACCTCGAAGTCGTGGGCCGGCATTTTTTCCCGCGTGCGGCGATAAACGATAATTGCCTCTTCCGCGCCCAGGCGCTTGGCCGTGCGGGCGACATCGATGGCCGTATTGCCGCCGCCGTAGACGACCACCTTGCGGCCGAGCATCGGCGCCAGTTCCGCGGAACCCGGGCCCTCCATCTCATGCAGGACGGACACCGCGTCGAGCACCTTGCTCGCATCGCCCGCCGGAATGTAGGCGCGCTTGGCGATGTGCGCACCGACACCGAGGAACACGGCATCGAAGCCATCCTTCATGGCGTCGAGCACATTGGTGACCTTGGTGCGCAGGTGCATTTCGACGCCCAGTTCGACGATGCGCGCGATCTCGGCATCGAGCACATTGCGCGGCAGGCGGTACTTGGGGATGCCGAAGCGCATCATGCCGCCGGCCAGCGGCGCCGCTTCGTAGATCACCGCCTGGTGCCCCATGCGCTGAAGCTGGTAGGCGGCGGACAGGCCGGCCGGGCCCGCACCGACGATCAGCACGCGCTTGCCCGTCGACCGCGTGGATCGGGCGAAGCCCCAGCCGCACTTGATGGCCTCGTCGCCGAGGAAACGTTCGACCGAGTTGATACCGACCGCCGCGTCGACGTGCTGGCGGTTGCAGGCGCCCTCGCACGGGTGGTAGCAGACACGGCCCATGATCGCCGGCAGCGGGTTGTTTTCGGTCAGCGCGCGCCAGGCCTGCTCGTAGTCGCCGCTCTCGGCGTGGAACAGCCAGCCCTGGATGTTCTCGCCCGCAGGACAGGCGCCATTGCAGGGCGGCAGCCGGTCGACGTAGACCGGCCGGAAGGTGCGCCAGGAACCGGTACGGTTGGCAAGCGAGGAACCGGGATCAAGGGTGATGGCGAAGGGCTTTTCCATTATCGCGCTCCCTCATCAAGCAGGCCGTACTTGCGGATGTTGCGGTCGGCCAGCACCTGCAGGCGGGCGATGACATCGACCTTGGGATGGGCGCCGAACAGATGGGCGTAGCGCTTTTGTGGCTTCAGGTATTCCTCGACCGGCAATGGCCGGCGTATCGGCAGGACTGACTTCACCTCGCCGTATTCCGCCTCGAACACCGGGAAAATGCCGGTCTCCTTGGCCAGCCGGGCAATGTGGATGGTCTCGTGCGAGGCTGTTCCCCAGCCGAGCGGGCAGGGAACCAGGATATGAATGTAGCGCGCCCCCTGGAACGCCATGGCGCGCCTCACTTTCGCCTCGAGGTCGCGCAGGTCGGCGACTGTCGCCGTCGCCACGTAGGGAATCTCATGCGCCATGGCGATGGCTGGCAGGAACTTGCCCTGGCCGAACACATTGCCTGGCTCGGAGCCGACGGCCATGGTGGTCGCCGTGCGCGCGGCCGGCGGCGTTGCCGACGAACGCTGGATGCCGGTGTTCATGTAGCCGCCGTTGTCGTAGCAGATGTAGAGCACGTCGTCGTTGCGCTCGAACATGCCCGACAGGCAGCCGAAACCGATGTCCGTGGTGCCCCCATCGCCACCCTGGGCGACGACGCGGATGTCGCGCTGCTCCCCCTTCAGCTTCTTCACCTTCAGCGCCGCGGCGATGCCGGTCGCCACCGCCGCCGTGTTGCCGAACAACGAATGGATCCATGGTACCTGCCAGGACGTTTCCGGATACGGCGTCGAGAACACCTCGAGGCAGCCGGTGGCGTTGGCGCAGATCAGTTGGCCGTTGGCGGCTTCCATCGCCGCGTCGACGGCGTAGCGGGCGCCCAGCGCCTCGCCGCAGCCCTGGCAGGCGCGATGTCCCGAGTTGATCGAGTTGAAGCGCCGCGCCTGCGATTGCACGCTGCGCTCCTCCGGGGGCAGGAGACGATTGCCGACGGTGAACGTGCCGGTCTGGTAGAACTTGACGGGTTGAAAACTCATGGCGCCTCCTGTGCCACTTTCGCGGCGACGACACCGATATCGCGCAATATCGCTTCCGCCGCCGGGCCGGAGCGACGCGTGCTTCGCTCGCGCGCCATCTGCTTGTCCACCACTTCGCGGTTGAGGTCCAGGAACGTCACCGGGTCGATGTCGTCCCGCTCGGCCTTGCGGAACAGGGCATGCAGCGAGCGCATGGTGATCGGCCGGCCGCCAATGCCCGCGACCACCGTATAGACATCGATCGGCAGGGCGGAAAGCGCCATGCGCACGTTGGTGGCGAGTATTCCGCCCAGCCCGACCGCCAGGCTCTTTTCCAGCACCACGACGCGCTGCGCGCCGTGCAGCGCGTCGCGCACCTGGGCGATCGGAAACGGCCGGAACAGGGTGATGCCGAGCACGCCGATCTTGTGGCCGGCCTGACGCATCTCGTCGATAACATCCTTGATGGTGCCCAGCACCGAGCCCATCGCCACCACGATGGTCTCGGCATCGTCCGCCTTGTAGGTGTGCACCAGGCCGCCCGAGTCGCGCCCGAAGACCTTGCGGAACTCGGCGGCATAGCCCGGAATCAGTTTCAGCGCTTCCATCTGTTTGGCATGCGCGAGGTAGCGCACTTCCATGAAAGCCTCGGGGCCGACCATGGCGCCGATCGACACCGGCTCGGCCGGATCGAGCACCTGACGCGGCTCGTATTTCGGCAGGTAGGCATCCACCTGCTCCTGTGTCGGCATGTCGACGCGCTCGTAGGCGTGGGTGAGGATGAAACCGTCCATGCAGACCATGATCGGCAGGCTGAGTTCCTCGGCCAGGCGGAAGGCCTGGATGTGCAGATCGAGCGCCTCCTGGTTGGTCTCGGCGAAGATCTGCAGCCAGCCCGAATCACGCTGCGACAACGCATCCGAGTGATCATTCCAGATGTTGATCGGCGCGCCGATCGCGCGATTGGCCACCGTCATGACGATCGGCAGGCCGAGGCCGGAGGCGTTGTACACCGCCTCGGCCATGAACAGCAGCCCCTGCGATGCCGTCGCCGTGTAGGTGCGTGCGCCGGCCGCCGAGGAACCGATGGCCACCGACATGGCGGCGAATTCCGATTCGACGTTGATGAACTCGCAAGGCGCGAGCGAGCCGTCCTTCACCATCTCGCCAAGCGCCTCGACGATGTGGGTTTGCGGCGAAATCGGGTAGGCGCAGATCACCTCCGGCCGGCATAGCGCCACGGCCTCGGCGACGGCGCGCGAGCCTTCCGTTTGCTTAAGCATGCGTAAGTTCCTCCATGCGCTTGCGCACGAGATTGAACGCTTCGGTGGCCGCGGCGATATTGCCCGCCGCCACCTTGCCCGAGAACTTGTCGTTGATGGCCATGACCACCGATTCCAGCCTGATCATGCCGGAGAGGGCGGCAAAACCGCCCAGCAGGGGCACGTTCGGCACCGGGCGGCCGACATGACGCAATGCGATCTCGGTCGCGGGCACGGTGCATAGGTGTTCGCCGCGCCGGCCGCTCACGAAATCGGCCAGACCAAGTTGCTCGAACGTCTTCCCGGTGTTGATCAGCAGATAACCGTCGGCCTTCATGCCGGCGAAGACATCGACCTGATGCAGCAGCGTGGGGTCCTGGATGATCAACGCGTCCGGCGCCATGATCGGCTCGCGCAACCGGATCTCCTTGTCGTCGATGCGGCAGAACGCCACCACCGGGGCACCGGTACGCTCCGAGCCGAAACTGGGAAACGCCTGCGCATGCCGCCCCTCCTCGAAGGCGGCGATGGACAGCATCTCCGCGGCAGTGACCACCCCCTGACCGCCCCGACCGTGAATGCGAACCTGGAACATGCTCTGTTCACCTCCTGCGCTAACTTACCACCGCACTTCAGCCACTGTCATCAACGAAAGCACATATTGCAAGATATAAAATGTTATTTTATGATACGAAACATGATGATTCGACCTGCCTACCCGGCAGGTCTAAGCTTCATGAAAAAACTCCCTGCTGCCTATCCGGCGGAAGGGAACACGACAACTCTGACCAGAGGAGACCACCATGTCCGAGCCCGGACTGGCGCATGTGGATGCCGATCCCCAGGAGACCCGTGAATGGCTCGACGCCCTCGAGGCCGTGATCGAGCAGGAAGGTCCCGAACGCGCCCACTACCTGATCGAGAAGCTGATCGCCCTTGGCCAACGCGCCGGCATCAATCTGCCCTACTCGGCCAATACCGACTACATCAACACCATCCCCGCCGATCGCCAGGCCCGCGCGCCCGGCGACTATGCGATCGAGAACCGCATCCGCGCCTACGTGCGCTGGAACGCCCTGGCCATGGTGCTGCGCGCCAACAGGGGCGATTCCAACCTCGGCGGCCACATCGCCAGCTTCGCCTCGGCGGCGACGCTTTACGACGTCGGCTTCCAGCACTTCTGGCATGCGCCCGGCGAGAACCATGGCGGCGACCTGATTTTCTTCCAGGGTCACTCGGCGCCCGGTGTCTATGCCCGCGCCTTCCTGCTCGGCCGCTTCGACGAAGCGATGCTCGACGGCTTCCGGCAGGAGGTCGATGGCCAGGGCATTCCGTCCTACCCGCATCCCTGGCTGCTGCCGGACTTCTGGCAGTTCCCGACGGTGTCGATGGGTCTCGGCCCGCTGCAGGCGATCTACCAGGCGCGCTTCACGAAGTATTTGCATGACCGCAAACTGGCCGACACGGCCAATCGCAAGGTCTGGGCCTTCATGGGCGACGGCGAGATGGACGAACCGGAGTCGATGGGCGCGATCGGCATGGCCGGCCGCGAGAAGCTCGACAATCTGGTCTTCGTCGTGAACTGCAACCTGCAGCGCCTCGACGGCCCGGTGCGGGGCAACGGCAAGATCATCCAGGAACTCGAAGCCGATTTCCGCGGCGCCGGCTGGAACGTCATCAAGGTGATCTGGGGCAGTTACTGGGATCCGCTGCTGGCCCAGGACAAGCACGGCCACTTGCGCCGCCGCATGATGGAATGCGTGGACGGCGACTACCAGACCTTCAAGTCGAAGGACGGCGCCTACGTGCGTGAGCACTTCTTCAACACGCCGGACCTGAAGGCCATGGTCGCCAGCTGGACGGACGACGACATCTGGCGGCTCAATCGCGGCGGCCACGATCCGCACAAGGTCTACGCCGCCTACAAGGCCGCTGTCGAACACACCGGCCAGCCGACCGTCGTTCTCGCCAAGACCATCAAGGGCTATGGCATGGGTGAATCGGGCGAGGCGCAGAACATCACCCACCAGCAGAAAAAAATGGGCACCACATCGCTCAAGGCATTCCGCGACCGCTTCAAAGTGCCGGTCAGCGACGACGAACTCGAGAAGCTGCCTTACCTGAAGTTCGCCGAGGACTCGCCCGAACTCAAATACATGCACGAGCATCGCCAGGCGCTGGGCGGCTACCTGCCGCAGCGGCGGCGCAAGGTCGAGCCCCTGCCGGTTCCCGAGCTCTCGGCCTTCGACGCACAGCTCAAGGCAACGGGCGCCGGCCGCGAGATCTCGACCACCATGGCCTTCGTGCGCATCCTCAACACGCTGCTGCGGGACAAGGCGCTCGGCAAGCGCATCGTGCCCATCGTGCCCGACGAGTCGCGCACCTTCGGCATGGAAGGCATGTTCCGCCAGTTCGGCATCTGGAACCAGCAGGGCCAGGCCTACGTGCCGCAGGACGCCGACCAGCTGATGTTCTACAAGGAATCGAAGGACGGCCAGATCCTGCAGGAAGGCATCAACGAGGCCGGCGCCATGGCGGACTGGATGGCGGCAGCGACGTCGTACTCGACGCATGGCGTACAGATGCTGCCGTTCTACATCTTCTATTCGATGTTCGGCCTGCAGCGGACGATGGACCTGTGTTGGGCGGCGGGCGACTCGCGGGCGCGCGGTTTCCTGGTCGGTGGTACCTCCGGGCGCACCACCCTCAACGGCGAGGGCCTGCAGCACGAGGACGGCCACTCGCACGTGCTTGCCGCAACGATTCCCAACTGCCTCTCTTACGACCCGACGTTCGCCTACGAGCTGGCGGTCATCGTCCAGGATGGCCTACGGCGCATGGTCACCGAGCAGGAGGACGTGTTCTATTACCTGACGGTGATGAACGAGAACTACGAACATCCGGAAATGCCCGCAGGAGTCGAACAGGACATCCTCAAGGGCATGTACCTGTTCAGGAAGGGTGCCAGCAGCAATGGCCCGCGCGTGCAGCTGATGGGCTCGGGCGTCATCTTCCGCGAGGCCATCGCCGCCGCCGACATGCTCAGGAACGACTGGGGCGTCGAGGCCGACCTCTGGTCCTGTCCTTCGTTCAACGAGCTGGCGCGCGACGGCCACAACTGCGTGCGCCACCAGCTGCTGCATCCGGAAGAACCGAAGAAGCTGTGCCACGTGGCGAGCAAGCTGGCCGACACGCGCGGCCCGGTGGTGGCTGCCACCGACTACATCCGCATGTACGCCGAGCAGATCCGTCCCTTCGTGACGCTCGACGGCCGCCGCTACACGGTGCTCGGCACCGACGGCTTCGGCCGTTCCGACACGCGCGAGCAATTGCGCAGTTTCTTCGAGGTCGATCGCCACTGGATCGCCGTCGCGGCGCTGCGCGCGCTCGCCGAGGACGGCCAGGTCAAGCCGGCCAAGGTTGCCGAGGCGCTGAAGAAGTACGGCCTCGATCCCAACAAGCCGAATCCGGTGGGGGTGTGACCATGGACGTCAAAGTACCCGACATCGGCGACTTCAAGGACGTGCCGGTCATCGAGATCCACGTCAAGCCGGGCGACACGGTGGAGGCGGAAGCGCCGCTGGTCACGCTCGAATCCGACAAGGCGACCATGGATGTGCCGAGTTCCGCCGGCGGCGTGGTCAGGGAAGTCAAGGTCAAGCTCGGCGACAAGGTTTCCGAAGGCAGCGTGGTGGTCGTGCTGGAAGCTGCGGCCACGGTGGCCGTCGTACCCGCTGTGCAACCCGCCGCTGCCGTGCCGGCCCCGGCGGCAGCGCCGACACCGGCTGCTACGCCCGCCGTTGCCGCACCCGCCCCCTCGGGCGAGGTCTGCGACCTGCGCCCCACCGAAGCCGAGCCGATCACCGCGCCGCCGGCCATCAGCATGCCGACGCCTGCCGAGATGCTGGCCGCAGAGGGCGGCATCAAGGCCCATGCCAGCCCATCGGTGCGCGCCTTCGCACGCGAACTGGGCGTCGATGTGGCAAAGGTCCCCGGCACCGGACCGAAGGGTCGCATCACCCAGGCCGACGTGCAGAACTTCGTCAAGGGCGTGATGACTGGCGCGACTGCCGCCGGCGGCGTGCCGCCACGGCTGACTTCTGGTTCTGGCCTCGACTTGCTGCCCTGGCCGCAGGTCGACTTCGCCAAGTTCGGCCCCATCGAGGTCAAACCGCTGTCGCGCATCAAGAAGATTTCCGGCCCCAACCTCGCGCGCAACTGGGTGATGATCCCGGCGGTCACTTACCACGAGGATGCCGACATCACCGACCTGGAAGCACTGCGCGTCCAGTTGAACGAAGAGAACGAGAAGGCCGGGATCAAGCTCACCATGCTCGCCTTCATCATCAAGGCCGTCGTTGCCGCGCTGAAGAAGTACCCAGACCTCAACTCGTCGCTCGACGGCGAAAACCAGGTCTTCAAGAACTACTGGCACATCGGCTTCGCCGCCGACACGCCCAACGGCCTGATGGTGCCGGTGCTGAAGAACGCCGACCAGAAGGGCGTCGTCGAGATCGCGCAGGAGACTTCCGATCTCGCCAGGAAGGCGCGCGAAGGCAAGCTCGGCCCCGCCGACATGCAGGGGGCGACGTTCACCATTTCGTCCGTCGGCGGCATCGGCGGCACCTCGTTCTCGCCTATCGTCAATGCGCCCGAAGTAGCGATTCTCGGCGTCAGCAAGTCGAGCATGAAGCCGGTGTGGGACGGCAAGCAATTCGTGCCACGCCTGACGGTGCCGCTGTCGCTCTCCGCCGACCACCGCGTCATCGACGGTGCGCTGGCGACGCGCTTCAACGCATATCTGGCGCAACTGCTCGGCGACTTCCGGAGGGTGATGCTATGAGCGCCCTCGAAGTCAAGGTCCCCGACATCGGCGACTTCAAGGACGTGCCGGTCATCGAAATCCACGTCAAGCCGGGCGACACCGTCGAGGCCGAAGCGCCGCTGGTGACGCTTGAATCCGACAAGGCGACCATGGATGTGCCGAGCTCCGCCGCAGGCGTCGTCAAGGAAGTGAAGGTCAAGCTCGGCGACAGGATCTCCGAAGGCAGCGTCGTCGTCGTGCTGGAGTCCGCAGCCGCCGCTGCCGCTGCCAAGCCGGCTGCCGCGCCCCCTACGGCACCGGCTGTCGGCGTGCCGCCACCACTGACTTTTCCTGCGGGCAGCTACGCGGGCAAGGCCGACATCGAAACCGAGATGCTGGTGCTCGGCGCCGGTCCCGGCGGCTATTCGGCCGCCTTCCGGTCCGCCGACCTGGGCATGAAGACCGTGCTGGTGGAACGCTACGCGACACTTGGCGGCGTCTGCCTCAACGTCGGCTGCATCCCCTCGAAGGCGCTGCTGCACGTCGCGGCGGTGATGGAGGAAGCGACACATGCCGGCGACCTCGGCATCAGCTTCGCCGCCCCCAAGGTCGACATCGACAAGCTGCGCGCGCACAAGGCCAAGGTGGTGGGCAAGCTGACCACGGGCCTCGCCGGCATGGCCAAGGGCCGCAAGGTCGACATCGTGCGCGGCTACGGCCACTTCCTCGACGCGCACCATCTCGAAGTCGAGGAGACGACGGGCAGCGCGCAGGACAAGACCGGCGCGAAGAAAGTCATCAGGTTCCGGAAGTGCATCATCGCCGCCGGCTCGGCGGCCGTGCACCTGCCCTTCCTGCCGAAGGACGAGCGCATCGTGGACTCGACCGGCGCATTGGAACTGCGCCAGGTGCCGCAGCGCATGCTGGTGATCGGCGGCGGCATCATCGGCCTAGAAATGGCGACGGTGTATTCAACGCTCGGCGCCAAGGTGGACGTGGTCGAGATGCTCGACGGCCTGATGCAGGGCCCGGACCGCGACCTGGTCAAGGTCTGGGAAAAGCAGAACGCTTCCCGCTTCGACAGGATCATGTTGAAGACGAAGACCGCCAGCGCCGAGGCCAAGCCTGACGGCATCTGGGTCAGGTTCGAGGGCGACAACGCGCCAGCCGAAGCCCAGCGCTACGACCTGGTGCTGCAGTCCGCCGGGCGCAGTCCGAACGGCCTGAAGATTGGTGCGGACAAGGCGGGCGTGGCCGTCAGCGAGCGCGGCTTCATCCCGGTCGACTCGCAGATGCGCACCAACGTGCCGCACATATTTGCGATTGGCGATATCGTCGGCCAACCCATGCTTGCCCACAAGGCCGTGCATGAAGCCCACGTTACAGCCGAGGCCGCCGCCGGCCAGAAATCGCACTTCGATGCCAGCGTGATTCCGGGCGTCGCCTATACCCACCCCGAAGTCGCCTGGGTGGGCTTGGGTGAGGACGAGGCGAAGAAGGCCGGCCGCAAGGTCGAGGTTGCCAGGTTCCCCTGGGCCGCGTCAGGCCGCGCCATCGCCAATGGCGCCGACTACGGCTTCACCAAGCTGGTCTTTGACGCCGAAACGCATCGCGTGGTCGGCGGCAGCATCGTCGGACCTGGCGCAGGCGACATGATCGGCGAAATCGCGCTGGCCATCGAGATGGGCGCCGATGCCGTGGACATCGGCAAGACCATCCACCCGCACCCGACGCTGGGCGAAACCGTCGGCCTCGCCGCCGAAGTCGCCCACGGCAGTTGCACCGACCTGCCGGCGCCGCGCAGGAAGTAGTCCGGAGGTGCCCCGAAGCCGAGTCGATCTTCGGAAGCCCGCGTCCCGCGCCAGGGCAAGCGGGCCTAGTTTTCGTCCGGAACACTGAAATACTGCTGGTAACGCCGAAAACAGGCCCGCTTGCCCCGCGTTTCGTCACTCTCGCCCACGGCGTATTGATGGACGCCAAACTTGCCCTGGGGCTTGTCCTCCAGATAGCGGATCATTTCCCGCTCCACCTCGGGTGTCAAACCCAGGCCGATCTGCCGGTAGATCCGACGGATCGCTTCGAGGGGCTGATCGACCAGGTCCGCATATAGCGAGTTGGCACACTGTTCACGCGGAATCGCTCCCGCCTCGAGCCAGTCGATGACCCGATCGAGGCGTGCCGCCATGTGCTCCGGGGAAAGCAAACCCTCGAAAGCGGCCACGTCCATGGGCTTGTCGCTGCGCATCCAGTAGAAGGTGCCGGCCAAATTGGCCACCGAAGCCTGGGCCTTCAGCGGGTCGCGATGGGTCAGCACCACCCGTGCGTCGGGAAAGACCTTGAACAGCGTGGGCAGGTAGTTGAGATGCGACGGCGCTTTCAGCAACCAGCGCTGCCGCGGATTGTGCCACTGCCAGATCTGCAGCATGCGCCGGTACAGGACATAGGGATATTCCCAATCCGCACTGCTGCCCAGCCAGGCCATGTAGCTCGGCACCTGGAACAGGAACGGGATGTACTCGCTGACGAACGAGCAGGCCTGGGCGATGATGCATTCGTTCGGCAGACGCGCGTCGGTCTCGTGCATGGTGGCATAGGTCGGCGCCACTCGCGTCCATTGCCCGATCAGGTGCTGGCAACGCTCGATACGCGGATCGTCGTGATAGGTCGCCTTTTCCGGCGGCGGATAAGGAAACATCATTTCCCAGTGAAGGGGCGAACCGAAACGCGGATCCATGGACAGCAACTCGAACAGGATCGAAGTCCCCGAACGCGATAGTCCGGCAATGATCACGGGGCGGTCGATCACTTCGTCGGCGATTTCGGGATGCTCGCGAAACGCGGCCTCGACCCCGAGCAGCGCCTGCAGCCAGACCAGGAGGTCGTTGCGCGTCATCAACCGGCCGAAATAGTTCAGTTCCGCCTCGTCCTCCAGCGCCTTCAGCAAGACCTCGAAGGGCTCGCGCCAGCGGTCGTCGCCAAAATCGGTGAAGCCGGTGGCCCGGCGTGCGGTCGCGATCAGTTCGTCGGCCTGCAGCGGCACGAGGCTGCGAAGATCGGTGTGGAGACCCTCGGCGTTGAAGCGGGCCAGCCACTCGGGCCGTGGCGGCGGCTGCCACGGAATCGGTCGTGCACTCATCTGTTCCCTCCGATCCAGAGGTTCAGTAGCCGAAGCGGCAATTGACACCGCGACGGCGAATCGCCAGCTGTTCCCGCCGTCCTTCCGGGGACATGCGGCGCGTGCCGGCCGGCAGTGATTCGAACAAGTCCGCCAAGGGCAGTTGACGCGCCTGCGGCACCGGCTGTTCGGCCGAAAGCATCCAGCGGAACGTGACGTAGCCGGCGGAAAAACCGGAACAGTCGAGCCAGTTGGGCACCCCGGGATCCTCGTGGGCGACCACGACGATCAACTCGCCGTCGTCCTCCCGCACCGCATAGTGCATGTTGGTGTTGGACAGCCGGTAACGATAGTCCATCGTTTCCCACCACGTGTTACCGAACTCGACGCCCCAGTACACGCAGTCCTTCGGCGGCACGACCCTGATCACCAGCGCCTCGTCCGGCGCAAGCGCCCAATAGCACACCAGCGGATCGCCGCCGGGCGTGGCATCGATCGCGTTCTTTTCGAGTTGCCAGTAGGACAGGAACTGATTGCGATGAGGCTTCCAGCGGGACAGCATCTCGGGCCAATAGGCGACGGACGCACCCAGCCAGTCGGCCGCGTCGAGCAGGTCCCGCGCCAGCGCCGCGGGCGAGAGCAGCGGCGGCGCCACCTCGGGTCCGTCAACCCGGTCGATCTGGGCACGCATCGGTCGCTCGACTTCCCAGTCGGCAAAGTACTGGCGAAAGGTGATGCGGAAGGTATTCGCCGTCGTCGGCAGCCAGTTGCCCGGTCGCGGATCCGGCCCCACCCAGAGCTCGAAACTGCCGTCCGGCTCGGTCTTGATCTGATGGCCGAACAGGGTATGCGCCACCCGTCCGCCCCAGGGCGTCTTGCCGGTTTCTACCGCAACCACGGAGAAATAGCGGGCACTGCCGCGATTGCCCCAGATCCGGTACGTATCGGTGCCATTGACCTGCGCCCCGACATAGACACAGTCGGAATTGTCGCCACCCTGCTTGCGCGTAGGATCGAAGTAGCGCGCCAACTCCGGGAACTGCGGATCGCGGTACTCGTGACAGAACTGCAGTGCCAGCGAGAAATTGCGCGCCAGTTGCTGGAATCCGGCCGCGCGATCCCGCGGCCGATCCGGAACGTCCGCTTCCAGCGGGATGCGCCCCGTGGCCTTGAGCCTGTCGCAGAAGGCGTCCCAGGCCGCGACCAGTTGTTCGACTTCCTGTTGCGCCATCCTCGCGCCTCCCCAAAGCAACCCGCGGCCGGTCAGGTCACGCCCGGCAGCGTGGCCGCCTTCCCTGTTTTGTCATTCTCGGTGATAGCCGACAACCCGCTCGACCTCGTTCTTCGAGCCGAGGATGACCGGCACGCGCTGGTGCAGCGAAGTCGGTCGGATGTCGAGGATCCGCTGCCGGCCCGTGCTGGCAACACCGCCGGCCTGCTCGACGATCATCGCCATCGGATTGGCTTCGTACATCAGGCGCAGCTTGCCGCCCTTTTCCTTCATCTTGCTGTCCAGCGGGTACAGGAAGACGCCGCCGCGCGTAAGGATGCGAAAGACGTCAGCAACCATCGATGCCACCCAGCGCATGTTGAAGTCCTTGCCGCGCGGGCCGTCCTTGCCGGCCAGCAGTTCGTCGACATAGCGCTCGACCGGGGGCTCCCAGAAGCGCGCGTTCGACATGTTGATCGCAAACTCCCTGGTGTCCTCGGGAATGCGGATGTTCTCCTGCGTCAGCACGAAGTGGCCGAACTCGCGGTCCAGCGTGAAGCAGTGCACGCCGTCGCCGAAGGTCAGCACCAGTAGCGTGGTCGGTCCGTATACCGCGAACCCGGCACACACCTGCCGCGTGCCGGGCTGGAGAAACGCCTTGTCGTCGACCGCCGGCACTCCGTCCGGGCAGCGCAACACGGAAAAAATGGTGCCGACGGAAATATTGACGTCGATGTTCGACGAGCCGTCGAGCGGATCGAACACCAGGAGGTATTCGCCCTTGGGATACCGGTGCGGGATCAGGTGCGGATCCTCCATTTCCTCGGAGGCCATGGCGGCGAGATGCCCGCCCCACTCGTTGGCCTCGAGCAGGATCTCGTTGGAGATGACGTCGAGTTTCTTCTGCGCCTCGCCCTGCACGTTGTCCGTGCCGGCGCCGCCGAGCACGCCGGCAAGATTGCCCTTGCCGATGGCGATCGAGATCGCCTTGCAGGCGCGCGAAACGATTTCGACCAGGAAGCGCAGGTCGGAACAGATGACCTGCTTGTTTCGCTCCTCTTCGATGAGAAAGCGGGAAAGCGTGACGATTGCCATGATGAACCACCGATATGCAAAGGGAGAATTATAGTCGCCGCCCGATCGTGGAAGTCAGTCGCGGTGACACGCCGCGATGCGTGGCCACCCTCTTTCCTAGCGGTCGAAGTGCTCCTCGCACCAGTCTTCGATGGCACGACGCATCGCCTCCGGCTGCTCGGTCGGAATCCAGTGGCGAGCGTTCAGGCGATCAATATGACCATCGGGCAGCAAGGCAAGTTCTCGCGCCGTGATCTCAGGATCGGTAAACGAAGTGCCCTGCGACAGCAGCGCCAGCGTCGGTACCGAAATCGTTGAGAGCCCGGGCACCGGGCCGGTGACCGCGAGCAAGTCCTGCAGATAGATGGACAACGGCAGGCTGCGCAAATCTTCGCGTATCGATGCATAGCGCGCTTCGGGGAACTTTCCCCCAGTGCGAGCCATCGCGGCCCGCGCCTCGCGGTCGAGTTCCATCAGGTCGAGCGGAACAAGATGGCGGCGATACAGACCCAGGGCAGCGAGCAGTCGCAACGGCGGCACCACGGCGGCGATGAGAGGGCGCAGCCGTGCTGCACGACCCGGTTCGCCGACCAGTGCCTGGCGGAACATCGGCTCGATCAGCACGAGCCCGGCAACGCGCGTCGGCTCGTGGTGCGCGAACCAGAGCGCCAGGTTCGCACCCAGGCAATGGCCGACCAGCAAGGCGGACGATACCTGCTCCTGCCGCAACAAGGCCGCCAGGTCCGCGCACCAGACATCCATGCCGACCCGGCCGCGATACAAGGAATCGCCGTGCCCGCGCAGATCGATGCGAAGGATGTCCCAGGATTCGGCGAGCCGCGTCGCCGCCGCGAACTCCGCCCAGCGCGTCATGTTGCTGGCCAGGCCGTGGAGCGCGACCACGGTTCGGCGCGGTCCCGTAGACGCCGCGGGCCGCCATCGCCGGTAGGCGATCACGGCCCCGTCCGCTGTTTTCAGGATGCGCGCATCTTCCACGCGCACCAGCTTAACGCACGATCGAGTCGCTCGTCTCCGTATTGGTCGATGAATCGTAGGTGTAGCCGCTACGGCTGATGCCGGTGACGGTAAAGGTGAAGGTGCCATTCTTGCTGGTCGAGCCGCTGTTCAGAACGACGCTGCCGTTCGTGCCCGTGGTGCCGCTCACCGTCTTGTTGATGATACCGCTCCATTGGCCGCTGACAGTCGCGCCGCTGACCGGCAGGCCGGCGCTGTCCGTCACCGTCACGGTCGCCGTCGCCTGGGCGTTCTTGCCCTTGACCGACAGCGCCATCGCGATGTTGGCGACGTGCATGCTCACGACCGGCGCAGGCGCCACCGAGATGCTCGTCGAGACAGGCGAACTGCTCAAGCCGCTGCCATCCGTGACGACCAGCGTTGCGACGTAGGTTCCCGCAGCCGCATAGGTGTGGCCAGGGTTGGCGACATTCGAGGTGCCGCCGTCACCGAAGTTCCAGGCGTAGGTCAGGGCAGTGCCGTCGGGGTCGTAGGAGCCGTTGCTGGAAAACGCCACGACCAGCGGCGCGGTACCCGAGACCGGCGTCGCCGACAGCTGCGCGACGGGCGGTGAACCGGAAGGCACCCCGACATCCGGCGCCGTTCCGGTGATCATGTACATGCCGAGGCTCGCGTAATCGGAGTAGCCCGTCACGAGATCGCCGTTGCCGGTGCCATCCACGACGAGGTAATAGACGCCTGCCGCCGCATTCGCGACGGAGACGCCGGCGCTCAGGCGATCGGACGGGGTCGACGACGCCAACAGGTTGCCGCTGCCGTCGTACAGGGCGATGCCGATGTCGAGGTTCGGCCCCTTCTCGAACGGCGACACGTTCAGCGTGATCAGGCCGGCGCCACTCGCCAGCCGGAAGACGTCGACATCGCTGCGCGTCTGGATGACGCCGGTCCCGGAAAGATTCTGGATGCCATTCGCGGACGCGCTTGCGAGCGCCGTCGCCGTGGCGAAGTCGTTGCCATGATCGTCGGTGCGCAACGGCAGGCCATAAACCTGCATTACCGCGAGGTCATCCTCCTTGTTGGTGGCGTAGGGATACTCGCCCTTGCTCCACTGCGTCACGGCCTTGTAATAGCCGACGCCCATGATCGGCGCCCAGTTACCGCCGCCCGCGTAGTAGCTGGTCGACGTGGTGCCGTCGTTGTAACCGTCGTGATTCAGGCCGAAGTTGTGGCCGGCTTCATGCGAGATCGCTTCGGCGACGTACTTCTCGTTGCCATTCCCGAGGTGGTCAAGGAAGACCCAGGCCGGCTTGTAGTACTCGCTGGTGTCGTCGAACACGCCCAGGTAGGCGAAGCCGCCGCAACCGCAGCCACCGGGCACCCAGTCGCGTGAAATCATGACGGTCGTGCCGAACGTCAGGTCGCTCGACGAGGTGCGCGTCAGCGCTCCCGGTAGCGGCAGTTCGGTCGTGACATCCACATCAAAGGGCGCGTAGTCCTCGGCCACCCTTTGCCAGATCGACTGAATGTTCTGCAGTTCCGTCGTGCTGAACGATGACGGATTGCCATCGATGTCGTAGGGCGCGGCAACGATGGTGCTGATGCCGTAGCTTGCGTTCCAGGCGGTCCCGGTCACGGTGCCACCGACAAAGTTCAGGTAGATGGTGCGGTTGGCGCCCGGCCGACTGTGCAGCAGGAAGGTCTGATCGAGCGGAATCGAGGTTGCCGTGGTCGTGATGGTGCCGTTCGCGGTGATGCCTTGCTCGCGTGTGGCCATGCCCTCGTCCACGAAGTATGCGCGGCCACGGGTGTCCAGCCAGAGATCGGCGTCCTGCCGGATCAGCCTTGCAAACTCCGCCGGTGACTTGCCATACCACTCCGCCACGGCCGGCAAGGTCGCCCCGAGCGCGCGGATGGCCGCCTCGCCGCGGACCGGCTGGTCGATACGAACCGAAGGGAAAGGGCGATCGGTCGGCGCCGCCTGCGCCACACCGCCGAAAGTCAGCAATACCGGCAACAGCAGTGCCGGAAGTCGGCTGAAAAAACGCTTCATGATTCCTCCAATTGCACTGGACGTGCGCTGTGCTTCAATCGGAGGCAATGGACGCAGTTGGCAGCGTGGCGACCGTGGCATTCCTGCGTTAGGCCCATCGCTTTGCGTCCCCGCCTTTCGGCGGGTTTGCCTTTTCTTAACTTTTTGATGCGAGCCGAATCCTACGTTCGGCGATATTCAGGGCGCACCTGTCGCCCAACGACGACATTTGTCGACCGCTATACTTCGATGCCGACGAATTCAGGAGACTCAGGAGAACTTGATGACGCAGGACGAACTCAAGCAGGCGGTCGCCAGGGCGGCAGCCGACTACGTCGCCACCCATGTGCCGGCCGGGAGCATTGTCGGTGTCGGCACCGGTTCGACGGCGAATTTCTTCATCGACGAACTGGCGAAAATCAGGGACCGTCTGGCCGCGACCGTCGCCAGTTCCGAGGCGACCAGGAAGCGGCTGGAAAGCCACGGTATCAGGGTACTCGACCTCAACGAGGTCACCAGCATGCCCATCTATGTCGACGGCGCCGACGAGATCAACGCCGGTCTGGCCATGATCAAGGGTGGCGGCGGCGCGCTGACGCGCGAGAAGATCGTCGCCGCCGTGGCGGACAAGTTCATCTGCGTCTGCGATCAGAGCAAGCTGGTCGATACGCTCGGCAGGTTCCCACTGCCGGTGGAAGTGATCCCGATGGCGCGCGCCCATGTCGCGCGCGAACTGGTGAAGCTCGGCGGCCAGCCCAGGCTGCGTGAAGGCTTCGTCACCGACAACGGCAACGTCATCCTCGACGTCCATGGTCTGGCCATCGCCGATCCGGCCGGAGTGGAGGCCGCGATCAACCAGATCGTCGGCGTGGTCACCAACGGCCTGTTCGCCCGACGCCCCGCCGATCTGCTGCTGCTGGCGACGCCGGAGGGCGTCAGGACGTTGCAGGCTTAATCAGGGTGATCAGGATTGCGGCGGTACGTAGCCGGCGATTGCCGCCGCGCCGTCGCCGAAGAAGTGTTTCTCCACCTGTTCCGCCAGGTATTGGCGGGCACGAGCGTCCGCCAGGTTCAGGCGGTTCTCGTTGATCAGCATCGTCTGGTAGCGTATCCACTGCTGCCACGCTTCCTTCGACACGTTCTCGAACAGGCGCTTGCCGAGTTCGCCGGGCATGGGCGGAAAGTCCATGCCTTCCGCCTCGCGGCCGAGCTTAACGCAATTCACCATGCGGGCCATAAACTTGTTCTCCGGGGTTGCAAAGGTCGAATTCTAGCGTCTGGCAGCGTACCGCCGCGGCTGACTTTCAAAGCACTTTTGCCAGCACCTTGGAGCGCCGTTGCAGGTTGTAGAGGTCGCGCTTGGCCGCCGGCAGGGCGTCCACCGTCGTCTCGCCGAAACCGCGCTCGATGAACCAGTGGGCGGTGCGCGTTGTCAGGACGAACAGGCGCTTGATCTTCAGGCGCACGGCGCGCGCCTCGATATGCTTGCGCAACTGGTCGCCATAGCCGCCGCGACGGTACTCCGGTATCACCGCCAGACAGGCCAGTTCCGCCGATTTCGGCTCGCCCTTGGTCGCCGAGATCGGATAAAGCGCCGCGCAACCGACGATGACGCCATCGAGATCCAGCACCGAGAAACGATCAATCTCCATTTCCAGCCGCTCGCGCCCGCGCCTCACCAGCGTGCCGTCGGCCTCCAGCGGCGCGATCAGCGCCAGGATGCCGCCGACATCCTCGTGCGTCGCCTCGCGCAGGTGGGCGAGCGGCGTGCTGGTCAGGACCGTGCCGATGCCCTCGCGGGTGAAGAACTCCATGAGCATGGCGCCGTCGGCGCGATAGTCGAGGAAGTGCACGCGGCCGACGCCGGCCCGGCACGCCCG
>CAYXZX010000011.1:0-34111 GCA_964469455.1 uncultured Rhodocyclaceae bacterium | reverse complement strand
CCGTCCCGCCAGACAGTACGGGCACGAGATCATTGCATTTCCGCGCCAGTTCCGGCTCGGCATCGACATTAGGCACCTGAACCTCGAAAACAAGCTCGCCGCGCAAAGTCCCGCGCTGCGAGCATGTCATCGCAGAGATGGCAATACGCCCGGCTGTAGAAGGTCAGCCGTGGCGAATCGCTCACTTGTCCCCGACCCCCTTGATCGTAATGAAGGTCTGGGAATCGCCTCGGCGCACCAGCAAGGTAATGGTCGAAGACTTGTCGAACTTCGACAAGAGGCCGTTGAACTGCTCGACCGAGCGGATATCGGTTTGAGCCCCCTTGCTGACCAGTGCAAGGATGACATCGCCGGCTCTCAAGTCCGTGCGCACACCTCCGTTCCGCACGTCTTCGACTATCAAGCCATGGTCGATGCCGAGTTGCCTGCGCTGTTCGGCCAACGGCTCGCTCAACAGCAACCCGAGCTTGTTCGGCGTACCTTTCTCGATGCCACCCCCGCCCCTGCGCGGCCGCGAATCCGCTTTCTCGTCGGTCATCTCCGCCACGGTGACCGTGATATCGCGAGTACCGCTTTTGCGCCAGACCTGAACCACCGCCTTCGCGCCGGGCGCGGTCGAACCGACAATTCGCGGCAGGTCGCTGGATTGGGCAACCGCCTTGCCATCGAACTTGAGAATGACGTCGCCTGCCTCTATGCCCGCCTTGTCGGCCGGAGCACCTTTCTCCACGGAGGCGACGAGCGCGCCTTGGGGCTTGGGCAGACCAAAAGTATCCGCAAGTTCCTTGGTGACCTCCTGAATCGCGACGCCGATGCGTCCACGATTGACCTTGCCACCCGAACGCAACTGAGCTTGCACCTGCATGGCGACATCGATCGGAATGGCAAACGAAACACCCATGTATCCGCCGGAACGCGAATAGATCTGTGAATTGATGCCGACGACCTCGCCTCGCATGTTGAACAGCGGGCCTCCGGAATTGCCGGGGTTGATGGCCACATCCGTCTGAATAAAAGGAACGAAGTTCTCCTGGGGCAACGAGCGCCCCTTGGCGCTGACGATCCCCGCGGTCACCGAACTGTCGAACCCGAACGGCGATCCGATGGCCACCACCCACTCGCCCACCTTGAGGCGTTCCGGATCGCCCAGTTTGACCACGGGCAGGCCACTCGCCTCGATCTTGATCAAGGCGACGTCGGTTCGGCGATCACTGCCGATGACCTTGGCCTTGAACTCCCGCTTGTCGGTAAGCTTGACCAGCACTTCGTCGGCATCGTCGACGACGTGTGCGTTGGTCAGCACATAGCCGTCGGCGCTAATGATGAAGCCAGAACCGAGCGACTGATTCCTGAATTCCCTCGGCATGCCCGGAATCTGACGAGGTATGAAGCGGCGAAAGAACTCGTAGGCGGGGTCATCCTCGTCGAACTGGAACCCGGGATGGCGGTTCCCCTTGATGACCTGAGTGGTGCTGACGTTGACGACGGCCGGCCCCTGCTTTTCGGCCAGTTCAGTGAAATCGGGCAAGTCACGGGTCTGGGCATGCCCGGTCACCGCGAACATCATCATCCAGAAACAAAGCAAACCACGCGTATTCATACCTTTGCATTCCTGTGCAATTGAACAACGACATCTTTGATTCGCATGGAAACCAGCAGTTCCCCCGCATCGCTGAGCCGGGCTTCAGCCCAACGCAAGATACCCAAGGCCACGATGAGCCCCGCAACCGCTCCGACAGCCGCTCCGGGGTCTCCCGCGAAAGTCAGTCCCGACGCAGCGCCGACCAGCATGAACAGCAACGGCAGCGCATAGGTCCAAAGCGTCGCTTTCAGAACCGCGCCTTGTGGAACGCTGAGGATCACTCGCTGACCGACCCGCGCACCGACAGCATTGCGCACCCGTTGTGGTACTCGCTTGGCGCGCTTGCCGCAACCCTCATTCTGGCTGCAGGAAGAACACCCGCCGTCGTCATTGACGTCGAGCCAGGCGTAGCTCCCGGCAACCCGGGTCACCACCGCGTCGTGTTCTATCGAGCTCATTTCCGTTTCGGTTCTATGGCATCGGCGAAGCGGCGCAGCGCTGTGGGCGGCACATCGCCCATGACAATGACGAGATGATCGGCAATCCGGCGACGGTAGCCGTTGACAGCTCCCATCGAAAAGGCGCGCGCTTCCTCGTTGCCACGGCCGGCATCCGGTTCAATGAACACCGAGATGGAAGCCAAGCCATCGGAAAATATCAGTTGCATGCCTTCGGGGGCGTCTGGGCGCAACTGGCGCCGGGTGCCGGAAATGCGCCGAAAACCCGGCAGCACCGCCTTGATCAACCATTGCCCGTCGTCGCCCTTAACGTCGCTGGAACGCATTTGCTGAACTTGCCAGTTGCCGCCTTTCGCATCGAACTTGGCCTTTACCGCATCCACGTCCTGCGGGATGCCATAGCGCAACTCCGTGAAGGCGAAGCTCTCCAGCGGCTGGCCATTCTCGTTCAGCAGACTCGCCTTCAATAGCAGGCCTGTCTGGGGATCGATCCAGAATTGGTGGCCATAGCGAAACTCATCGCGGGGATCCATGTGGAGGGACTGGCTCTCGATGCCGGCGATTCGTCCTATGGTCCCTTTCCGAACATGGTAATACTCGGTCAGTCCCGCCAAGGTACCGGGTAGCAAGGTTGGAAACAATGGCCGGGTGTTGCGCTGCTCGACGATGAGCATCTTGCTTTCCGGCAGAAAGCACCGCACCTCGTCGTTTCGGCGCATTACTTCACGCGGGCTGCCGTCGAGCACCTCGAGCCGCTCGAACTCGTTGCCGCCGTCGATCAGATGGGTGATGCGCGAGGTCTCGCTACGCGAGCCGTTCTGATAGATGAAGACGCCGGAGTAAGTAACCTTCTGCGCCGCGGTTGCAACTTTCTGAAGCAGTTGCAGCGCCTCGCCGGAGGCTGCGGGATGTTGCTGAGCATGAGCCAGGGTTGCGTTGAGGATCGAGCCCAGGCAAAGCAAGCCAAGGCGCCGCGACAAGTTCTTCATTGGGCGCCGGCGAAGGCAGATACGGTGCGAATGTGCTGCGCACCACCTTGCATGTGCAGTCCCGGCGCGTTGGCTTGATGGGCTAGCAGATACTCCTGGTATTCACTCATGCCTTGGGGAGGTACCGCCACCGACGCCGGGCGCGTATTCGCCAGGCGAGCCATGTTCGCTCGTTCCGGCGAAGGACCTTGCTGCGCCGACGCCAGCCACCCTACCACGGCCACGCCCGCTACCGAGGCCGCCAGCGCGAGCGCGGAACTCCGCCATCCATGATGCAGGGCTGGCCTTGGCGCCAACACGACCGGTTCTTCCGCCAAGGCATGCATGACCTTGGACGTGACATCCACGGCCACCGGCCCTTCGTCCCGAATTGCCGTGCCAATCAAGTGATACTCGGCCCAGAGGGTATGCAGATGCTCATTCGCCTTGAAGTCGGACCAGAGCCGCTGCACCTCATGCGGCTCAAGTTCTCCATCCAACAACGCCGAAAGTTCCTTAGTCATTTCACCATCTCCTGTCCGGGCCGGAATCCAGCAGAGGCCGCAACTTCACCGCGATCGACTCGCGCGCGCGGAAAATCCTCGAGCGCACCGTGCCGATGGGACAATCCATTACCTGCGCGATATCTTCGTATGACAAGCCATCGATCTCCCGGAGCGTGATAGCCGTGCGCAATTCATCCGGCAGCGCAGCCATCGCTGCGTTGACGGTGTCCCCGATCTGCTTGGTCATGAGAAGACGCTCCGGGGTTTCGACATCGTGCAACAGATCACTCTCGCCGAAATTCTCCGCATCCTCATTATTCAACTCCGTGCTCGTCGGTGCCCTGCGGCCGTTGGCCACCAGCCAGTTCTTCGCCGTGTTGACACCAATCCTGTACAGCCAGGTGTAAAACGCACTCTCGCCGCGAAACGAAGGCAGCGCACGATAAGCCTTGATAAAGGCTTCCTGCGCGACATCCTCGGCCTCGGCGGGGTCACGCACCAGCCGCGATATCAGCCGCAACAGTTTGCGCTGATACTTGGATACCAGCAGCCCGTAAGCCTGCTTGTCTCCAGACTGGACTCGTTCCACCAGTACCTGATCCGCTTCACGGTCTCCCATTGCCGCTCGTATTCCTGTTATGCCGGATCGCCTCGCCGAAGTGACCTTTGGTCCCGTCGGAAGTATACTCCAGCATACCCGACTCTTTCTGTCGGAGATCCGCTGCTCACGGCCGTTTCGCCAGCACTAATGACCACCTTTGTTTGCATTAGTTCCGACGAATTTGGCTGCGATGATATATTGACTAAACGATGGCAACCGAGTACCTGAAGCGTTTTGACGTCCTCGTCTTCGGCAGCGGCCTTGCCGGCCAGGCGGTGGCCCTGCGTCTTGCCGACACTCACCGGGTTGCACTGGTGACCAAGCGCGCGATCGATGATTCAGCCACCGCTCGTGCGCAGGGCGGCATCGCGGCGGTACTTGATGATACAGACTCGATCGAAGCGCACATTCAGGACACCCTTACCGCCGGCGCCGGGTTGTGTGATCTGGCGGCCACGCGGTTCGTCGTCGAGCATGGCCGAGAAGCGATCGAATGGCTGATCGACCAGGGCGTGCCCTTTACGCGCGGCGAATCCGGCTACCATCTGACGCGTGAGGGCGGCCACAGCCACCGGCGCGTCTTCCACGTCGCCGACGCCACCGGGGCGGCCGTGCAGCAGACGCTCACGGACAAGGTACGCAGGCATACCAACATCACCGTGCTCGAACGACACATCGTCGTCGATCTCATCACCGGGAAAAAACTGGGGCTGAGCCAGAACCGATGCTGGGGCGCTTATGTCCTCGATCTCGACAGCGATCGCGTCGTGACGCTTTCGGCGCTCAATACGGTGATCGCCACGGGAGGGACAGGCAAGGTCTACCTCTACACGACCAGCCCCGACACGGCCACCGGCGACGGCATTGCCATGGCCTGGCGGGCCGGCTGCCGGGTCGAGAACATGGAATTCGTCCAGTTCCATCCAACCTGTCTGTACCACCCAAACGCCAAGTCTTTTCTGATTACTGAAGCCATGCGCGGCGAGGGTGGCATCCTGCGACTCAAGGATGGCACCCGGTTCATGCCCAGCCACGACCAGCGTGCCGAACTGGCACCGCGCGACATCGTGGCGCGGGCCATCGACTTCGAGATGAAGCGGCATGGCCTCGACTGCGTGTTCCTTGACATGACCCACAAGGGGGAAGAATTCCTGCGCGAGCACTTCCCCAACATTCACGCGCGCTGCAAGGAACTCGGCATCGACATCGCACGTGAGCCGATTCCTGTGGTTCCCGCCGCGCATTACACTTGCGGTGGCGTCAAGGTCGACCAGCGGGCGCGCACGGATATCCCGGGCCTGTACGCGCTAGGTGAAACGGCCTGCACCGGTTTGCACGGCGCCAACCGCCTGGCCAGCAATTCGCTGCTCGAATGCGTCGTCTATGCCGAAGCCGCTGCCATCGACATAAGGGCCCAGAAGGCTGCCAAGCCCCCGGCGCTGCCGCGCTGGGACGAAAGCCGTGTCACTGACGCCGATGAGGAAGTCGTCATATCGCACAACTGGGATGAATTGCGTCGCTTCATGTGGGACTACGTCGGCATCGTGCGCACCACGAAACGGCTGGAGCGTGCGATGAACCGGATCCGCCTGCTGGAACGGGAAATCGATGACTATTACGCCAACTTCCGCGTCTCCAACGACCTGATCGAGTTGCGCAATCTGGTCCAGACCGCCCATTTGATCGTGCGGAGCGCGCGGCGCCGGAAGGAAAGCCGCGGCCTGCACTACAGTCGTGATTTTCCCGATCTGTTGCCCAGGGCGCGCAGCACCGTGCTTAGCCCATCGCCGCGTTAGCCCGCCACTTCAGCCAGGCACGCAATCTCCTGAGTTCTTCGCGTCCAAGACTGTCAGGGAGCAGCACCAGCACACGGCGTTCTCTTTCGATCCGAACATTCAGCACGATCAGCCAGCCAAGCACGGTGGTTGCCGGATCGATGCTGCCGTCCACGAACTTCCCGTCGCGGTCCGCGATTTGTAAGCCGCCATGCGGATCCAGAAGGAGGTCCCGCGGAGACGTCTGAATGAGGCCGATCACTAGCGACAGCACCAGCGCTGACCAGATTGCCAGCTTTGCCACCATCGGCAGGCTTGTCGGAAACAGGGCCACTCCAACCAACAAATGCATCAAGCACAATGCGGCCAGAAGGATACGCGAACGGCGAACCTGAAGTGTAACCGGCAAGCCGATGATGACAGGCTGGTGAAAGTCAGACGCGGCGGAACGCCAAGGTGCCGTTGGTGCCGCCGAATCCGAAGTTGTTCTTGAGCGCGATGTCGATCTTCAGGTCACGTGCCGTGTTGGCGCAGAAATCGAGATCACAGTCCGGATCCTGGTCGAAGATGTTGATGGTTGGCGGTGCGACCTGATGATGCACGGCCAGCACGGTCAGCACCGACTCCAGGCCGCCTGCGCCGCCGAGCAGATGGCCAGTCATCGACTTGGTCGAACTCACGACCAGCTTCTTCGCTGCATCGCCCAGCGCCAGTTTGATGGCGTCGGTCTCGTTCTTGTCGCCGAGCGGGGTCGACGTGCCATGGGCATTGATGTATTGCACGTCGTCGGCGTTGACAGCGGCGTCCTTGAGCGCATTGAGCATGCTGCGGCGCGGGCCGTCGGTATCGGGAGCCGTCATGTGATAAGCATCACCGCTCATGCCGAACCCGACCACCTCGGCATAGATACGGGCGCCGCGACGCCTGGCCTGTTCGTACTCCTCGAGCACCACAACTCCGGCGCCTTCCCCAAGCACGAAACCATCACGCCCCTTGTCCCAGGGACGACTGGCCGTGGCGGGGTCATCATTGCGGGTGGACAGGGCCTGCGCCGACGAAAATCCGCCGATGGCCAATGGAACCACGGTCGATTCGGCGCCACCGCAGATCATGGCATCGGCATCGCCATGCTGGATCATGCGGAAACCGATGCCAATGGTATGCAAGCCCGTGCTGCAGGCAGTGACGACCGAAAGATTGGGGCCCTTGACACCGAGCATGATCGACAAGTTGCCGGAAATCATGTTGATGATGGTGCCTGGGATGAAAAAGGGCGATATCTTGCGCGGACCGCCCGTCAGGAAATCACCGTGTGTTTCCTCGATCATCGGCAGCCCGCCGATGCCGGAACCGATGTTGACACCTATGCGATCGGCGTTTTCCGATGTAACCGCCAACCCCGCATCGCGAAACGCCTGGATGCCGGCCGCCATGCCGTAATGGATGAACACATCCATGCGCCGCGCTTCCTTGGGCGAGAGGTACTCGGACACGTCGAAGCCCTTGACCTCTCCGGCGATGCGCGACTTGAATGCCGATGCGTCGAAGCGGCTGATCGACACGACGCCGCTGGTGCCGGCGACGATGTTGCGCCAAGTATCGGCGACGTTGTTGCCCACCGGCGAGATGGCTCCCAGACCGGTTACCACGACTCTGCGACGCGACAAGGTTGATCTCCAGGGATTCGACGGAAATCCGCCTGTTCAGGCGGACCGCTCACCGTCCGAAACTCACGCTTTCTTGAGATTGTTGTTGATGTAGTCGACCGCCTGCTGAACAGTCGTGATCTTCTCCGCTTCCTCGTCGGGAATCTCGCATTCGAACTCTTCCTCGAGCGCCATCACCAATTCGACGGTATCGAGTGAATCCGCGCCCAGATCGTCGACGAAGGACGAGTCGATCTTGATGTCCGCCTCGTTCACGCCGAGTTGCTCGGCCACGATCTTCTTGACGCGTTGTTCGATGTTCTCCATTTGTCGCTCCTTCCCTGAGATCAGGTGTAGTGAAAACTTTGCCATTTTACCAAAACCGGACCACGCTCCGGCCTGGTTCGATCAAGTCATGTACATGCCGCCATTGACGTGCAGCGTGACGCCGGTAACGTAGGCGGCATCGGGGCCGGCGAGGAATGCGACGGCGGCGGCGACATCCTCGCCCTCGCCCAGCCGGTTGAGCGGGATGCGCTGCAGCAAGGCCGCGCGTTGCTCGTCGGACAACGCCCGGGTCATGTCGGTATCGATCAGTCCCGGCGCAATGCAATTGACCGTGATATTGCGACTGCCGAGTTCCTGAGCCAGCGAACGGGTCAGGCCCGCCACCCCGGCCTTGGCCGCCGTGTAGTTGGCTTGGCCGGGATTCCCCGACGAGCCCACCACCGAAGTGATGTTGATGATGCGGCCGTGACGAGCTTTCATCATGCCGCGCATCACCAGCTTCGAGAGACGGAACACCGCCTTTAAGTTGGTATCGATGACCGCATCCCACTCATCGTCCTTCATGCGCATGGCGAGATTGTCGCGCGTCACGCCGGCATTGTTCACCAGGACCGTCACCGGGGCGTAGCGCTTCTCGATGGCAGCGATGGCGGCTTCGCAGCCGGCCGCGTCGGTGACGTCGAGTTTGATGCCCCAGCCTTGAAGGCCCGCCCCGTCGAAGGCCCGCTGGATCTCCGTCGCACCACCGTCGGAGGTCGCGGTACCGACCACCGTGGCCCCCTCCTTGCCCAGTCGCATGGCGATGGCACGCCCGATCCCGCGGGTTGCGCCAGTAACCAGCGCAACCTGCCCGTTCAACGAAGTCATGCCGACGTCCTCACCGTCCCCAGCGCCGCCTCGACACCGCCCAGGTCGCTCATCGCGCCGCCGGCCAGACCATCGGCGCAGCGCTTCACCAAGCCGGCGAGCACCTTGCCGGGCCCGCATTCAAAAACGTGGGTCACGCCCGCGACCTGCATGGCGCGCATGGTTTCGACCCACCGCACCGGCGATGCCGCCTGCCTGACGAGCGCGGCACGGATCCCGTCCGGCTCGCTGACCATGGCGACATCCACATTGTTCACCACGGGAGTCAGCGGTGGCGACACGCCTACCTCCGCAAGGCGTATCCGCAATTTGTCGGCAGCCGGTTGCATCAGCGCGCAGTGAAAAGGCGCCGATACGGGCAACATCACGGCCCGCTTGGCGCCCTTGCCCTTGCAGGCCTCGGCGGCACGCTCGACGGCGGTTTTGTGTCCAGCGATCACGGTCTGTTCGGGCGAATTGAAATTCACCGCCTCCACCACCTGTCCCTGGGCCGCTTCGCCACAGGCAGCCTTGACCAGTTCGGCATCGAGCCCGAGCACGGCCGCCATGGCGCCCTCTCCCGCCGGCACGGCCTCCTGCATGGCCTTCGCGCGCAACTCGACCAGCGGCACCGCATCCCCCAGCGTCAAGGCGCCCGCCGCCACCAAGGCTGCATACTCGCCGAGGCTGTGCCCCGCCATCAGGGCGGGGTGAGGACCGCCTTTCTCCAGCCAAAGGCGCCAGACGGCAATCCCCGCAGTTAACATCAACGGCTGCGTATTGACCGTCTGGTTCAACGCATCGGCCGGGCCGTCGCTCACGAGTTGCCAGAGGTCGCGTCCCAACGCGGCTGATGCTTCGTCGAAGGTGGCGCGAATTACCGGATCGTCGCCATAGGCAGCCATCATGCCGACGGACTGGGAGCCCTGGCCGGGAAAGACGAATGCAAATTTCATGATCACACCTCAGTATCTCAGCAGCGTCGCACCCCAGGTAAAGCCACCGCCGACGCCTTCCAGCAGTACGTTGTCCCCACGTTTGATTCTTCCCTCCCTCACCGCTTCGTCAAGCGCCAGAGGAATGGAGGCGGCGGAGGTATTACCGTGGGCATGCACCTTCAGGATGCACTTCTCCTCGGGTAATCCAAGTTTCCTGGCCGTCGCCTGGATGATCCTGACGTTGGCTTGGTGCGGCACCAGCCAGTCAATCTGCTCGCGCGTCATGCCGGCAGCGGTGATGACTTCATTGGCAACCTCGGCCAGAACCTTGACGGCGAACTTGAAGACGGCCTGGCCGTCCATGCGCAGCAAGGGATCGCCGGTGGGCTGGCCGCAGGCAAGATGGCCGGGAACCGCCAGTATCTTGTTGTAGCTGCCATCGGCGTGAAGCGCCGAAGCCAGGATACCCGGCTCAGTCGCCGCTTCGAGCACGACAGCACCCGCGCCATCGCCGAACAGAACGCAGGTGCCGCGGTCTTTCCAGTCGAGGATGCGCGAAAAAACTTCGGCACCAATAACCAGAACCCGCCTGTTGGAGCCGGAACGGACAAACTTCTCCGCGATCCCGAGCGCATAGATGAAGCCGCTGCACACCGCCTGGACATCGAACGCCGGCGCGCCGTTTCTCATGCCAAGCTTGTCCTGCAACAGTGTCGCCGTGCTTGGAAAGACATAGTCCGGCGTCGAGGTCGCCACGATCACCAGGTCGATATCGTCGCCGCCGCAACCGGCCGCACTTAGGGCGCGCCGGGCTGCCTCCAGCGCAAGATCCGAGGAACTGACGCTGGGTCCCGCGATATGTCGGGTCCGGATGCCGGTCCGCTCGATGATCCACTCGTCGGTCGACTCGAGGCCATGCGCGGCAATCAATGCCTCGTTGCCCACGGGCGGGCCGGGAAGGAAACTGCCGGTACCGGCGATCCTTGCGTGAATCATGCGGCCGCCGGAATAGCGTTGTCGGGATGAAGGAGCGCCATGCGCGCGGCGATCTTTTCCGGAAGCCGCTCGCGAGCCGCCTCGGCCGCTCGCTCCAGCGCGCAGCGGAAGGCGAAGGCGTCCGCCGAGCCGTGGCTCTTGAAAACGATGCCCTTGAGGCCGAGCAGGCTGGCGCCATTGTAGGTGCGGTGATCGAAACGCCGCTTGAAGGCGCGAATCACCGGCAGGGCCATCAAGGCCGCCAGCTTGGTCAGCGCGTTGCGTGAAAACTCTTCCTTGAGCCCGTTGGCGATCATCTGGGCCAGACCCTCCGACGACTTGAGAAGAACATTGCCGACAAAGCCATCGCAGACCACCACATCGGCGGCGCCGCGCCAGATCTGGTCACCTTCCACATTGCCGAGGAAATTGAGGCCGCTGTCCTTGAGCAACTCCGCCGCCTGCTTGACGACCTCGTTACCCTTGATGTCTTCCTCGCCGATGTTGAGGAGGCCGACGCTCGGACGATCGCGGTGCTCGAGCGCCGCGACGAGCAGCGTGCCCATGATGCCGAACTGACACAAGTGTTCAGCCGTGCAATCAACATTGGCGCCCAGGTCGAGCACGTAACAGTGCCCGTCGACGGTTGGCAGGATGGTGGCGATGGCCGGGCGGTCGATTCCGGGCAAGGTCTTGAGGACAAAACGCGAAATGGCCATCAGGGCGCCGGTGTTGCCCGCCGAGAGCCCCGCGTCGGCACTGCCGTCCTTGACCAGTTCCACGGCCACGCGCATCGATGAGTCCTTCTTGTTCCTGAGCGCCACCGAGACCGCATCGTGCATCTCGACGACTTCGCTGGCGTTCTCGATTCGCAAGCGCTGGCCCAGTCTGTCGCCCGCGGGAAGCAAAGGACGCAAGGCAGCCTCGCGCCCGACCAGTAAGGCCGAACAGTCGGGGTCCCGATCGAGAAAGTCGATAACGGCCGGGACAGTGACCGACGGACCGTGGTCACCGCCCATGCAATCGACCGCGATGGTGATGGTCATCGTGAAAACGGCCGGGCGAGTGAGCGCCCGGCCGCGTTCGACTCGATGAATTACTCGCCCTTGGCCTTCAGGACCTTCTTGCCCCGATAGACACCGGAGGGCGACACATGGTGACGCAGATGGACCTCCCCGGTGGTCGACTCGACCGCGAGCGGAGGACTGGCCAGGAAGTCGTGGGCCCGATGCATGCCGCGCTTCGAGGGTGATTTCTTGTTCTGTTGTACAGCCATGGTCAAACTCCTTTCTTAAACTGGGCCAGCACCGCGAACGGCGACGGCTCACGCTCTTCCTGCATCGGCGCCGGTGGTTCGCAGGCCGGATGCCGCGGCACCAACGGCAGCGCCAGCAACACTTCTTCCTCGATCAAGGGCAACAACGCCATATCCTTCTCTGCGACGATGGCATCGAAACCATCCTCGGCAATCTCGTCCTCCGGCCACGCATCGCCCGGTGGCACAAGCAGCAACCGGGAGGCAACATCCAGCGGATGACTCATTGTTTCCAGACAGCGTTGGCAACAGAGCGTCAACCATCCGGAGACACGGAGATCCAGCCAGCACTTGCCTTCGCCATCCCGGTGGCCGACGATTCCGTACTCCAACTTTCCGGTCCGATCGGCCAAACCTTCGGCAAGCCTGGGCATTGCCGACACTTCGACCTGACCGGCTAGGCGCTGACCTTCACGCGCGAACTCGATGCCATCGATGGACACCGGAAGTGCCCGATCGGACTGCTGATCTGACCCGATTTCCATAAACAGCGAATGTTATCATGCTGCCGGTTTTTACGTCAAAACAAAAAGATGCCCATGATTGTTCTTGCTTCGACCTCGCCCTTTCGTCGCGAACTGCTAGCGCGCTTGCAGCTTGGCTTTGAACTGGCTGCGCCAAATGTAGACGAATCTCCACTGGCCGGAGAAGCGCCAACAACCACCGCCGAGCGTCTTTCGGTGGCCAAGGCCCGTGCCGTCGCCGACCGCTACCCGGATGGATTGATCATTGGCTCCGATCAGGTGGCCTACCGGGGCGATGTACGCTTCGGCAAACCCGTTACCCGCGAGAATGCCAGGGCCCAACTCCGCTCGATGAGCGGAAAAGCAGTGATCTTCCATACGGGTTTGTGCTTGCTGAATGCCCGCACCGGGCGCCTGCACCTGCGCGGCATTCCAACTGAGGTGCGTTTTCGGGAACTTTCGGATGAGGAAATCCAACGGTATCTCCAAAAGGAAGATGCCCTCAACTGCGCCGGCAGCGCCCGTTCCGAAGGGCTGGGCATCAGTCTGCTCGAATCGCTGCGCGGTGACGACCCCAACGCGCTCGTCGGACTGCCGTTGATCGCCCTGTGCGAGATGCTCCGCGCCGAGGGCATCGCCCTCCCCTGATGCCGGGTAGCCTTTATCTCATTCCGGCGACACTGGGCGCCGAAGATTGGCAGACATACCTGCCGACTGCAACGCGCCACATTGTCTGCAATCTGACCCGCTTCATCGCCGAGAACGCCAAGTCGGCTCGCGCGGAACTGAAACGCCTGGGACATCCTGTGCCGCTACGCCAGATCGATATCCAGCAGCTGCCAGAACGCTGCTTAGCCCCCGAAATCGAACGGCTGCTCGAACCGTTGCTCACGGGTGAAGACGTCGGTCTGTTCTCGGAGGCCGGTTGCCCGGGCGTGGCCGATCCCGGCGCCTCGATCGTTCGCCGTGCACATGCCGTGGGCATCCCCGTCAAGCCCCTGGTTGGGCCCTCGTCGCTGCTGCTGGCCTTGATGGCATCCGGGCTGGAAGGACAGCGCTTTGCCTTCCACGGTTACCTGCCTGCGCGCGAACCCGACCGCAGGCAGCGCATCGTCGAACTCGAGAGGGAATCGGCACGCCTTGCCCAGACGCAACTGTTCATCGAGGCGCCCTATCGGAACGATGTCCTGCTGGAAGCCCTGCTCGCGGCCTGCAAGCCCGGAACCAGGCTTTGCCTGGCCACCGACCTGACATCAGCCGAACAAACCATCACCACCCGAACCATCGGCGAATGGCGACGACTGACTCTGCCAAGACTCGACCGGCGTCCGACCGTGTTCCTGATGCTGGGATGATCCGGAAACTCAGCGCAGGCTCCAGCGCGCCATCAGGTTGCTTGCCCCTTCGGCCATGTCGGCGCCGAACTTCTTGGCCAGCTTTTCGGCAAAATTGGGCTTGACCGTGTATTCGCGGATGCTCTCCGCCTTGAAGACATCGCGGGCAATCGACTCGACGCTGCCAAACTCATCCGCCAAGCCCAGCGCCACGCTCTCGGCGCCGGTCCACATCAAGCCTGAGAACATTTCGGGAGTTTCCTTGAGCCTCTGCCCGCGCCCCTGACGAACGACCGCGATGAATTGCTGATGAATTTCGGCCAGCATCTGCTCGGCATGGGCCTTGTGTTGGGCATTCTGTGGGGAAAAAGGATCGAGAAATCCCTTGTTCCGGCCCGCGGTGAGCAGACGACGCTCGATGCCGAGCTTGTCCATCGTGCCGGTAAAACCGAAACCGTCCATCAGCACGCCGATCGAACCGACGATGCTGGCCTTGTCCACGAATATCTTGTCGGCGGCAGCGGCGACGTAATAGCCGCCCGACGCGCAAATATCCTCGACGACCGCGTGCAGGGGAATGTCGGCATGCTTGGCACGCAACCGCCGGATCTCGTCATTGATCATCCCGGCCTGGACCGGACTGCCGCCGGGACTGTTGATGCGCAGGAGGACTCCCGCAGTGTGCTTGTCGTCGAAAGCCGCCTGCAACGCGGCGATGATGTTCTCGGCGCTGGCGTCGCTCTTGTGACTGATGACGCCGGTCATGTCGATCAGGGCCGTATGCTTCTTGCCGTCGGCCAGGCCTTCGGCGCTCCCCGGCCAGTCGAAGGCAATCATCAGCACGACGGTCAGGTAGATGAAACCCAGCAGCTTGAAGAAAATGCCCCACCGACGCCGTGCGCGCTGCTCGCGCAGCGCGTCCAATGCGAGGGATTCAATAACCTTGCGTTCCCAGTTCGGCGGGTTGTTGTCGCTCACGGCTCGGCTTCCTGATATCAACGATACGGTTTCAAGTATATCGTCGTCGATCAAGCGTGCTGCCGCAGCCACGCCGACAATTCGGCCATCGAATCGACACAGCGCAAAGGCGTGGTCGATTCGAGCGCTTCCCGGGGGTGCGCGCCATAGCTGACGCCGAGTGCGCTTACTCCCGCATTCCGGGCCATTTCCAGGTCGTGGGTAGTGTCGCCGATCATCAGAGTCAGTGATGGCGGCACGCCGAGTTCCTCCATCAGCTCCTCAAGCATTTGCGGATGCGGCTTCGAATGGCACTCGTCGGCGCAGCGCGTGGCATCAAAGCGTGCCGCCAAACCGCTCGCGGCCAGCGCCCGATCCAATCCGGCGCGCGACTTGCCTGTCGCGACCGCCAGCATGTGTCCCGCCATCGCCAGGCCTTGCACCAGCCACTCGGCGCCGTCGAACAGTTTCAAGTCCTTATCGTGGGAAAGGTAATGATGACGATAGCGCTCCGCCATCTGCCGGTGGCGGCTGGCTTCCAACTCCGGCAAGACGTAATGCAAGGCTTCATGCAAGCCCAGTCCAATCACGTGACGAGCCCTGTCCTCCCGGGGCGGCGACAAGCCGAGGTCGGCTGCCGCAGCCTGGATGCTGGCGACAATGGCCGCCGCCGAATCCATCAGCGTGCCGTCCCAGTCGAAAACGATCAATTCAAAGCGCTTCGCCATAACTCCTCGTTTCGTTCGCATCCAGCCGCTCCACGAAACGCCTCAAGTCATCCGGCAAGCCCGACTCGAGCTCAACCATCGCCCCGGTGAGCGGATGCGGCAGCGTCAACTTCGCCGCGTGCAGGAACATGCGCTTAAGGCCGGCTTTCTGGAGATCCTTGTTGAAAGAAAAATCGCCGTACTTGTCATCTCCGGCCAGCGGGAATCCCAGATGGGCCAGATGCACCCGTATCTGATGCGTGCGGCCGGTCTTCAGTTCCACCTCGACGAGGCTGAAATTCTCCCAGCGCGCCACCAGCCGCACGATGGAATGGGCCTGCTTGCCATCGTCGGAAACGCTGACGCGGCGTTCGCCCTCCTCGGTCAGGTACTTGTGAAGCGGCAGACGTATATGCTGAACCGGATTGCGCCAGCGCCCCTTGACCAGCGCAAGGTAGCGCTTGGCGATCGCGCCTTCCCGGAACTGGTCGTGCAGCGCGGTGAGCGCGGAGCGCTTCTTGGCGACCACCAGCAGTCCCGAGGTTTCCCGGTCGAGCCGATGCGCCAACTCCAGGAAGCGCGCTTCCGGCCGCGCCCGGCGAGTTTGCTCGATGACGCCGAAGCTGACCCCGCTGCCGCCGTGCACCGCTACGCCGGGCGGCTTGTTGAGGACGATCATGGCGTCATCCTCGAAAACGACGTCGAAATTCCGGGCCGGCGCGGGCGGCTTCTCCGCCGAAGCCGAAATCCGGATCGGCGGCACGCGCACCCGGTCGCCCTCCCTGAGTCGGTACTCGGCGGCCACCCGGCCCTTGTTCACCCGCACCTCGCCGCTCCTCAGGATGCGGTAGATGTGGCTCTTGGGCACGCCCTTCGCCAGCCGCAACAAGAAGTTGTCGATGCGTTGCCCGGACGCCTCTTCGCCGACTTCCAGTAATGTTGCCGATTCTTTGCTTAAGTCTTTCATTTGCAATATACTGACCGCCGGTTTGCCGTCCCGCGACGGCGTGCCCGGCGGCCCGAAGCGGCGCCGGTGGCGCCCTCCCGGAACGTTGCTTCCTCCCCGTTCTCCCGCATGTTCCATTCGCCGGCGTAACGCAGAGGCGGCAAGAGGCTTGGCCCGCTGCTCGACATGCCTGATGTATCTGATCGGCACCGTCCCGGCCCAACCTCCCGGAGCAGCCCCGAAGGGTATGTCGCTCGCCCGAAGCAGCGATACTACTTGATTGCGCGTAGCGCAGGCACAGACGATTTCCGGTGAGGATCTCCCCCGAGACCGCAGCGGATACGAAAACAACGACACCTGTTTGCCGTACGTATGCTTACTGGCCAATGACCCAGCACATTACCATCGCAAACTCCGTCGCCGCCGACTGAAATCGGCGGTCGCTTCGTAACGATTGTCGTGCCCTGCCAATGCGCGCGGGAGCACACATGAAACGCATGCTGTTCAATGCGACGCAGGCCGAGGAACTCCGCGTCGCGATCGTCGATGGTCAGAAACTGATCGACCTCGACATCGAATCGGCCGCCAAGGAACAGCGCAAGAGCAACATCTACAAGGCGGTCATCACCCGCATCGAGCCCAGCCTCGAAGCCGCCTTCGTCGATTATGGCGCCGAGCGCCATGGTTTTCTGCCGTTCAAGGAAGTATCCCGTTCATACTTCAAGCCCGGTGTTGACGCTGGCCGCGCGAGCATCAAGGATGCCCTGCAAGTCGGCCAGGAACTGATCGTCCAGGTCGAAAAGGACGAACGCGGCAACAAGGGTGCGGCCCTCACAACCTTCATTTCCCTTGCCGGCCGCTATCTGGTCCTCATGCCGAACAATCCGCGCGGCGGCGGCGTGTCGCGCCGCGTCGAAGGCGAGGATCGCCAGGAACTGCGCGAGGTCATGGACCAGCTGCAGGTTCCCCAGGGCATGAGCCTGATCGCCCGCACCGCCGGCATCGGGCGCAGCAAGGAAGAACTCGAGTGGGACATGAACTACCTGCTCCAGCTTTGGCGCGCCATCGAGGGTGCCGCCCAGTCGCAGACCGGTGCTTTCCTGATCTACCTCGAATCGAGCCTGGTCATCCGCGCCATTCGCGACTACTTCCATGCCGACATCGGCGAGATCCTCATCGATACCGACGACATCTTCGAGCAGGCCCAGCACTTCATGGCCACGGTGATGCCGACCAATGTGTCCCGGATCAAGCGTTACCGGGACGATGTGCCGCTGTTTTCGCGCTTCCAGATCGAGCATCAGATCGAGTCGGCCTATTCCCGCCATGTCACCCTGCCCTCGGGTGGCGCCATCGTCATCGACCATACCGAAGCGCTGGTTTCCGTGGATGTAAACTCGGGCCGCGCCACCAAGGGTTCCGATATCGAGGAAACCGCGTTCCGGACCAACTGTGAAGCCGCCGACGAAGTTGCCCGACAGTTGCGCTTGCGTGACCTTGGCGGTCTCATCGTGATCGATTTCATCGACATGGAGTCGGCCAAGAACCAGCGCGAAGTCGAGAACCGCCTGCGCGATGCACTGCATTACGACCGCGCCCGTGTCCAGATGGGCAAGATTTCTCGGTTCGGCCTTCTGGAACTCTCGCGCCAGCGCCTGCGTCCGGCCCTCGCCGAAACCAGTTACATCACCTGTCCGCGCTGCACCGGCACCGGCCATATCCGCTCCACCGAATCTGCGGCGCTGCACATCCTGCGCATCCTCGAAGAGGAGGCGATGAAGGAGAACACCGGTGCCATCCACGCCCAGGTGCCCGTCGATGTCGGCACGTTCCTGCTCAACGAAAAGCGCGTCGATATCGCCCGAATCGAGGTTCGTCACCGAATCAACCTCGTGATCGTGCCGAATCGGCAATTCGAAACACCCCAGCATGAAATCGTGCGCCTGCGCCACGACCAGTTGAACGCCGAAGACCTCACCATTCCTAGCTACCAGATGGCGGAAAAGAAGATGGAGGAGGCCTACCAGCCGCCTTCCGCGCAGTCGGACACCAAGCCGGCCCGACCCGAAGCCGCCGTCAAGGGTGTCACGCCTGACCAGCCGGCACCGGTGGTGGCCCCGAAGCCCGAGCCGAAGCCTGAAGTCAAGCCCGAACCCGGCATCTTCGCCAAGATCATTGGCTGGTTCACCGGCGGTTCGGCGGCTGTCCCCACCGAACCGGAAAGCAAGTCGGAAAAGTCGTCGCGAAAGGATCGGGATGAACGCGGCGAGCGAGGCGAACGCGGAAACCGCGAGCGCGGCGAGCGTGGGCGCGGTCGTCGCGATAATCGCGAAGGCCGCGAGGGACGTGAAGGCCGTTCCACTCGCGAGCCTGGCGAACGGCGCGAACGCGCCGACAACCAGCGCCCGCAACAAGTCCGGCGCGAAGAAGGCGCTGAAGGACAGTCACCGCAAAAGGACCAGAAGGAAGGACGCCGGGGGCGCGGCGAGCGGGGTGAGCGCCGCGAGGACAAGCCACGCGAGGAGCGCGGCGGTGAGCCACGTCAGCCACGAGCACCCCGCCCAGAAGCCGTCCAGCCTCTGACGGATGCATCTGCGCTGGTGCCACAGCAGCCGGAGGCTTCGCCGCCAGAGGCGCCCGGCACGCCGGAATCGAATGGTGAAGGTGGCAACCGCCGCCGTGGTCGCGGCCGGGGTGGCCGTGGCCGCGGTGAACGACGTGAAGAAGCAGCGACAGCCGATCTTCAATCCGCTGCCCCCACTGATCAGGCACCTGCCGAAAATCCGTCGGAAGCACCGGTTGGCATCGAGAAGGTGGTTCAGCCTCGACCGATGCCTTGGCCCGTGCCGATGCCGATCGAAGCAGCGCCCGACACCCCACCCGTCCTGTCCGAAGTGCCACCGCGCCAAGCCGAGGCAGCCGAGTCGCGCGCCGCCGAGATTCCGGCACCTGCGGCCCAGGTTGTGGAGCCCCAGACCAAGCCGGTAGCCGCCGCTGCCGAATTGGCGACCGTTTCAGACGTCGGCGAGGAACCGAAGGCTGATCTCAGCGCAGATCTCGAACAGGCGGGACTGGTAATGATTGAAACCTCCGCCTCGGCAAACAACAATCCGCTGCCGCAAGTGGAAGCGCCAAAACGTGGCCGCAAGCCTAGACCGCCTGTAGCAATCGCGGACGAACCGCTGCAAATGGTGGAAACCAGGCACGACTGAGATCGATCGTTCCTGGCTGTAGAAAACTTGTAGAAATGATGGCCGTCGGACTACCCACCGACGGCCGTTTTTCTTCCTACCCCCGGTATCGCTGGCGGAGCATGTCGATGAGCCCTGCCGCCGCATCTTCGATGAGGTCGAGGACATGCTCGAAGCCTTCGGGTCCCCCATAGTAAGGGTCCGGTACGTCACGCTCACCGGAACGCCCGTGATCGAGCAGGAGTCCGAGGCGAAGCCGTTCCTCGGGCGGACAGGCCTGCCGCAGCGAAGCCAGATTGTCGCCATCCATCGCCAGGATATGATCGAAGCGCAGGAAATCCGCGTCCTTGACCCGACGCGCCCGCAGCCGCGACAGATCGTAGCCGCGCCTCGCGGCAGCTTTTTGGGCACGTGGATCCGGCGGTGCGCCGATGTGATAGCCATGCGTCCCGGCCGAATCGATCTCGATGGTCCGCCCAAGGCCCGCGCGCTCGGCAAGTTCCCGAAACACGCCCTCGGCGGTCGGCGAGCGGCAGATATTGCCCATGCAGACGAAAAGAATCTTGACCATGCCGGTTTCAATCCCGTTCTTGCGCCACGACAACCATGGTAGCCCGGCGATTATTCAGCTTTCGGTAAGGTATGCAGACCATAATCATTGATGGATGGACCAGTCGGGATTATGACTGAAGCCCGGCCCAGGAGTGCCTTGGCGAGACGACACGCGGGGCATATCGAACCGCTAATGGAGCTTTGAGAGATGAGCGCACAACAGCCCGTTCCTGCAACCTTGATCCCGGGCGATGGCATCGGCCCCGAGATTACCGAAGCCACCCTTGAGGTCCTCGAAGCTCTCGATGCGCCTTTCGTCTGGGACCGGCAGACCGCTGGGGCAGCGGGCGTGGCCGCTTGCGGTGAACCGCTGCCCAAAGCCTGCCTGGAAAGCATCCGCAATACCCGGCTGGCGCTCAAGGGCCCGCTGGAGACACCGGTGGGTGGTGGTTACCGCTCGGTCAATGTCCAGTTGCGCGAAGAATTCAAGCTTTACGCCAACCTGCGGCCGGCGCGAACCATCATCCCGGGCGGACGCTTCGACAATATCGATCTTGTCCTGGTCCGGGAAAACAACGAAGGCTTGTACATGGGCTACGAGCACTTCATCCCGATCGATGGCGATCCCCACGCGGTGGGCATGAGCACGGGGATCAACACCCGCCAGGGCTGTCGCCGCATCCTCCGTTTCGCGTTCGACCATGCGATCCGGAATGGCCGCACGAAGGTCACCGTCGTGCACAAGGCCAACATCATGAAGGCGCTGACCGGTATTTTTCTCGAAACGGCGCGCCAGCTGTACGCCGATGAATACAAGGACAGGATCACCTTCGAGGAAGTGATCGTGGATGCCTGTGCGATGAAACTGGTGATGAATCCGTGGCAGTTCGACGTGCTGGTGACGACCAACCTGTTCGGCGACATTCTCTCCGACGAAATTGCCGGGTTGGTCGGCGGGCTCGGCATGGCACCGGGCGCCAACATCGGCGAGCATGCCGCCATTTTCGAAGCCGTCCACGGCTCGGCGCCGGACATCGCTGGCAAGGGCATCGCCAATCCCATCGCCCTGATGCTGGCGGCAGCGATGATGCTCGATCATGTGGGGCGGGGCGATCTTGGCGGGCGCTTGCGTACCGCGATCGATCAAACCCTCAACGTCGACGGCATCAGGACCGGGGATCTGGGCGGCAAGGCCGGCACCCGGGAGTTCGCCGGGGCGCTGACCCAGCGCATCCGGGCCACCGGCTGACCTCGGCCAAAGTCAGCAGCGGCGGAGCGCCGACAAAGAACCGCTACTCCAGGGCACCCTGTCGTTTCAGGTAGTCGGCGATCTCCGTGTTGCCCGCCTTGCGGGCCAGACCCATGGCCGAGAGGCCATCCGCATCTGTCAGATCCATGTCGGCGTCGGCCTCGATAAGCAACTTGACGACTTCTAGATGCCCGTTGCGCGCAGCGACCATGAGAGCCGTCTGGCGATTCGGCGCACGTCTGTCGAGTTCCGGCTTCCCGGCGAGCAGAAGACGCACAACCTCGGCATGTCCAGCATACGCAGCGTACTGGAGGGGCGTCCACGCCGGCCCGGAAAGAGCCGCACCTGCCTCGATCAATCGGCGAACGATGGCACCGTGACCTCGCAGCGCTGCCAAACCCAAAGCCGAATCGCCGTACTTGTTGTATTTCAAAATATTCGCACGGCTTCTTAACAAAAAGTCGAGAAGTTGTTCATTGCCGCTGTTGGCTGCCAACATCAACAGCGTCGTTCCTGACGGGTCCGATGTATTCGGATCCATGCCCCGGCGCACCAGGTCAATCACCTGCTCTGTCCGGTTGTCGCGCGCCGCGATCAGGATTTCGTCGTACACGCCTGCCCATGCCGATGTGACGCCGGCCAGCCACACCAAGAACAGCAAAATCTTAAGCGGCGACGCGGTCATGATCGTGATGGTTTAGGGTCACGTTGAACAAGCGGCAGAAATTCCGGGTCGTCGCCGCCGCAAGTTCATCGAAGGAAATTCCGCGCAGACGGGCAATCTCGTCGGCAACATGTCGGACGAACGCTGGTTCGTTAAGCTTCCCGCGATGCGGAACCGGGGCCAGGTAGGGTGCATCGGTTTCAACCAACAGACGTTCAAGCGGCAATTCGGCGGCCACCGCCTTGAGGTCGAGGGCATTCTTGAAAGTCACGATTCCAGAAAATGATACGTGAAAGCCAAGTTCGATCGCCCGCCAGGCAGTGTCACGATCCTCGGTAAAGCAATGGAACACCCCTCCGATCGCGGCCGCTCCTTCCTCTTCGAGGATGTGCAGCGTATCGTCCCTGGCCGCTCTTGTATGAACGATGAGTGGCTTGCCAGCCCGGCGGGCCGCCTCGATATGGACGCAGAACCGCTGGCGCTGCCATGCCAGATCCCCCGTTAGCCGATAATAATCGAGTCCGGTTTCGCCAATAGCCACAACCCGCTCGTTCCGTGCCAGCTCGACGAGCGTTTCCACATCAGGTTCCTTGCCATCCTGGGTATCCGGATGCACGCCGACAGCGGCATAAATATTTTCGTATCCGGATGCGATTTCAAGGGCAAGCGGGAATCGCTCGAGGGTGACACCCGCGCAAAGCGCCGCTCCCACGCCATTGGCCGCCATCCTGCGCAACATGGCGGGCAAGTCGGCAGCCAGTTCCGGAAAATCCAGATGGCAGTGCGAATCGACCAGCATGCGACTCAAAGCGTATGCGTCGGTCGCGACGATCCCAGGTGGCCACCGAGGATGGCTTCGATCTTGCGCCTAACCGACTGCCCGCTTTCGTCGGCGCTGAACTGGACGCCGATACCCTGCGGCTTGCTGCCCTGCGCGCCGGCCGGAGTTACCCAAACGACCGAGCCGGCGATGGGCAGGCGCGCCGGATCGTCCATGAGCGTCACCAGCATGAAGATTTCGTCGCCGGGCAAGTATTCCCGGGTCGTCGGTACGAACAGTCCACCCCGCTCCAGAAAAGGCATGTACGCCGCATAGAGGGCGGATTTCGACGTGATATTGAGCGAGAGCACGCTTGGGCGTGCGCTTGCAGCAGGCGCGGCCATTATCCGCGTACCTCCTTTCCGCCAGAAATGGAGCGCACATAGCGCTCCGCCAGTTCTTCAAGATAGAGTCTGGGATTCAACGGGTGTGTCGCCAGTGCGCGCATTTTCACCAAGTCATTGTAACAACGTATCAAGCCGCCCGCCGTAGCCCGTCCGGCCAGTTGCTCGATCACGCCGGCATGACTGCTGAAATAGCGGCTCCGGCCGGCGAGTTTCCACTGGGCGAGTTCGAGTACCCACTTTTGCACGATGTCGATCAGGGTCTCCATCGACAGTCCGGTTTCATCCTTCAGCTGCAAATGACCTTCCCAGCGTGACGCAAGGCCCAATGGATCGCTTCCGGGCCCGGCCAGTCCGGCGACCACCGCGCGGATGGCGGCGGCCCGCCCCGACTGACTTTCAGCCTGCGCCAGCAAGGGGGCACCCCCCACCAGCGAAAGCAGTTCTAGTGCCTCCGTTTCGCCAATCCTGGCGAGCCATTGGTTCGCTTCGGCCAGATCCGGCTTCGGCAACTTCATGACGCGGCAACGGCTGAGAATGGTCGGAAGAAGCGCACGAATCCTTGAAGTAACCAATATAAAATAGACACCTAGAGACGGTTCCTCAAGTATCTTGAGAAGAGCATGCTGAGCCGAGGCAGTCATCGCATCGGCCGGCTCGATCACCGCCACGCGAGCGCCTCCCCGATGTGAACCGATGAACACAAAGTCTTCCAGTTCGCGTATCTGGTCGATCCGGATCTGTCGGCTGGCCTTCCTTTTTTCGGTCGCCGACCCTTCCCCATCCGCCTCGATCTCCGCTTCGGGGCGGATATGACGAAAATCCGGATGATTGTTTCCGCCGAGCCATCGACACGACGGACAGTCGCCACAGGCGCCCATTGGACTCGTGTGCTCACACAACAAGCGCGCTGCTACGGCGTGTGCAAACCTGCTCTTGCCGATACCGGCCGGCCCCGCCAGCAACAGCGCGTGCGGAACACCCTGGCCGGCAGACCAGAGCCCCCGCCATGTCGCAGCGTGCCAGTCTATTGGCTTATATTCAGATAGTTGCAATTATTTCTTGAAGTGATTGTTGAATTTCATCAATCGTGCCGGTGGCGTCGATGATGTGAATCCGGCCACAACTATTCCCGGCTCGACGCAGATACTCGGCACGCACCCGCTCGAAGAACTCCTCCCGCTCCTGTTCGAAGCGATCCAGGGCTCGCTCCATCCGGAGAATGCGCCGGCGCGCCAGGTCGGTCGGGACGTCGAACAGCAGCGTCAAGTCCGGTTGGACCCGCAAGCCTTCGCCGTCATCGCCCTGGACCCATTGCTCCAAAGACGAAAGCTTTCCCAGAGCCAGGCCCCGCCCGCCCCCCTGATAGGCAAAACTGGCGTCGGTGAACCGGTCGCAGACCACCCAGTCACCCCGGGCCAGCGCCGGCTCGATGACCTGCGCGAGGTGTTCGCGCCGCGCCGCGAACATCAGCAGCGCCTCGGTTTCGAGGTGCATCGGCTCGGTCAGCAGGAGCGCCCGCAGCTTTTCCCCCAATGGGGTGCCACCCGGTTCGCGCGTCTGCACGACCGCCAGTCCCCGCGACTGCAGGCGCGCCACCAGCCACGCCAGATGCGTGCTCTTGCCGGCGCCATCCAGCCCTTCCAGCGTGATGAACCTGCCTCGCGTCAAATCAACCCCCTCCACCACGTTTCTGGTACTTGGCCACGGCCCGATTATGCTCTTCCAAACTGCGCGAAAAATAGCTGCTGCCGTCGCCCCGGGCGACGAAGTACAGCTTGTCGGTGACGGGTGGTCGGACTGCGGCATCGATGGATGCGAGGCCCGGCATGGCGATCGGCGTCGGCGGCAAGCCACCGCGCGTGTAGGTGTTGTACGGACCGTCGGCCAGCAGGTCGCGCTTGCGCAGGTTGCCGTCGAACTTCTCACCCAGCCCGTAGATCACGGTTGGATCGGTCTGCAGCGGCATGCCGATGCGCAGGCGGTTGGAAAAAACGGACGCCACCAGAGGCCTGTCGGCCGGTTGGCCGGTTTCCTTCTCGACGATCGACGCCATGATCAGGGACTGATAAGCGTCGCGATACGGCACGCTTGGGTCGCGCGCGTCCCACGCCGCCGTCAGGTGGCGCTGCATGGCCTGGTAGGCACGCCGCAGGATCGCCAGGTCGCTGGACTGCTTCGCGAACAGGTACGTATCGGGAAAGAACAGTCCCTCGGGATGGCGCTCGACAGCGCCGATCCGTGCCAGGATTTCGGCGTCTGCCAAGCCTTGAGTATCGTGACGAATGTTGGTGTCCGCGTCGAGCGCGGCGCGTAACTGCCTGAACGTTCGCCCTTCCACGAAGACGATTTCGGCCTGCGTCACGTCGCCACGGGTCAGTTTGTCGAGCAACCGCCGGGGGGTGATCCCGGCCTCGACTTCGTAGCTGCCGGCCTTGATGCGGTTCGCCTGCCCCGTCACGCGACCCAGCAGGGCAAACTGCCAGGGCGCAAAATCGAAACCGGCTTCGACCATTGCGGCCGCCGCGCTGCGGAGGGTCAGCCCCGGCCGAATCTCGAAGGCCAGCGGCGACTCCCTCAGCGACACCGGGCTGGCCGCAAACCAGGCCAACCAGCCGGCAAAGGCGGCACTGCCGAACAAGGCGAGCAGGATCAGTCGAACAATGGTGCGCATCGAATCGTGCGGGAAAACGGGCGCCCTATAATAGCGAAGCCTGACAGCGCAGGCCGACGACAACAGACACTGCCCACCCCGGAGAACCTCATGACGCAGGCCATGAAGCAGGATTGGCTGGATTTCCTCGCAACCCGACAACTGAGTGGTGACGGCGAGCATTTCGGCAACCCAGGCGCCGAACTCGTCGCCGCGCGCGATGCCACGGTCGTGGTGCCGCTGATCGATCAGGACCTGATTCGCGCGTCCGGCGAAGATGCGCCCGGTTTCCTCCACAACCTGCTGACCAACGATGTCGAAAACCTGGCCGACGACGGGGTTCGCTTTGCCGGCTTATGCACGGCGAAGGGGCGCCTGCTCGCCACGTTTCATCTCTGGCACGACGGTCCGGACTTGATGCTGGCCATGTCGGCCGACCTCCAGCCGGCCATCCTCAAGAAACTCTCGATGTTCATCCTGCGCAGCAAGGTGAAACTCACGGATCCTGGTCTCGTCTTGATCGGCCTGGCCGGCGCCGGCGCCCAAGCCATTGCCGACGCCTTTAGCGATCATGTCAGGGCCGTGCCGGTCGGCGGCAACCGCTATCTGCTGGCAATGACGCCGCCCACAGCGATCGAACTTTGGCCACGGCTTGCCGCCGGGGCCGCGCCGGCGGGCGTGGCGGCCTGGCGCTGGCTGGAGATCGCCGCCGGCCAGCCTCGCGTGGTCGCCGCGACACAGGAAGCCTTCGTGCCGCAGATGGTGAACATGGAACTGCCGGCGGTCGGTGGCGTCATCTTCACCAAGGGCTGCTACCCGGGTCAGGAGATCGTCGCCCGCACGCAGTATCTGGGCAAGGTCAAGCGCCGCATGTATCGGGCGAGGATGGACCAGGCGCTGCCGCCCGGCACCGAGGTGTTCACGACCGAATCGGGCGACCAGCATTGCGGCGCGCTGGTCACCGTTGCCCCCTCCCCTGATGGCGGATACGAATGCCTGGTGGTCGTGCAATCTTCCGGCGTCGCGACGGGCGAGGTGTTCGCGGGCAAACCCGGCGGTCCGCCACGGCTGACTTTGACGGCCCAGCAGCCTTACGACATCGGCTGACGCCGGCGGTGTGCCTGATCCTGGCCGCCTGGCGGTCACACCCCGATTACCCGCTGGTGGTCGCCGCCAATCGTGACGAGTTCTTCAATCGTCCGACCGCCGCCGCGGATTTCTGGCCCGGAACCGACATCCTGGCCGGCCGTGACCTCAAGGAAGGTGGCACCTGGATGGGCATCACGCGCGGCGGGCGCTTTGCCGCCCTGACCAATTACCGGGACCCGGCGCTGGTCAAGGAGGGCAAGGCCTCACGCGGGCATCTGGTCGCGGACTTTCTCTCGACCCGGAAGGCGCCCATGGCGTGGCTGGCGGAACTGGCCACGCGCTGCGATGACTACAACCCGTTCAACATCCTGGTCGGCGACCCGGACGGGCTGGCCTGCCTGGAAAGCACCACTGGCGCCGTCCGGCTGCTCGAACCCGGTGTCTATGGCCTTTCCAACCACCTGCTCGATTCGCCGTGGCCGAAAGTGGTCGCCGCCAAGTCGGCACTGTCCGACGCGTTGACGGCCCTGCCCGAAGACCACCAGCTGCTCTCGCTGCTGCGCAACGACCGGATGCATGCCGACGAAACCCTGCCGCGCACGGGTGTCAGCCTCGAATTCGAGCGGCTGCTGTCGAGCGCCTTCGTCAAGGCGCCCGGCTACGGCACGCGCAGTTCGACCATCGTCAAAGTCAGTCGTGCCGAAGCGCCGGCGCCATCGCGTCGCATCACCTTCGATGAACAAACCTGGCTGCCGGACAGCCAGCCCGGCAGCCGTTCCCGATTTCGCTGCTAGGCGATCAAGGTCCGCCGCATGAGCACATGCGCGATGCCGGCCTCGAGGAAGGTTTCACCCTCGGCGGCGAAGCCGAAGCTCCGATAGAAATCGGCCGCCGGCAACTGGGCATGGAGCACCAGCGATGCCGTGCCGCGCGCGTGCGCCGTCTCCAACAGCCGGGACAGCAGCGCCGCGCCGACGCCCTTGCCGCGCCACGCCGGCAGGACGGCCATGCGGCCGAGGTGACCGTCGGGCAGGAGCCGGCCGGTGCCGATCGCCTCGCCGGCCGGCCCGCGCGCCAGGACGTGAATGCTGCGCGGGTCCCATTCATCGTATTCCATGTCGGCCGGCACCCCCTGCTCGCCGACGAACACCGCTTCGCGAATGGCGCCCGCCGACGATCCCAGCGTCGCCCAGTCGCCTGCCTCGACGGCGTATTCGACGATGTCGACACGCGTGTAGGGCGGCACGAGGTCGAACAACTCGACGATGTCGCGGTTACGCATGCGCACGCAGCCGATCGACCCAGGCTCGCCCATCGCCACCGAATCGGGGCTGCCATGGAGATAGATGTAGCGGCGCATCGTATCGACCTCGCCCAGGCGGTTGAATCCCGGCTCCAGGCCGGAAAGCCAGAGAATGCGGGTCAGTATCCAGTCGCGCCCCGGGAATTGTTCCGCCAGCTCGGGCGTCCAGATTTCGCCGGTCGGCCTGCGCCTGACGAACACGGTGTTGTCCGGAGCCCCCGCACCGATCCTGGCGCGGATCAGGTGACGTCCCCTCGGCGTCCGGTAACTGCCTTTCTGTTCGCCCGCGCCCTTGCGGGCGGTCGATACCGGGTAGCGGCTCATCGCCATGCCGTGGTCATCGAGCAGTTCAAGCGACTGCGCTGGGATACAGACGCGGATTCGCATCAGGCCATCGCCGTTCTCGCGCGCCGCGTCGCAAAGAAACCAGAGAGCAGCGCACCGCATTCATCGGCCAGGACACCGCCCTCGATGTCGGCGTGGTGGTTGAGGCGCGCCTCGCTGAACAGATCGATGACGCTGCCGGCGGCGCCGGTCTTCGGATCGCGCGCGCCGAAGACGATGCGCCCGATCCGGGCGTGCATGATCGCGCCGGCGCACATCACGCACGGCTCGAGCGTCACATAGAGTGTCGCGCCGGGCAGCCGGTAGTTGCCCAACCGCGCGGCGGCGGCGCGCAGCGCGATGACTTCGGCGTGAGCCGTGGGATCGCTGCGGGAAATGGGCTGGTTGAAACCGCCGCCGACGATGTCGCCGTCGACCACCACCACCGCGCCCACCGGAACCTCGTCGAGCGTCGCGGCCTCGCGGGCGAGCGCCAGCGCCGCGCGCATGAAGTTCTCGTCGTCCGGCGTCACGTCTGGCGTCAAGACGCCCGGTCGACTACAGGAGGCTGGCCCGCCGCAACGGCCGGCTTGCGGCGCTGCGGCACCAGTTGCTCGTCGAGCAGGCCTTCGATGCGGGCGAACACCTCGAGCCGCGAAAACGGTTTCTTCATGAAGTCATCAGCCGGAATGCCGCTGCCGAAAAACTGCTCGGTCGCATGCTCGTTGCCGCTCATCATTATGACGGGAACCGCTTCCGTCGTGGCGTCGCGGCGCAGGGCACGCAATACCGCGAAGCCATTCATGCCGGGCATGACGATGTCGAGGAAGACCAGGTCCGGCCGGCGCCGGCGAGCCATGTCGAGACCGGTGGCACCATCGTAAGCTTCGCTGACGATGTAGCCGGCTGTCTCGAGCATCCGCCGCAAGGCCACCACGATGGTCTTGGAATCGTCGATGATCAGCGCGCCGGTGCCGCGGCGGGCATTGACGCGCTTGCGGGCGCGCCGATCGATTGGAATCACCGCGTTCGGTCCCGGCAGCGGACTGCCGGGCACTTCGTGCTCTCGCTGTCCGAGGAGCGTGCGCAGGCGGTCGGCGATGCTCATGATCCTGCCGGTCCGCGTTCAGGCAGGCTGCTTGAGTTGCGCCTGCGCCGCCGCCAGCCGGGCGATCGGCACGCGCGGTCCCGAGCAGGAGACGTAGGTCAGGCCCAGTCCGTGGCAGAACTCGATGGAGGCGGGATGGCCGCCGTGCTCGCCGCAGATGCCGATCTTCAGTTCGGGCCGGGTACCGCGCCCACGCTCGACGGCGATCTTCATCACCTCGCCGACACCCTTGACGTCGAGCACCTCGAACGGGTTGTCCTGCAGGATGCCCGCCTCGTTGTAAGCCGGCAGGAACTTGTTCTCGGCGTCCTCGCGCGAGAAGGAGAAAGTCGCCTGGGTGAGGTCGTTGGTGCCGAAGGAGAAGAACTCGGCGGTCTCGGCCATGCGGCCGGCACGCATGCAGGCACGCACCACTTCCAGCATCGAGCCAAACTTGTATTGCACGTCGATGCCGTGCGTGAGTTCGACGATCTTGTGGATGCGCTCGACGTAGCTCCTGATGCGCGTGAGTTCCTCGACGGTCGCCACCTGCGGCACCATGATCTCCGGATAGACCTCGACGCCCTCCTTCGCGCACAGCGCCGCCGCCTCCAGGATTGCCTGGATCTGCATCGAGTAGATCTCGGGATAGGTGATGCCGAGCCGCACGCCGCGATGGCCGAGCATGGGATTCACTTCCGCCAGTGCCCGCACCTTGCGCAGCGTCTTCTCCTTCTTGACGATCATGTCCTCCTCGAGATGCGACTCCTTGAACACATCCAGCGCATCGGTCAGGCGGCTGAGACCATCGCTGTACTTCTGGTACAGCGCCGGGTTGAGGAGCTTCAGGGTGTCGGGAAGTTCGTCGATGCCCTTGATGGTGTCCTTGAGATGGCGCAGATGGGTGATTTCCATTTCGAGTTGCGCCGCCGTCGGCAGGAACTCGTGCATCGGCGGATCGAGCAGGCGCACGGTCACCGGCAGGCCCTTCATCGCCTTGAAGATGCCCTTGAAGTCGTTGCGCTGGATCGGCAGCAGCCGGTCGAGCGCGGCCTGGCGCTCTTCCAGCGTTTCGGAGAGGATCATCTCCTGCACGATCGGCAGGCGGTCGGTGCTGTTGAACATCCGCTCGGTGCGGCACAGGCCGATGCCCTTGGCGCCGAAGGTCCGTGCCTTGGCGGCATCGCTGGGCGTGTCGGCATTGGCCCGGACCTGCAGCCGCGCCGCCTGGTCGGCCCAATCCAGCAGGACGTTCAGTTCGGCGGAGAATTCCGGCTCGACGGTCGGCACTTCGCCTGCATAGACGTGGCCGGTGCCGCCGTCGATGGTGACCACGTCGCCCTCGTGCAGCGTCATGTCGCCGATCTGCGCCTTGCGCTGGATGTCGTCGATGTGGATGGCTTCACAACCCGACACGCAGGGCTTGCCCATGCCGCGCGCCACCACCGCCGCGTGCGAGGTCTTGCCGCCGCGGCTGGTCAGGATGCCCTGGGCCTGGAAGAAGCCGTGGATGTCTTCGGGCTTGGTTTCCTCGCGCACCAGGATGATCTTTTCGCCGGCGCGGCCGCGTATCTCGGCGGTGTCGGCGTCAAACACGATCTTGCCGGAAGCGGCGCCCGGCGACGCCGGCAGGCCCTGGGCCAGGCTCTTGCCCTTGAAGTTCGGGGAAAGCTGCGGTACCAGCAACTGCTCGAGCATGGCCGGCTCGACGCGCAGCAGCGCCTTGTCGCGCGAAATGAGTTCCTCGTTGGCCATTTCCACCGAGGTGCGCACCATGGCCCGGGCGTTCATCTTGCCGTTGCGCGTCTGCAGGCAGTAGAGCTTGCCTTTCTCGATGGTGAATTCGAAGTCCTGGACTTCCTTGTAGTGGGACTCGAGCCGGTTGTGCAATTCCATCAGCTGCGCGTAGATCTCGGGCATTTCCGTGGCCATCTCGGCGATCGGCTTGGGCGTGCGGATGCCGGCCACCACGTCCTCGCCCTGGGCGTTGACGAGATACTCGCCATAAATCTGGTTTTCGCCAGTGCCCGGGTTGCGCGTGAAGCCGACGCCGGTGCCCGAGTCGTTGCCCATGTTGCCGAACACCATGGTGCAGATGTTCACCGCCGTGCCGTTGGCCATGGCCGGCGTGATCCTGAACTGCTTGCGGTAATCGATGGCGCGCTTGCCGTTCCAGGAGCGGAACACCGCCTTGACGGCGATTTCCAGCTGCTCGTAGGGATCCTGGGGGAAGGGCTTGCCGGAATGGCTATGCACGATGGCCAGGAAGGCGTCGGCCAGCTCCTTGAGATGCTCGGCCTTGAGATCGACGTCCTGTTTGGCGCCGTAGCGGGCCTTGATCTCGCCCATCTTGGCGTCGAAATGCTCGTCGGCGATGTTCAGCGCGATCTTGCCGAACAACTGGATGAAGCGCCGGTAGGCATCCCAGGCGAAACGCTCGTTCCGGGTCTGTTTGATCATGCCCTTGATCGATTCCCCGTTCAGCCCCAGGTTGAGGATGGTGTCCATCATGCCCGGCATCGACATCGCCGAACCCGAACGCACGGACACCAGGAGCGGATTGTCGTTGGAACCGAAGCCCTTGCCGGTCTTCTTCTCGAGGTCGGCCATGTACTGCTTGATCGTCTCCCACAGTCCGTCCGGCAGGTTGCCCTTCTCGAGATAGGCCAGGCACGCCTCGGTGCTGACCGTGAAGCCAGGCGGCACTTCAAGTCCGATCTGGGTCATCTCGCAAAGGTTGGCGCCCTTGCCGCCCAGCAGCATCTTGTTCTTGCCATCGCCTTCCTCGAAGGCGAACACGAACTTCTTGGTCATGACACGCTCCCTTGGGTTGCCGAATAACACAAAAACATATCAGAAAGGGCCTTCGGCGAGTTGCTCTGGGTCAAGACAGGCACGTCTCCCGCGCATCGAGCAGGTCGTCCACCAGCCGCTGCACGGCATCGCGCTCGACGGCGGGCTCGAACAGCGGCGCGCGCGATCGGCACTGCGCCGCCAGCAGGGCGAGCAACCCGGAACCGGCGTGCCGCCACGGCTGACTTTCACGGCAACTCAGGAGCAGGCCGGCCAGCGCGCTGGCATCATCCCATGGGAAATAGCCCTCGTAAGCTTCGCCGAGCATGCCGACATTGCCGTCGATGCGCGAAGCCAGCACCGGCGTGCCGCTGGCCACGGCTTCCATGACCACGTGGGCACCGCCTTCCATCCGGCTGGCATGGACCAGCAGATCGGCCCGCTGGATGCGACGCCGCGTTTCCTCGTGCGGCCGGCTGCCCAGCCATCGGTAGCGGGGCGTGTAGGCCATGGTTTTCCGCGCCGCTCCGGCCAGCGCGGGATCGAGCGCCGCACCGACATGATCGATCAGGATGTCGGGCCGGCTTGCCAGCAGCCGCGCCGCGGCAAACAGCGTTTCCGGCGATTTTTCGGCGCGCAGGTGGCCGACCATCAACGCGCGCAGGCGCCGGTCGGACTTGGGCAGCGCCATCCGGGCTGTGGTGGACTGGAAGATGACGCGGGCCTTGGCGCGATACTCGGCCGGCAGCGCCAGCGGCCCGCGCTCCTGAAGCACCACCAGCGCCCCGGCCAGCGCCAGCGAACGCCGGGCGGCGGCATCCTCGCCGATGTCCCGGTACAGGTCGGTGCCGGTCAACACCACCGCCAGCCGGTCGCTGCCTAGCCGGGCGTGCCACGCGGCGATCGAGGCAGCCGACCGGCGGGCGTGCAGGGCGATCATCGCATCGTCACGCCCCGCCGCGCCGTCGGGCCACACGCGCGCGAACCTGACGCGATACCGTGTCGCCAGGAAATGCCGCCAGCGGCGGGCGGTCTGCCAGTTGCCGTTGTTGTCGTCGCGCAGAGCCGGGGTGATAATCACCACGTTGCGCGCATCGTCACGCGAAAGCGTTCTTCCCATGCCCACCGATTATTCCACCGCGCGGCTCGCCCGTCAGGCCGATGCGCCATCGCTGGCCACGGCCCTGCAGGATGCCCGGCGCCGCACGCTCGACCTGCTCGAGGCTTATGTGGCCGCGCTGGGCCCCGCGCTCACGATACCCTACTCGCCGCAATTGAATCCGCCCCTCTGGGAAGTCGGGCATGTCGCGTGGTTCCATGACTACTGGATCGCGCGCAGCCGCCAGCGCCACCTCGGCCTCGCCTGCGACCCCGACCACGTGCGCCCGGCCGGCCGCATGGCCGGTGCCGATGCCCTCTACAACTCGAGCCGGGTTCCGCACCGGGAACGCTGGCGCCTGCCCCTGCCCGGCCTGGCCGAAACGCATGCCTACCTCGACGCCAGCCTGGCCGAGACGCTGGCCCTGCTGGCACAGGAGCCCGAGGCAACCGACGCCTTGTATTTCTACCGTCTCGGCCTGTTCCACGAGGACATGCACGCCGAAGCCGGCACCTACATGGCCCAGGCACTCGGTATCCCCCTGCCGGCGCACCTCCGGCCCTGGCTGCGGCCCCTGCCCGTAGCGCGCGACCTCGCCTTGCCGGCCGTTTCCTGGCAACTCGGCCACGACGGTGCC
>CAYXZX010000010.1:0-37253 GCA_964469455.1 uncultured Rhodocyclaceae bacterium | reverse complement strand
TTAGAGCAGAAGCCGTTAGAATTCCCCAATGCGCAAGCACTTGCGGAAGTACCTGCCCGACCACGAAGCCATTCGCGGCAATCGCTGGCTGGCTCCCTTCGAATCGACGCTGCTTCATCCTCGCCTGTGGCACCTCAACCGCCATTCTGCGGCGGGCGCGGTCGCAACCGGGATGTTCTGCGGATTGATTCCCGGCCCGTTCCAGATGCTCGGCGCCGCAATCTGCGCGGTGATCTTCAAGGTGAATCTGCCGCTGGCCCTTTTCACCACGCTATACACGAATCCCGTGACCATCGTTCCGCTTTACGTCATCGCCTTCGGGATCGGCAAGTTCGCGCTAGGGCTGTTTGGATTGGCGGACGACGCCATGTTCGTGGCACCACCCGAGTATGGCGACGCCGGACTCGTCGTCTGGATCGAAGAACTGGGGGCATGGATGATTCACCTCGGCGAGCCGCTGGTACTCGGCCTGGTGCTCCTGGCAACGATTCTTGCCGTTCTGGGCTATCTGGTGACGCGCTTCACCTATCGGCTCTATCTCGTTCGCGCCTGGCGGCACCGCGCCGCTCGCCGCCACCAAGTCGAGGATTCCGCATGATGCTGCCCTACTGCCTGGTCAAGCCGTTTGTCTTCGCGCTCGACCCGGAAACCGCCCACGACCTGACACTGGCCGGGCTTGCCACCCTGCAGAAGACCGGCGTGCTGCCAGCCTACCGGCCGGAGCGCTCGTCCCCCGCCACGGTCATGGGGCTCGACTTTCCCAACCGCGTCGGCCTTGCCGCGGGACTGGACAAGAACGGCGAAATCATCGACGGGCTCGCCACCTGGGGCTTCGGCTTCCTCGAGATCGGCACGGTCACGCCGCGACCGCAGCCGGGCAATCCGCGGCCGCGGCTGTTCCGGCTGCCGGAAGCGCAAGGCATCATCAATCGCATGGGCTTCAACAATCACGGCGTTGATGCGTTGATCGCCAACGTCAGGGCTGCCAAGTACAAGGGCATCCTCGGCATCAACATCGGCAAGAACTTCGATACACCGATCGAGAAAGCCGCCGATGACTACCTGACCTGCCTGGACAAGGTCTATCCGCACGCCAGCTACGTCACGGTCAACATCTCGAGCCCGAACACCAAAAACCTGCGCCAGTTGCAGGGCGAATCAGAACTCGACGCACTGCTTGGCGCACTCAAGACTCGTCAGGCCGAGTTGGCCGACCGGCATGGGCGCCACGTGCCGATGGCGTTGAAGATCGCGCCAGACCTGGACGAAGCCCAGATCGTTAACATCGCCGAAGCGCTCCGCCGACATCGGATCGAGGGCGTCATCGCCACGAACACCACGCTCGCGCGCGAGGGTGTCGAACACCTCAAGCATGGCAGCGAGGCGGGTGGCCTCTCAGGCGCACCGCTGTTCGAGAGATCCACCGGCGTGTTGCGACGGCTGACTTTGGCGCTGGCGGGCGAACTGCCGGTCATTGCCGCCGGCGGCATCGTCGATGGCGGCAAGGCAAAGGCCAAGCTCGAGGCCGGCGCGGCGCTGGTGCAGATCTACTCGGGGCTCGTTTACAAGGGCCCGGACCTTGTCCGCGAGTGCATCCGGGCCACCGCGAACACGATGACCACACCCGGCGCTGCCAAATAGGCGCGAGCAGTTCATGGTTGTCTAATAAAGCTCCTGCGGCGATAATTCACCTCCCAATGCTCGGCCGGCGCCCGCCGGCCGGAAGTCCGGTTGTATATGGCCAGCTATCTTTTCATCGTTCTCGGCGCGGCGCTCGTCAATAACGTTGTTTTCGTCCGCATTCTCGGCCTTTGCCCGTTCATGGGCGTGTCGAAGAAGCTGGAAACCGCCTTGGGAATGGGCATGGCCACCACCTTCGTGCTGACCCTGGCCTCCGGCACCAGCTACGTCATCGACATCTGGCTGCTCCAGCCCTACGACCTGATCTACCTGCGCACGCTGGCATTCATCGTCACGATCGCCTCCATCGTCCAACTCACCGAACTGGTGATCGAGAAGACCAGCCCGGTCCTGCACCAGGTGCTGGGCATCTACCTGCCCCTGATCACCACCAACTGCGCGGTGCTCGGCGTGCCGCTGCTGAATATCAGCATGCGCCACAACATGCTCGAGTCGATGGTATTCGGCCTCGGCGCGGCGGCGGGCTTCACACTGGCGCTCATTCTCTTCGCCGGCATCCGTGAGCGACTCGAGGGCGCCGACGTGCCGGTACATTTTCGCGGCACCGCGATCGCCATGATCACGGCCGGCATCATGAGCCTGGCATTCCTCGGGTTCGCCGGCCTGGACAAGTACAAGTGATCACCGCGTTGCTCGTCATGGCGCTGGGGGCCGTGCTCCTCGGGGCAGCGCTCGGCTATGCGGCAGTCAAGTTCCGTGTCGAGGGCGATCCGCTGGTCGACAAGATCGACGGCATCCTGCCTCAGACCCAGTGCGGCCAGTGCGGCTACCCGGGTTGCCGCCCCTATGCCCAAGCCATCGCCAATGGCGACGCCGAGATCAACTGCTGTCCGCCGGGCGGCGAGGAGGGCATCCGCAAGCTTGCCGACCTGCTCGGACGGGAATTCAAGCCGCTTTCCGGCGAGCACGGCGTCGAGAAGCCCAAGAGCGTTGCCGTCATCGACGAAGACATCTGCATCGGCTGCACGCTGTGCCTGCAGGCCTGCCCGGTCGATGCCATCGTCGGCGCCGCCAAGCAGATGCACACCGTCATCGCGCCGCAGTGCACGGGCTGCGAACTCTGCATCGCCCCCTGCCCGGTGGATTGCATCGTCATGGTGGCGACGCCAGAGAATGTCGAAACCTGGAAGTGGAAATATCCGGTGATCGAATTGAAGAAGGTTGCCTGACGTGGGTCTGAGAGAGCTTTTCAACTTCAACGGCGGCGTCAAGCCTTCATATAACAAGGAGTCATCGAATCGCCTGCCGATCATGGAAGCACCGCTCCCGGCCGAGCTTGTGATTCCGCTGCATCAAAGCATCGGCGGCATGCCGCGTCCGCTGGTCGGGGCCGGTGACATCGTCGCCAAGGGTCAATTGATAGGCGCTCCCGACGGCATGGTGTCGGCGGCGGTGCACGCATCGACCTCCGGGCTTGTCAAGGCCGTGGAACCCAGGGTGATGGCGCACGCGTCCGGACTCTCGGCGCTCTGTGTCATCATCGAACCCGATGGCCTCGATCGATGGTGCGACCTGCAACCGGTGCCCTGGCGTTCCATGAAATCCGACGAAGTCCGCGATGCCCTGCGCGATGCGGGAGTGGTCGGCCTGGGCGGGGCGGTCTTTCCGTCGCACCTCAAGATCAGCCCCGGCAAGAACGGGTATCTCGATACCCTGGTCATCAACGGCGCCGAATGCGAGCCGTTCATCACCTGCGACGACATGCAGATGCGGGAACGCGGCGAGACGATCGTGCGCGGTGCCGCCATCCTCCGCGACCTGACCAAGGCAGCAAGAGTCCTGATCGGCATCGAAGACAACAAGCCGGAAGCCATCGCCGCCATGGCGGCAGCGATCAAGGCAACCCACGAGGCTCGCATTGAGGTGGTGGTCGTCCCGACACGTTATCCGGCGGGAGGCGCCAAGCAGTTGATCCGCGTCCTGACCGGCATTGAAGTCCCTCACGGGGAACGCTCGACCGACTACGGCGTACAGTGTTTCAACACTGGCACCGCATGCGCGGTGTACGAGGCGCTGGAACTCGGACGGCCCTTGATCTCGCGCATCGTCACGGTCGCCGGCAACGTGGAAACGGGGCGGAATTACGAAGTGCGCTTCGGCACGCCGATGGCCGACGTCATCGCGCTTTCGAAGGCCAAGCCAGGCACCGACCGAATCATCATGGGTGGCCCGATGATGGGGTTCGCCCTGCCCAACGACAGGGTTCCGGTGGTCAAGGCCACCAATTGCATCCTGGTCGGCTCGCCGGCGCTCTTTCCTCCGCCGCCGCCGGAAATGCCCTGCATCCGTTGCGGCGAATGCGCAACAGCCTGCCCCGCCGATCTTCAACCGTTCGAGATGTATTGGTTCGCCAAGGCCCGTCTTTTTGGCAAGGCGCAAGAGTACAGCTTGTTCGACTGCATCGAATGCGGCTGTTGCGCCTACGTCTGTCCGTCACGCATCCGCCTGGTGGACTACTTCCGCTTTGCCAAGAGCGAGATTTGGGCGCGCGAAAAGGACAGGTTGGCCGCCGACCATGCGCGCGAACGCTATGAATTCCGCCTCGCCCGCGAGGAGCGCGACAAGCAGGAAAAAGCCGCCAAGCTCGCCGCCAAGGCCGCTGAAACCAAGGCCAAGCTGGCTCGGGAGTCGGCCGGCGGCGAGGCTGCTGGAAATGACGTCGACGCCAAGAAGGCGCTGATCGAGGCCGCGATGACCAAGGCCCGCGAGCAGCCGGCTCCCGCCCGGAATACCGATGTGAGCCAGATGACGCCGCAACAGCGCGCCGAGGTCGCGGCAGCCGAAGCGCGCCAGGCCGCCACCCCGACCAGGGAGACTTGATGCCGTGTTGAACTCTCCCTACATCATCAAGCCCGCCAGCGTCAGCGCGATCATGTTCAAGGTACTGGTGGCGCTGCTGCCCGGCGTCGCCGCCTACGTATGGTTCTTCGGCGCCGGCATTCTCGTGCAGATTGCCCTGGCCAGCGTGACCGCGCTGGCGGCCGAGGCCGCCATGCTGGCCATGCGCGGCAAGCCGCTCGGCCTGTTCCTGAAGGACGGCAGCGCGCTGGTCACGGCCTGGCTGATCGCCCTGACTTTTCCCTCGATCGCTCCCTGGTGGCTGATCGTGCTCGGCGCGCTGGTGGCCATCGTCGTAGCCAAGCACCTCTACGGCGGATTGGGCCAGAATCCGTTCAACCCGGCCATGGTGGCATTCTGCGTCATGATCGTGGCCTATCCGCAGCTGATGTCGCAATGGCCGGCGGCCGGTTTCACGGACTTCGCCGCCGAGTTCCAGGCCATTTTCGGTGCCGACCGGCATCTCGATGCGGTTGTCATGGCTACTCCGCTCGACGCGCTGCGCACGGTATTGCGTCTTCCGGAAACACGGGCCACCGTCGAAGGGGTGCTCGGCACCAACGCCACCTTCGGCAATATCGGCGGCCGGGGCTGGGAATGGGTGGCGCTGGGGTATCTGGCCGGCGGTCTCTGGCTGATCCAGCAGAAAGTCATTTCGTGGCGCATGCCAACCGCGTTCCTGGTGACGCTGGGGCTGGTATCCGGATCGTTCGCCTTCTTCGACGACGCCAACTACGCCGGACCAGCGTTCCATCTCTTTACCGGCGGCGCCATGCTGGGCGCCTTCTTCATCGTCACCGATCCGATATCGGGCGCAACCACGCCGCGCGGCCAGATCATATTTGCCGCCGGCGTTGGCCTGCTGACCTGGATCATTCGCACCTTCGGCGCCTATCCCGACGGCATTGCCTTCGCCACCCTGCTGATGAACATCTGCGTGCCGTTGATCGACATGGGCACGCAGCCGCCGGTATTCGGCCGCAAGAAGCGCAGATCGGACCCGCGACAGCCATGAACGAATCCCTGGAAAGGCTTCCTGCCGACGACGTCGGCTCGATCGTCAGCGAGCCACTTCCCGAACCGGGGGCCGCGAAGGTATCGGCGCGCACCGCGACGGTGTTGCTGGTGTTCACCGTGGTGTTCACCATGCTGATGGCCTTCACCTACAACGCCACCAAGCCGATCCTCGATGCCAGTACCCAGGCGCAGCGGCTCAAGCTGATCGGCGAGGTCCTGCCGTCGGCACTTTATGACAATGACTTGCTTGCCGATGCCGTGACCCTGCCCGCCGCACCTGCGCTCGGCCTCGACCAGCCAAGCCTGGCTTACCGGGCCCGCAAGGGCGGGGCGCCCGTGGCGTTGGTCATCCAAGCCGCGGCCAACAACGGTTATTCGGGTCGGATCGACCTCGTCCTGGCCGTGTTGGCTGACGGCAGCCTGCGAGCGGTGCGCGTTTCGCAGCACAAGGAAACCCCCGGTCTCGGCGATTACATCGATCCCAAGAAAGACAAGAACAAGGCCAACCCGTGGATCGAGCAGTTCAGCGGCCAGGGCTACGACCTGGCGCTGGGCGGCCGCTGGAAGGTCAAGAAGGACGGCGGCCGGTTCGATGCGCGGGCGGGCGCCACCATCTCGGCGCGCGCCGTCACCAACGCCTCGGGCAAGGCCCTGGTCTGGGCCGCCGAGCGGCGCGACGCACTGTTCGCACTCCCGTCGGGCGCGACGTTGCAGGAGAAACACCCATGAACGCCTATCGCGAAATCGTTCACAACGGTCTTTGGAAGCAAAACGCGGTGCTCGGGCAGATGCTCGGGCTGTGTTCCCTGCTGGCCATCAGCACCACCGCCGTCAATGCCGTCAGCCTCGGGCTCGCCACCATCCTGGTGATGGGCATGGCCAGCCTGATCGTGTCCACGCTGCGCGGTTTCATTCCATACGAGATCCGCATACCGGTCTTCATCCTGATCATCGCCGCGCTGGTGACGGTGGTGGACATGGCGATGAATGCGTGGCTGCACGAACTGTATCTGGTGCTGGGCATCTTCATTCCCCTGATCGTCGTCAATTGCATCGTCCTGGCGCGGGTCGAGGCATTCGCCGCCAAGAATCCGCCCGGCGCCTCGGCTTTCGACGGCGTGATGATGGGCATCGGCTTCGTCTGGGTCATTGGCCTGCTCGGCGCCATCCGCGAATTCGTCGGCCAGGGAACCTTGCTGGCCGGCATCGACATGGTGATCCCCGGCCTCAACGCCATCCAGATACTGCCGGAAGACTACCCGGGTTTCCTGATCGCCATCCTGCCGCCCGGCGCATTCTTCGTCCTCGGCCTGATGATCGCCGGCCGCAACTGGCTCGATGCCCGCGCGAACGAGCAGGCACGCCGGCGCCTGCTGCTCGCGCAGCAGTCCTCGCACGCGTGATCGTCCGAAGGGCATGATGGCTACAATGGCGTCATGATGACGCCCATCCTGCGCAGCGATGCCCTGCGTGCCGTCGAGGTGCGCCACGCCAATGCCGATCCGCCTTTGATGGAACGCGCGGGCGCGGCCCTGGCTACCGAGATCGGGCGCATGCTGCCCGATGCCCATGCTCCGTTGCTGATCGTTGCCGGCCCCGGCAATAACGGCGGCGATGCCTTCGTGGCGGCGCGCCTGCTCAGGACAGAAGGCATCGTGCCGACCGTCGTCCTGGCCGGCGACCCCGAGCGTCTGCCGCGCGACGCCAAGGCGGCGCTCGAGGCCTGGCTGGCCATCGGCGGCAAGACGATGAACGACATTCCCGAACGCGACTGGGCGCTGGCGGTTGATGCGCTGTTCGGCATCGGCCTGACTCGGCCAGTCGAGGGTCGGGCCGCGGAACTGATCCAGCACATCAACCGGCTTGGCTGCCCCGTCCTGGCGGTCGACGTGCCCAGCGGCCTCTGTGCCGACACCGGGCGCGTGCTCGGCGTTGCGGTCGGCGCCTCGCGAACGCTGACTTTCATCGCCGGCAAGCCAGGGCTGTACACGCTCGACGGCCCCGATCATTGCGATGAAGTCGCCATCGACACGCTCGATCTCGCCATCGACGATCCGGACGGGTGCCTGATCGAACCGCCGCTATTCCGGCAGCATTTGCGGCCGCGGCCGCGCAACAGCCACAAGGGCAACTTCGGCAGCGCGGGCATTGTCGGCGGCGCGCCCGGCATGGCGGGCGCCGCGCTGCTGGCCGGCAGGGCGGCGCTCGGGTTGGGCGCCGGCAGGGTCTATGTCGGCATGATCGAAGCGCCGGCGGTCGATCCGATGCAACCGGAATTGATGCTGCGAACGCCTGCCGATGTCCTCGGCCTGGCGACCGCGCTGGCCATCGGTCCCGGACTTGGCAGTTCGGACGGGGCGCTCGATCTGCTGCGCGGGACGATCGACGCGTCGCTGCCGGTGACGCTCGATGCCGACGCCCTCAACCTGCTGGCCAGCCATCCCGTGCTGTTCACCAAAGTCAGCCGTCGCAAAGCGCCAACGATCCTGACGCCCCACCCCGCCGAGGCCGCGCGCCTGCTCGGCGCAAGCACCGAGACGGTCCAGGCCGATCGCGTCGCCGCGGCGCTGGAACTGGCGCGTCGCGGCAATGCGCTGATCGCGCTCAAGGGTTGCGGCACGGTGGTCGCAAGACCCGATGGCCACTGGTGGATCAACTCGTCCGGCAACCCGGGCCTCGCTTCCGCCGGCAGCGGCGATGTCCTCGCCGGCATGATCACTGCATTGGCCGCCCAGGCGTGGCCGGCCGAAGCGGCGCTGCTGGCTGCGGTGCACCTCCACGGTTGTGGCGCCGACGATCTCGTCGCCGCCGGACGCGGACCGATCGGCTTGACGGCGAGCGAAATCATCGGCGCCGCGCGCCAACGACTGAACCGCTGGATCGCCGATGCCTGAACCGCGCCCCCTGCTGGGCGTATCGTTGATGCTGTCGGCGGTTTTCTGTTTTGCCTTGCTCGACGCCACTTCCAAGCACTTGTCGCAGACCTTCAACGTCCCGTTGCTGGTGTGGGCGCGCTATGGCGTGCACCTGCTGCTGATGCTCGTCATTTTCGGAGCTTCGCACGGCCTCCGGCTGGTCGCCACCACCCGACCGCTCGCCCAGATCGTTCGGGCCTTGCTGCTGGTCGGCGTCACCGGCTTCGCCATGGCAGCCTTCAGGGTGATGCCTCTGGCCGAAACCACCGCCCTGCTGTTCGTCACACCCTTGATCGTGGCACTGCTGGCCGGCCCCATGCTCGGCGAACACGTCGACCTCAGGCGCTGGCTGGCGGCACTGGCCGGATTCGCCGGCACGCTGCTGATCGCCCGTCCAGGCGGTGACTTGTCAATGAACGGCATCGCCTTCGCCATGCTCGCGGCCATTTGCTACAGCTTCTACCACATCCAGACACGCCGTCTGGCGGCCACCGAACAGCCGATGACCATGGTCTTCTACACCGCGCTGGTGGGCACCGCCACCATGTCCGTGGCACTGCCGTGGATCTGGCATGGTCCGGCGCCAAATCCCGGCCAAGCCGCGATGATCGCGTCGCTGGCACTTTATGGCGGCTTCGGTCACTACCTGCTGACGCATGCCTTCCGGCACTCAAGCGCTTCCAGGCTGGCGCCGTTTCTCTACGCGCAATTGATCTGGGCGACACTGCTCGGCGGGCTGTGGCACGAACAATGGCCCGACCCATTGTCGATCGCCGGCATGGCCGTCATCGTCGCCAGCGGAATCTTTTCGGCATTCGCGGAAGGCAAAGCTAGAATGGAAAGCGAAAGGGGATAAAGATGGATTTTGCCTTGCGCCTGACCGCGGAAATCGACCGCAATGTCACCGCCGCGCTGATCGAGGATATCGGCAGCGGCGATCTCACCGCGATGCTGACGCCGGGTGGGCGTCAGTCGAGTGGAACCGTTGTCAGCCGGCAGGATGCGGTGCTGGCGGGGCAGGCATGGTTTGACGCCTGCTTCCAGCAACTCGATCCGGATGCGGACATCCATTGGCACGCCAACGATGGACAACGGATTTCGGCGGGGCAGACGCTATGCGAAATTCAAGCCGCGACGCGGGCATTGCTGACCGCCGAGCGCGCCGCGCTCAATTTCCTGCAATTGCTTTCGGGCGTTGCCACGACGACGCGGCGGTATGTCGACGCGGTGTCCGGTACCGGCGCCCGCATCGTGGACACCCGCAAGACGCTGCCGGGCCTGCGGCTGGCGCAGAAGTACGCCGTACGCTGCGGCGGCGGGACCAACCATCGCCTCGGCCTTTATGACGGCATCCTCATCAAGGAGAATCACATCATCGCCGCCGGCGGCATTCCGCGCGCGCTGCAGCAGGCGCGCAGCCTGGCCGGCAACGGCGTGTTCATCGAGATCGAGGTCGAGACCCTGGAGCAACTCGCCGAGGCGCTCGATTGCGGTGCGACCATGATCCTGCTCGACAATATGGATCTTGCTCAGATGCGTGAGGCAGTAACCATGACTGCCGGCCGCGCAGAACTGGAAGCCTCGGGCGGCATCAGGTTGCAGACCGTGCGCGCCATCGCCGAAACTGGCGTCCATCGCATATCGATCGGCGGCCTGACCAAGGACGTGCGCGCCGTCGATCTGTCGCTTCGCCACACGGAGCAATAGCGGCGACGCTCCGCAACGCAGGTCCGGAACAACTGCATAGGCAATCAAGGTACAATCGCCGGCCAACGCGGAGAGGTGGATGAGTGGTTTAAGTCGCACGCCTGGAAAGCGTGTTTAGGTGAAAGCCTAACGCGGGTTCGAATCCCGCCCTCTCCGCCAGAATTCTCGTACCAAACGGAAAGAGAGATTGACGAGATGCTGTTCATCCTTTACTACATCGTCGCCATCACGATCCTGGTGCTGCATTTCACCGGTTTCCTGGCCCGTCACAATCTCGAATGGCTGGTGCTGGTGCTGGCGGTAACGGTCTTTCCCGCAGTCATCTACCTCTGACCGGGCTCCTGGCTCGAGGATCCCCGCCAGGGACGGGTTTGCTCCAAGGCTTTTTCAGACACAGAATTTCACAATGTAGTTTTTCACCGCCTCAAGGTCCGCGTCCATCACCGCGACGCGCTGAGGCAGGTCTTCGATGCCGATGAAATCGGCCGGCCGCAACGGTTCGCGGCCCAGCGCTTCCTCAATGGTTTCGGCAAACTTCACCGGCTGCGCCGTTTCCAGCACCACCATGGGCGTTCCCGGCTCGCGGTGCTCGCGCGCCACCTTGATGGCATCGGCGGTATGCGTGTCGATCATCACGTCATACCTTTGCCATACATCGCGGATGGTGGCGAGGCGATCGGCATGAGTGCTGCGCCCCGACACGAAACCGAACGCGGATAGCTGCCCGATGTACGGCGTGCCATTGAGGTCGAAGCTGCCGCCCGCGTCCACCTTGGCCCAAAGCTCGCGCACCACGGTTGGCTCGCGGCCGACCAGATCGAAGACGAAGCGCTCGAAGTTGGAGGCCTTGGAGATATCCATCGACGGACTGGAGGTCACGAATGTCTCGGCGGTCCTGCGCGGCCGGTAGATGCCGGTTCGGAAGAACTCGTCCAGAACATCGTTTTCGTTCGTCGCCAGCACCAGACGATGGATAGGCAGGCCCATCATGCGCGCGATGTGGCCTGCGCAGATGTTGCCGAAGTTGCCGGAGGGAACGCAGAACGACACCCGCTCACCGTTCGATTGCGTCGCCTCGAAGTATCCCTTGAAGTAGTAGATGACCTGCGCGGCGACGCGCGCCCAGTTGATTGAATTGACCGCGCCGATCCTGTACTTGGCCTTGAAGGCGGCATCGTTCGACGCCGCCTTGACGATATCCTGGCAGTCGTCAAACATGCCCCGGATGGCAATGTTATGGATGTTCGGGTCCTGCAGAGAATACATCTGGGCGCGCTGGAAGGCCGACATCTTGCCATCCGGCGACAGCATGAAGACGCGCACGCCCTGCTTGCCGCGCATGGCGTATTCCGCCGCCGACCCCGTATCGCCGGAGGTCGCGCCGAGGATGTTGATTTCTTCGCCGCGCTTGGCCAGCACGTACTCGAACAGATTGCCAAGCAACTGCATGGCCATGTCCTTGAAGGCCAGCGTTGGGCCATTGGACAGTTCCAGGAGATGAAAACCGGCTTCCAGCGTGGTCAGCGGCGTAATGTCGGCGGCGTCCCGCCCCGGGCGGCAGTGCCGGTAAACCTGCGCCGTATACGTGCGATCGACGATCGTCTTCAGGTCGCATGCCGGAATGTCGGTGACGAACTTCTGCAACACGCGCAAGGCGAGAGCGTGATACGGCAGTTCTCGCCACTCCGACAACTCGGCCGGCGTGACTTGCGGATACACCTCCGGCAGATAGAGGCCGCCATCAGGTGCCAGACCACCGAGCAGAATGTCGCAGAACTCGGGGTTGTCCGCATGCCCGCGTGTCGACACATACCGCATCAACCGAGTTCCTCCAGCCGCAAGCGGATCACCTTGCGCTTGACCACCGGCAATGCCTCGATCCGGGCGATGGCCCCATCGATCTGCTTTTCCCTGGCGAGATGCGTCAGCATGATGATGTCGGTCTGCATTTCGCCCTCGGCGGGTTCGCGCTGGATCATGGCGTCGATCGAGATTTGCTGGTCGGCGAGGATGCGCGTGATATCGGCCAGGACCCCCGGCTTGTCCTCGACACGCAGGCGCAGGTAGTAGCTCGTTTCCACCTCGGCCATCGGCAACACCGGAATGTCGGCGACGGCGTCGGGCTGGAAAGCCAGATGGGGCACCCGGTTTTCCGGATCGGCGGTGGCCATGCGCGTGACATCAACGAGGTCGGCGATCACGGCGCTGGCGGTCGGTTCCGCACCCGCGCCCTTGCCGTAATACAGCGTTGAGCCGACGGCGTCCCCGTGGACGAGAACGGCGTTCATCGCACCTTCGACGTTGGCAATCAGCCGCTTGGCCGGGATCAGGGTCGGATGGACGCGCAGCTCGATCCCGTCCGCCTTGCGCTTGGTGATGCCGAGCAGCTTGATGCGGTAGCCGAGTTGCTCCGCATACTTGATATCCTCGGCCTCGAGCCCGCTGATGCCCTCGATGTAGGCCTTGTCGAACTGCACCGGGATGCCGAAGGCGATGGCCGACATGATGGTCAGCTTGTGCGCGGCATCGATGCCCTCGATGTCGAACGTCGGGTCGGCTTCGGCATAGCCCAGGCGCTGCGCCTCCCTGAGTACGACGTCGAAAGGCAAGCCCTTGTCGCGCATCTCGGACAGGATGAAGTTCGTCGTGCCATTGATGATGCCGGCGATCCACTGGATGCGATTGGCGGTCAGGCCCTCGCGCAGCGCCTTGATGATCGGGATGCCGCCGGCGACCGCCGCCTCGAAGGCCACCATGACGCCTTTCTTCTGCGCGGCGGCGAAGATCTCGTTGCCATGGACGGCGAGCAGCGCCTTGTTGGCGGTCACGACATGCTTGCCGTTCTCGATCGCCTTCAGCACCAGGTCCTTGGCCACGCCGTAACCACCGATCAGTTCGACGATGATGTCGACATTCGGATCGCTCACCACCGCATGGGCATCGTCGGTCAGCCGGCAGGCGCCGCCGGTGACGTTGCGCGCCAGCGCCAGGTTCTTGTCGGCGACGATGCTGATCTGGATCGGCCGGCCGGCGCGGCGGGTGATTTCCTGCTGGTTGCGCGTCAGCACCGTCCAGGTGCCGCCGCCGACGGTGCCGATGCCTAGCAGTCCTACGTTGATGGGTTTCATTGCCTCAGTTGCCATGACGTTTGCGATAGTGTTCGAGGAAGCGCGCGATGCGGCCGATAGCCTCGCGCAAGTCATCCTCGTGGGGAAGGAAGACGAGCCGGAAGTGGTCCGGCTTCGGCCAGTTGAAACCGCTGCCCTGCACCAGCAGCACCTTCTCCTGCTGCAGCAGTTCGAGGATGAACTGGCGATCGTCCTGAATTGGATAGACGGTCGGATCCAGACGCGGGAACATATAGAGTGCCGCCTTCGGCTTGACGCAACTGACGCCCGGAATCGCGGTGATCAGGTCGTACGCGAGATCGCGCTGCCGGCGCATGCGTCCGCCCTCGGCAACCAGGTCGTTGATGCTCTGGTAGCCTCCCAGTGCCGTCTGGATCGCATACTGTCCGGGCACGTTGGCACACAGGCGCATCGACGCCAGCATGGTCAGGCCCTCGACGTAATCGGCGGCAGCCTTCTTGTCCCCGGACACCACCATCCAGCCGGCGCGGTAGCCGCAGCAGCGATAATTCTTCGACAGGCCGTTGAAGGTGACGAACAGCACGTCGTCGGCCAGCGACGCAATCGACGTATGGCTGTTGCCGTCGTAGAGGACCTTGTCATAGACCTCGTCGGCGTAGATGATCAGGCCGTGCCTGCGCGCCAGGGCGATGATCTTCAGCAGCACTTCCGGCGGATAGAGCGCGCCGGTCGGATTGTTCGGGTTGATGATGACGATGGCCCGGGTGTTGGGCGTGATCTTGCGCTCGATGTCGGCGAGATCGGGCTGCCACTCGCTCGCCTCGTCGCAGAGGTAATGCACCGGCGTGCCACCGGAAAGGCTCACCGCGGCGGTCCACAGCGGATAGTCGGGCGCCGGTACCAGGACCTCGTCGCCATTGTCCAGCAGTGCGTTCATGGCCATGACGATCAGTTCGGAGACGCCGTTGCCGAGATAGATGTCCTCGAGCGTCACGCCCTTGATGCGCTTCTCCTGGGTGTAGTGCATCACGGCCTTGCGCGCCGAGAAAATGCCTTTGGAGTCGGTATATCCGGCGGCATTCGGCAGGTTGTGGATCATGTCCTGCTGGATTTCCTCGGGCGCGTCGAAGCCGAAGGGAGCCAGGTTGCCGATGTTCAGCTTGATGATCTTGTGCCCTTCCTCCTCCATCTGCCTGGCGCGGTCGAGCACCGGACCTCGGATGTCGTAACAGACGTTGGCAAGCTTCGCGGACTTCGATACGGGTTGCATGGGGTGTCCAGTCGCGGTCGTCGGACCGCTCGTCGGGAAAAGGTATAATCCTACAGAAGCCCATGCGATGCCGCAATCGAGGTCATGGGCGCCAATCCTGCCAGCGCGCCGATGAAACTCCATCTCACTGCCTCCAGCGGGCACTTCGCCGTGACCGGCCACGCACCGGGCAGGGTGGACATCAATGGCCGGCCTCATGAACGAAGCGTCCTGGTCATGCCCGACCGCCTGGACGCCGACTGGGGACCCGGGCGTTCCGAAACGCTCGCCGCGGCGCACCTGGCCGACCTGGCCACCCGTGCAGGCATGGCCGCCGGCAAGGTGGTGCTCCTGGGTACCGGCAGCCGCCAGCGCTTTCCACCGGCTTCCTGGCTGAAACCCCTGATCGACCTCGGCATCGGCGTCGAAGTCATGGACACCGGCGCCGCCTGCCGTACCTACAACATCCTCGTGGCGGAAGGGCGAGACGTCTGCGCCGCGCTGGTTGTCGAATGAGGACGAGAGTTTGGACGAGAGCCGGGCTGCTCGCCGTCCTCCTCGCATTTGCGCTCGCCTGGTTCGGTGTCCTCGATTGCCGCAAGCTGATCAAGCCCGACGAAGGCCGCTACGCCGAGATTGCGCGCGAAATGGCCGCCAGCGGCGACTGGGTGACGCCTCGCCTCAACGGCATCAAGTACTTCGAGAAGCCGCCGCTCCAGTACTGGGTCACGGCAGCCTCGTTCAAGGCCTTCGGCGAGAACGAGTGGACGGCCCGCCTCTGGCCGGCGATTACCGGTTTCCTCGGGATCCTGCTGGCCTGGTATGCCGGTCATCGCCTATTCGGCGCTCGGTCCGGCGCGTTCGCGGCCACCGCACTCACCAGCAGCCTGCTTTACCTCGGGATGGGCCACTTCAACACGCTCGACATGGGGCTCGCCTTCTTCATGGAATCGGCAGTGGTCGGATTCCTGCTGGCACAGCAAGGCGAACGGCGCTGGATGTGGCTGGCATGGGGCGCCCTTGCCCTGGCAGTGCTTTCAAAGGGAATCGTCGCCCTGGTGCTCACTGGTGCCACGTTGGTGACCTATTCCCTGCTATCGCGTGACTTTTCGCCGTGGCGTCGCCTGGAACCCAGACACGGCATCGTGATCTTCCTGGCGATCGCCGCGCCCTGGTTCATCGCGGTGTCGCTCGCCAATCCCGAGTTCCCGCGCTTCTTCTTCATCCATGAGCATTTCGAGCGCTTTCTGACAAGGGTACATCACCGATATCAGCCGGCGTGGTATTTCGTCCCCATCTTGCTGATAGGCGCCTTGCCTTGGACCACCATGGCCTCGCAGGCCCTGGTCGGTGCCTGGCGGCGTACCGCGACGGCCGACTTTCAACCGCGCCGCTTCCTCCTGCTGTGGTGCCTCGTGGTGTTCGGCTTCTTCAGCGCATCGGGTTCTAAGCTGCCGTCCTACATCCTGCCGCTGTTCCCGGCCCTGGCGTTGCTGGTCGGCGACTTGCTGGCGCGCATCGGCCGAAAGGCGCTGATTGGCCACCTGATCGTCGTGGCGCTGATCGCGCTGCCCTGCGTGTTTCTGGCGCCGCACATCACCGACCGGGCCGACGCCGAAACACCGCTCGAGATGATGAGCGCGTATGCGCGCTGGCTCACGGTTGCCGCGGCCATCTGGTTCACCGGTACGCTGACGGCGGTGGCGCTCGCCTGGCGCGACCGCAAGCCCGCCGCCATTGTGACGGTCGCTGCGGCGACATTCTTGGCAGGCAATGGCGCGATCCTCGGCCACGAAAGTCTGAGTCGCTCGAACTCGACCTACTGGATTGCGGCGAAGATCAAGTCCATGGTGCCCGCCGCGGTTCCTTTCTACAGCTTTGGCATGTATGACCAGACCCTGCCCTATTACCTGGGCCGCACGGTTACCCTGGTGCAGCACCAGGACGAAATGGCCTTCGGCCTGAAGCAGGAGCCAGAGAAATGGGTACCATCCGCGGATGAGTTCAAGCGCCGCTGGCGCCGCGATGCCGATGCCTTTGCCGTCATGGACCACACCGATTTCGATCGACTTCGCCAGGAAGGCTTGCCAATGACCGAAATTGCCCGCGACACTCGTCGCGTGATCGTCCGGAAGCCGCAGCCGTGACGGCGGTCAGCTTTGCCCTCGTCATCACCGGCGTGCTCCTCAACGCCGCGGCCCAGTTGCTGCTCAAGGCCGGCACCAACGCCGTCGGCCATTTCGAATTTCACGTCGACAATGTCCTGCCGGTGGGAATGAAGCTGGCGTTCGAGCCGCACATCCTCGGTGGCCTGGCCTGCTATGGAATCAGTGTGGTGGTGTGGATCATGGCGCTATCGCGCGTGCCGGTTTCGGTCGCCTATCCGATGCTGTCGATCGGCTACGTCGTCAACGCCTTCGCTGCCTACCTGCTGTTCAACGAGCCGCTGGCAAGCCAGAAGCTGCTCGGCATCGGCTTCATCGTCCTTGGCGTCTGGCTGGTGGCGCGGTCATGACGGATCCGTTCCTGCCGTTTACCCGCCCCAGCATCGACGAGGAGACGATCGCCGCCGTCGCCGCAGTGCTGCGCTCGGGCTGGATCACCAGCGGGCCGAAGGTGCAGGCGTTCGAGGCCGCGCTTTCCGAGCACTGCGGCGGCCGGACGGTGCGCGCCTTCAACTCCGGCACCGCCACACTCGAAGTGGCGCTGCGCCTGGCAGAAGTCAGTCGTGGCAACGCGGTGATCACGACGCCGCAGACCTGGGTCGCGACCGCCAACGTCATCCTCGAAGTCGGCGCCACACCGGTCCTCGTCGATGTCGATCCGATCACGCGCAACATCGACCTCGACAAGCTCGAAGCGGCCATCACGCCGGCCACGAAGGCCATCATCCCGGTCGACCTCGCCGGCCTGCCAGTGGATCGCGACCGCCTTTACGACATTGCCGGCCGGCACGGCCTGCGCGTGATCGAGGACGCGGCGCAATCCCTTGGCGCCTCATGGAATGGCAAGCCGGTCGGCACCTCATTTGGCAACGGCAGCGACTTCGTCTCCTTCAGCTTCCACGCCAACAAGAACATGACCACCGGCGAGGGCGGCGCGTTGGTGCTGCCGGACGACGTCGATCCGGCACTGTGCGAACGCCTGCGCCTGCAGGGCGTCAAGCGCTTCCCGGACGGCGGCATGGACGTCGACGTCCTCGGCGGCAAGTTCAACCTCACCGACATGGCCGCCGCCATCGGCCTCGGGCAGTTGCCGCATCTCGCCGAGTTCACCGAACGCCGCCGGCGGCTCGCGCGCCGCTACTTCGAGCAGATCGATCCCGCGCTCGGCCTCACCCTGCCGCCAGCCGATTTCGAGAACACCAACTGGCACATGTTCCAGCCGTTGCTTCCCCGCGGCACCGACCGCGGTGCCTTCATCGCCGCGATGAAGGAACTCGGCATCGGCGTCGGGGTCCACTATCCTGCACTGCACCTGTTCTCGCTCTATCGCTCGCTCGGTTTCAGCGAAGGCGACTTTCCGGTCGCCGAGGACATCGGTCGCCGCACGGTTACAATTCCCCTGTTCCCGGCCATGGCCGACGGCGACGTCGATCGGGTCTGTGCCGCGATGCGCCGGGCCCTGCAATCCGCACAACGATGACCACACCTGAAGTCTCCGTCATCATTCCTGTGTACAACGAGGAAGCCGGCCTGCCGGCGCTGTTCGCCCGCCTCTATCCGGCGCTCGATGCGCTGAACACGCCCTACGAAATCGTCTTCATCAACGATGGCAGCCGCGACTGCTCGGCAGCCGTGCTCCGCGAGCAGTGGCAGCAGCGGCCCGACGTCACGCGCGTGATCCTGCTGGCCGCCAACGCCGGCCAGCACATGGCCATCATGGCCGGCTTCGAGCACTGCCGCGGCGACATCGTCGTCACGCTCGATGCCGACTTGCAGAATCCGCCCGAGGAAATTGGCAAGCTGGCCGCCAAGGTGCGCGAGGGCTACGACTGCGTCGGGTCGATCCGCAAGGATCGCCAGGACACTGCCTTCCGCCGCTGGGCCTCGAAGGCCATGAACAACCTGCGCGAGCGCATCACGCGCATCAAGATGACCGACCAGGGCTGCATGCTGCGCGCCTATTCGCGTTCGGTCATCGAAGCCATCAACAGTTGCAAGGAAGTGAATACCTTCATTCCGGCGCTGGCCTATTCCTTCGCCCAGAAGCCGACCGAGATCGAGGTCGCGCACGAGGAACGCCACGCCGGCGAATCGAAGTACTCGCTTTACAGCCTGATCCGGCTCAACTTCGACCTGATGACGGGCTTCTCGGTCGTGCCGCTGCAATGGTTCTCCATGACCGGCATCGCCGTCTCGCTGCTCTCGGCGGTGTTCGTCGCATTCCTGGTGATCCGCCGCCTGATCTTCGGCCCGGAAGCCGAGGGTCTTTTCACGCTGTTCGGCATCGCCTTCTTCCTGATCGGCCTGACGCTGTTCGGCGTCGGCATGCTCGGCGAATACGTCGGCCGCGTCTACCAGCAGGTGCGCCACCGGCCGCGCTACCTGATCGGTGCGATTCTGGAAAAGAAAGAGTGACCAAGGCGGTCGTCTTCGCCTATCACAACGTCGGCGTGCGCTGCCTCAAGGCGCTGCTGGCGCGGGGTGTCGACGTCGCGCTGGTGGTGACGCACGAGGACAGCCCGAACGAGACCATCTGGTTCGACAGCGTCGCACGCACGGCCGCCGACTACGGCATTCCGACCATGACGCCCGAGGACGCCAACGCGCCGGAGCTATTGGCGCGGCTCGAAGCGATCCGCCCGGACTTCCTGTTCTCCTTCTACTACCGGCAGATGCTGAAGCCGGCGCTGCTCGCAACGGCAACGCGGGGCGCCTACAACATGCACGGTTCCCTGTTGCCGAAATACCGCGGCCGCGTGCCGGTGAACTGGGCAGTGCTGCACGGCGAGGCGGAAACCGGCGCGACCTTGCACAGGATGGTCGAGAAACCGGACGCCGGCGAGATCGTCGCGCAGCAGGCGGTGCCGATCCTGCCCGACGACACCGCGAAGGAAGTGTTCGACAAGGTCACGCTGGCCGCGGAGATGTGCCTGGTCGGCGTGCTGCCGCGACTGACTTTGGGCACGGCTCCGCACGTGCCGATGGACCTCACGGCCGGCAGCTACTTTGGCGGCCGCAAGCCGGAGGATGGCCGCATCGACTGGCGTAAGTCGGCCCGGGATATCCACAATCTCGTGCGCGCCGTCGCGCCCCCTTATCCCGGCGCCTTCTGCGACACGCCGGCAGGCAGCCTGCGGGTGTTGCGTACAATAGGCGGCGGTGAACGCATCGACGTGGCGCCGTTCGAGACCAGCTTGCTGGCGGCGGATGGCAAGCTGTACGCGCGTTGCGGCGACGGCCAGTGCCTGCGTGTCCTGGCCGCCGAGCTGAACGGCCGGCCGCTGACGGCACACGAACTCGAAAGACAATCCATTCCTCTTGGTTGAATGAACATGAAAAGAATTCTCATCCTCGGCGTCAATGGCTTCATCGGCCACCACCTGTCCCAGCGCATCATGGACACCACCGACTGGGAGGTGTACGGCATGGACATGAACGCCGAGCGCGTCGCCGACCTGATGAAAAACCCGCGCTTCCATTTCTTCGAAGGCGACATCCTGGTCAACAAGGAGTGGATCGAATACCACGTCAAGAAGTGCGACGTGGTCCTGCCGCTGGTCGCCATCGCCACGCCGGCCACCTACGTCAAGGAGCCGCTGCGCGTCTTCGAACTCGACTTCGAGGCCAACCTGCCCATCATCCGCCAGGCCGTGAAGTACAGGAAGCGGGTCATCTTCCCGTCGACCTCCGAGGTGTATGGCATGTGCCGCGACCCTGAGTTCGATCCGGAGAACTCGGAGCTGATCCTCGGCCCGATCAACAAGCCGCGCTGGATATACAGTTGTGCCAAGCAGATGATGGACCGCGTCATCCACGCCTACGGCCAGCAGGAAGGTCTGCAATACACGCTGTTCCGGCCGTTCAACTGGATCGGCCCCGGCCTCGATTCGATCCACACGCCCAAGGAAGGCAGCTCGCGCGTCATCACCCAGTTCTTGGGCCACATCGTGCGCGGCGAGCCGATCAAGCTGGTCGACGGCGGCACCCAGAAGCGCTCCTTCACCTACGTCAGCGACGGCATCGACGCGCTGATGAAGATCATCGAGAACAAGGACGGCGTCGCCGACGGCAAGATCTACAACATCGGCAACCCGAAGAACAATTATTCGATCCGCGATCTCGCGGCGCTGATGCTGGACCTCGCCAGACAGTATCCCGAGTACGCCGAGAGCGTCGCCAAGGTCAAGGTTCTCGAAACCACCTCGGGCGAGTATTACGGCAAGGGTTACCAGGACACGCAGCACCGCGTGCCGAAGATCGCCAACACCATGGCCGACCTTGGCTGGGCGCCGAAGGTAACGTTCGAAGACGCGCTGCGCGGCATCTTCGAAGCCTATCGCAGCGACGTCGCCGAAGCCCGCAAACTGATGGATTGAGGGCGATGCCGCGCCTCGCCCTCAAGGTTGACGCGGACACCTACCGCGGCACGCTGGTCGGCGTGCCGCGGATCGTTGAACTGCTGCGCCGCGAGAAGGCCGGTGCGACCTTCCTTTTTTCGCTCGGCCCGGACCACACCGGCCGCGCCATCAAGCGGGTGTTCCGGCCCGGCTTCTTCGGCAAGGTTTCGCGCACCTCGGTCGTCAGCCACTATGGCGTCAAGACCCTCATGTACGGCACGCTGCTGCCTGGACCGGACATCGGCCGACGCTGCCGCGACATCCTCACGGGGACCCGCGATGCGGGCTTCGAGGTCGGCATCCACTGCTGGGACCATATCCGCTGGCAGGACGGCGTCGCCAAGGCTGGCGCGAAATGGACCGAGCGCGAGATGCAGCGCGCGATCGATCGCCATGAGCAGCTATTCGGCGAAGCGCCGCACGTGCACGGCGCGGCAGGCTGGCAGATGAACATCCATGCCTTGCGCCTCACGCAGCGGCTGGGTTTCGCCTACGCTTCCGATTGTCGCGGCACGCATCCCTTCGTGCCGATCTGGAATGGCGAACCCGTGCATTGCCCGCAATTGCCGACCACGCTGCCGACCCTCGACGAGTTGATCGGCCTCGATGGCGCCACCGAGGAGAACGTGCACGAGCGCGTCCTGGCGCTGACGGCAACACCGCGCGAACATGTCTTCACCCTTCACACGGAGCTCGAAGGAATGAAGCTTCTGCCCGTGTTCGAACGGCTGCTCGCCGGCTGGAAAGGACAGGGGTACGAGGTCGTCACCATGAACGACATCGCCAGCCGCCTCAACGTTGCCGCCCTGCCCCGCTGCGAGATGCTGCGCGGCGAGATCCCCGGCCGTTCCGGGACGCTGATGCTGCAGGGCCCCGAATTCCTCTCTGACTGGAAGGAAGCCGCGTGACCCAATCCTCGGCCATCGGCCTGCAAGTTCCCGATTTCTCGCTGCGCGGAACCGGCGGCGCCTTCCGCCTCGCCGACCACCGCGGCACGCCGCTGGTGATCTACTTCTATCCGAAGGACAACACGCCCGGCTGCACCACCGAGGCCGGCCAGTTCCGCGACCTGCACGCGGAGTTCGCCAAACTCGGCTGCCCCGTCTACGGGGCCTCGCGCGACAGCGTCAAGTCGCACGAGGGCTTCAAGGCCAAGCTCGGGCTGCCCTTCGATCTGCTCTCCGATCCCGACGAACAGGCTTGCGCACTGTTCGACGTCATCCGGATGAAGAAGCTCTACGGCAAGGACGTGCGCGGCATCGAGCGCAGCACTTTCCTGATCGACGCCGAGGGCCGCCTGGTCCGCGAGTGGCGCGGTGTCAAGGCCGACGGCCACCCCGGGGAGGTTCTGCTTGCCGTCGCCGGCGGGTGATGCGTCGGAATTGACGCGAAATACCCGATGTCCTTGGCGTGTTGCCGACATCATGCGATCGCTATCTTGAAGCCACCCCGCTCATCGAGGCTGCCATGAACGCCAAGCCCGCCCGCGCGGCAATAAAACCCGCGACCAAGCTGTTCGTGCTCGACACCAACGTCCTGATGCACGATCCAACCTGTCTTTACCGGTTCCAGGAACACGACATCTTCCTGCCGATGATGACCCTCGAGGAACTCGACGCCAACAAGAAAGGCATGTCCGAGGTGGCGCGCAACGCCCGGCAAGCCAGCCGCCTGCTCGACGAAATCGTCACGGGCTGCGAGCATGCCATCAAGAATGGCATCGAGTTGACCGGCCCGTCCCGCGAACTGGCCTCGGGCAAGCTATACCTCCAGACCGAGGTGATGAATGGCGGCCTACCCGCCTCGCTGCCGACCTCGCGCGGCGACAACCAGATCCTCGCCGTGTTGATCCACTTGCGTGAAGCCCAGCCCGGGCGCCATGTCATCCTGGTGTCCAAGGACATCAACATGCGCATCAAGGCCCGGGCACTGGCGCTCGAGGCGCAGGACTACTTCAACGACAAGGTCCTCGAGGACACGGACCTCTTGTACCCGGGCACGCTCGAACTGCCCGCCGACTTCTGGGAAAGCCACGGCCAGGACATGAAGTCCTGGAAGGAGGATGGCCGCACGCTGTACCGCGTCAGCGGCCCGCTGTGCCAGGACCTGCTGGCCAACCAGTTCCTGTTCCTGGAGGCAGGCGAGGACAAGCCTTTCCAGAGCATCGTCCGGGAAAGCAACGGCAGGACCGCCGTGTTGTCGACGCTCATCGACTACGGCCACGCCAAGAACGCCGTCTGGGGCATCACCGCGCGCAACCGGGAACAGAGCTTCGCCCTCAACCTGCTGATGGATCCGGAAATCGACTTCGTCACCCTGCTCGGCCAGGCCGGCACCGGCAAGACGCTGCTGACGCTCGCCGCCGGCCTGACGCAAACGCTCGAGACCAAGCGCTACGCGGAAATCATCATCACCCGCGTCACCGTGCCGGTCGGCGAGGACATCGGCTTCCTGCCCGGCAGCGAGGAGGAGAAGATGACGCCCTGGATGGGCGCCATCGAGGACAACCTCGACGTGCTCAATCGGCCGGCTGATGCCCTCGACAAGGGCCCCGGCGCCGGCCCGGGCGGTGGCGGCAACTATGGCGGCCAGTATGGCGGCGACTGGGGCCGCGCCGCTACCATGGACCTGATCAAGAGCCGCATCAAGATCAAGTCGCTCAACTTCATGCGCGGCCGCACGTTCCTCAGCAAGTTCCTGATCATCGACGAGGCGCAGAACCTGACGCCCAAGCAGATGAAGACACTGATCACGCGCGCCGGCCCGGGTACCAAGGTGGTCTGCCTCGGCAACATCGCCCAGATTGACACGCCCTACCTGACCGAGGGCAGTTCGGGTATCACTTACGTCGTCGACCGTTTCAAGGGCTGGCCCCACTCCGGCCACATCACCCTGCAGCGCGGCGAGCGCTCGCGCCTGGCGGAACATGCCGCGGAAGTGCTGTAATGGCGGCGTACCGCCACGGCTGACTTTGCGACCATCTTCGTTATCGACATCGACATCATGCCCCGATTCATCTTCGCTCCCTTCGGCGCGTTGCTGGCAAGCCTGCCGCTGCTGGCAAGCGCCAATGAATGCGCATCGATCGACGACGATGCCCTGCGCCTGCGCTGCTACGACCGCCTGTTCCGGCCGGTCCAGAATCCGGCCACCGCCGCGGCCAACACGATGTCGCGCCCCGATGCGCCCCCGGAGCAGGACAAGGGGGCCGAAAGGGAAACGCTTCTGGCAACCCGTGCCGAACTGCAGGCCAAGAAGGGTCGCGGCCTGGTTGAAACCTGGGATCTCGACCCCGCCACCGCGCGGGGAACTTTCGAGATCAAGACTCACAAGCCGATGCACATACTGGTGGGCACCCACACCGACCACGTCAATCGCCAGCCTTACTCCGAGCAGCACGACAACACGGTGGATACGCCGTTGCCGGTAAAGCCGACGGAGGTGCAATTCCAGATCAGCTTCAAGTCGAAAGTCTGGGACGGTCTCTTCGACGATCGAGCCAATCTCTGGTTCGGCTACACGCAAAGCTCGCGCTGGCAGCTCTACAACCGGAAAGTTTCGCGACCGTTCCGGGAAACCAACTACGAACCGGAAGCGATTCTGGCATTCCGGACACCCTACATGATCGGCGACTGGCACGGGCAGATGTCCAGCATCAGCATCAATCACCAGTCGAACGGCCGGGAACGCCCGCTGTCAAGAAGCTGGAACCGTGTGATCGCCCAGACCGGACTGGAGACCGACGATGCCACGATCCTGATCCGCCCGTGGTGGCGGCTACCCGAAAGCGACAAGGAAGACGACAACCCCCATATCGAGGACTACATTGGTCGCGGGGAACTCATCTACGCGCGGCGCTTCGGCGGCCACGTGGTTTCCCTGCAGGGCCGTCATTCGCTCCGAGGCGGCGAGAAGTCGCACGGCTCGGTGAGGGTGGACTGGTCGATTCCGATGTCCGGCTTTCTCAAGGCGCACCTGTCGCTCTTCTCCGGCTACGGCGAAAGCATGATCGATTACAACCATCGCCAGACGATGCTCGGCGCCGGCATCTCGCTGGTCGAATGGCGCTAGCGAGAATGCGGGCGGCGTGCCACCGTCACTGACCTTCGTCAGTAGCTGCCCGGTGCGGCGAAGTTGAGAAACTTGGTGTACTCGCCGAGGAAGGTCAGCTTGACCGTGCCCGTCGGGCCGTTGCGGTGCTTGCCGATGATGACCTCGGCGACGCCCTTGTCCTGGGTGTCCGGCTTGTAGTACTCCTCGCGGTACATCATCAGAATGATGTCGGCGTCCTGCTCGATGGCGCCGGATTCGCGCAGGTCGCTCATCAGTGGCCGCTTGTCGTTGCGCTCCTCCACCTTGCGCGAGAGCTGGGACAGGGCGATGATCGGCACCTCCAGCTCCTTGGCGAGCGCCTTGATGGAGCGCGAAATCTCTGAAATCTCGGTGGCGCGGTTCTCGCCTTCCTTGCTCGACGTCATCAGCTGGATGTAGTCGATGACGATCAGTCCGAGCTTGCCGCACTGGCGATGCAAGCGGCGGGCACGGGCACGCAGGTCGGTGGCGTTGATGGCGCCCGTTTCGTCGATATGCACCGGGGCGTCGTGCAGCTTGCCGAGCGCCACGGTCATCTTGTCCCAGTCGTCGTCGGTGAGGCGGCCGGTGCGCGTCTTGTGCTGGTCGAGGCGGCCAATTGACGACAACATGCGGGTGGCGATCTGCGGCCCGGACATTTCCAGGCTGAAGATGGCCACCGGCAGCCGCAATTCGACACCGACGTGCTCGGCGATGTTGAGCGCAAAGGCGGTCTTGCCCATCGACGGCCGGCCGGCGACGACGATCATGTCGCCCGGCTGCAGGCCCGAAGTCATGGCATCCAGGTCGGCGAAGCCCGTCGGCACGCCGGTGATGTCCGAGGGGTTTTCGCGGTCGTAGAGCTGCTGGATCTTGTCGACCACTTCGCCCAACAGGGGCGTGATGGCCGCGAAGCCCTGCACCGACTTGGCACCGGCCTCGGCGATCTCGAACACCTTGCGCTCGGCTTCGTCCAGCAGCTGCTTGGCGTCGCGCCCGGCCGGATTGAGCGCGCTGGCGGCGATTTCGTCACCGACGGTGACCAGCTTGCGCAGCACCGCCCGCTCGTGCACGATCTCGGCATAGCGGCGGATGTTGGCCGCCGACGGCGTCGCGTTGGCGATTTCGCCGAGATAGGCGATGCCGCCGGTCTGATCGACTTCGTTGCTCTTCTCGATCGACTCGTAGACCGTCACCACGTCGGCCGGCTTGGCCATTTCCACGAGCTTGCGGATGTGGGCGAAGATGCGCCGGTGATCGTCGCGGTAGAAATCCCCTTCGGTAACGATGTCGGCAATGCGGTCCCAGGCAGCGTTGTCGAGCAGCAGGCCGCCGATCAGCGACTGCTCGGCCTCGATGGAATGGGGCGGCAGCTTGAGCGCAGCCACCTGCGGGTCGCCAGCGGGGCTGGCGTTGATCGAGCGGAGCTGGGCCATCGTCGTCATTTCTCCTCGGACATGCAGCCGCAGTCTACCGATGGCCGCCGGACTTGACGAGAGAGCAAACTGTGGATAGCTGGTGGATAAGATGTGAAAAAGACCTGAATTGGCGGCATTGTCCCGATTGCCTTCCGCTCGAGTCGCTGGCACCATCCTATGATGCCTCTGCTTTCGGATGCTACCTGATCTTCTTGGACCTTCTCGGACCTATTCCCTATGCAATCGAGCAACTTGCGCAATGTCCTCCTGGCTCACGTCGGCATCGGCCTCGCCGTCGGTCTGGCCCTGCCTTTCCTGATCAATCCGTTCGTCCTCTGGCAACCCGGCACGCATGCCGCCTTCTCGTTGGCCGCCGCAGTCGCCGGCGCGCTCATCGGCTTGCTCAACTACTGGATCGTCCATCGCCTGCTGGCAGAACGTCTTGGGGCAGTCGCCGAAGTCGCCACCGCGATGGCGAACGGCGACCTGACCCTCCGTTGCGACGTCGAGGGTGAGGACAGCGTCGGCGCCATCGCCCGGGCCATCAACCAGATGGCAGCCACGCTGCGCAAGCTGATCGACGATCTCGCTGCCCTTGGCAACGACGTCGATAGCGACAGCCGCACCATCCAGAATGCCTTCGGCGACGTGCGTGAGCGCTTCGCGTCGCAGCAGGCCGAGACGGGCCACATCGTCAGCATCCTCGAGGACATGCGCGGCAAGGGCGCGGAAGTGGTCGCCACCGCCAGCCAGGTCACGGACTCGACGCTGCGCGCCGTCGAGGTGGCGCGTGACGGCACCTCGGTGGTCGATGAAACCATTCGCGGCATGGGCGTCATCGAGCACACGGTGTCGCGCGCGTCCGACGAGGTGTTTCAACTGGGCCAGCGTTCCGACGAGATCGGCGCCATCATCGAAGTCATCCGCGGCATCGCCGAGCAGACCAATCTGCTGGCGCTCAACGCCGCCATCGAGGCGGCGCGTGCCGGGGAACAAGGCCGAGGTTTCGCCGTGGTCGCCGACGAAGTCCGCAAGCTGGCGGAAAAGACGGGCAGCGCCACCGAGGAAATCAGCCAGATGATCAGCGGCATCCAGGCTCAGGTCAAACAGACGGTCGTCACCATGGGCGAAAGCCGCGAGAACGTGCAAATCGGCGTCACGCGGGCCGAAAAGGCCGGGCGTTCGCTCGCCGAAATGCTGGAAAGCGTGCAGGGCATCTCGTCGCTGATGGCGCGCATCACGACCCTGGCAGACGAACAGCAGATTCTGATCGGCGACATCGCCGGCCGTGCCACGGGCATTGCCGGCAGCATCGACGCAACGCTGGAACAGGCCGCCTCCGGCGATCAATCCTGTGTCGACCTGACCGCCCGGTCATCATCCCTGCAGGACCGCATCGGCCGCTTCCGCGTCGCATGACGCCGGGCCAGCGAACCGAGCTGTTCGTCCGTTTGGCCGCCGCCGACCCGGAACCGGCGACCGAACTGCATTACCGCTCGCCTTACGAGTTGCTGGTGGCGGTGATTCTTTCGGCGCAAGCGACCGACAAGGGCGTCAATCGGGCCACCGGCCCCTTGTTCGAGGAAGCGTCGACACCCGCCGCCATCGTCGCGCTCGGCGAGGAGAAGCTTGCCGGCTACATCCGTACCATTGGCCTGTACAAGACCAAGGCCAGGAATGTCATTGCCATGTCGCGCCTGCTGCTGGAGCGGCACGACGGCAAGGTGCCAGCCGACCGCGCCGCGCTCGAAGCATTGCCCGGCGTCGGCCGAAAGACTGCCAACATCATTCTCAATGTCGTGTTCGGCGAACCGACGATCGCGGTCGACACCCACATTTTCCGCCTCGCCAACCGCACCGGCCTGGCACCCGGCAAGGATGTCAAGGCGGTCGAGACCAGGCTTTTGAAGGTGGTGCCCACGCACTATCGCCAGCACGCCCACCACTGGCTGATCCTGCACGGCCGCCATGTCTGCAAGGCCAGGAAACCGGAGTGCTGGCGCTGCCCGATTGCCGATCTGTGCGGCTATCGGCTGAAGACGCCCCCACCCTGACCATGTTCACCCCCAGTCGAGACCAGGTACGCCGTTTTCTCGTCGATGCCTGGAGGAAGCGCCGCGAGGCGCTACCGGCCACGCCGCTGGAGACGATGGCTGCCGACGTCGTCGCCCTGCACCCGGAATACCACCTCCTGTTGTCCGGCGGTGAGGAAGTCCTCGCCCGTGAATGGACGCCGGAGCACGGGGAAACCAACCCCTTCCTGCATCTTTCGCTGCACCTGGCCATCGAGGAGCAGCTCTCCATCGACCAGCCACCGGGCATTCGTGCCATTTTCGAGCGGCTCGCGGCGCGCCACGACGATCGCCACGCGGCATTGCACGATATCCTCGAATGCCTCGGCGAAACGGTGTGGCGCGCCAATCGCGATAACGCGCCGCCGGACGGCGCGGCCTACCTGGAATGCCTGAAGCGTGGGGCCGGCGTGTCGTGACGGCTGACTTTCAGAGCGCCTCGATCGGCGGTGCGACCTTGAGTACTTCCTCGATGGTAGTGAGGCCCGCAGCGACTTTCCTTGCGCCGGAAATCCTCAGCGGCTTCATGCCTTCGCGCGTCGCCTGTTCGCGCAGGCGCGCCAGGTCGGTCTGGCTGGTGACGAGCTTCCGCAGTTCTGGCGACATCAGCATGATCTCGTAGAGACCCATGCGGCCTTGGTAACCGGTCATCCGGCAGTCGAGGCAGCCGACCGGCAGACAGAGGTTCTGGGGCTTGCCGGACTTCCAGGGCGCGACCAGCCCGTTCCACGCCTCCTCGTCTTCCGCTCGCAGCCCCCCGGCCTTCTTGCACTTCTGGCAGAGCGTGCGCACCAGGCGCTGCGCCATCACCCCGAGCAGCGTCGATTGCAGCAGATAGGCTGGCACACCGAGATCGAGCAGCCGCGTCACCGCCGTCGGTGCATCGTTGGTGTGGAGGGTCGACAGCACCAGGTGGCCGGTCAGCGCGGCCTGGATGGCCATCTCGGCGGTCTCGAGGTCGCGGATTTCGCCGACCATGATGATGTCGGGGTCCTGCCGCATCAAGGCACGAATACCGGATGCGAACGTCATGCCGATGTCCGCCACCATTTGCACCTGGTTGAAGCTCGGTTCGATCATCTCGATCGGGTCCTCGAGCGTGCAGACATTGACATCCGGCGTCGCCAGTTCCTTCAGCGTGGAATAGAGCGTTGTCGTCTTGCCCGAGCCGGTCGGCCCGGTGACCAGGATGATGCCGTTGGGCTGGGTGGTCATCTGCCGCCAGCGGCCGACGTCCTCGTCGGTGAAGCCAAGATCGGCAAAGTCGCGCACCAGCACTTCCGGATCGAAAATCCGCATCACCAGCTTCTCGCCGAACGCCGTCGGCAGCGTGGACAGCCGCAGTTCGACTTCCTGCCCTGTCGGCATGCGCGTCTTGATGCGGCCGTCCTGCGGCCGGCGCTTCTCGACGACATCCATGCGCCCGAGGATCTTGATGCGGCTGGTCATGGCGTTGAGCACCGGCATGGGGATCTGGTAGACCTGATGCAGCACCCCGTCGATGCGGAAGCGGACGATGCCCATGTCGCGGCGCGGTTCGACGTGGATATCGGAAGCGCGCTGCTCGAAGGCGTACTGCCAGAGCCAGTCGACTATCAGGACGACGTGCTGGTCGTTGGCGTCGAGGGCGCCCTTCGACTTGCCCAGTTCGACGAGTTGTTCGAAATTGGAAATGCCGGAGGTGGCGACATCACCGCGTCCGAGCGCGCCCTTGACCGACTTGGCGAGGTTGTAGAACTCGACCTGGTAGCGCGCGATATCGTCGGGATTGGCGATCACCCGCCGGATGCGCTTTCTTAGGATCGGCTCCAGTTCGCGTTCCCAGGTCCGCTGGAATGGCTCGGCGGTGGCCACCACCACCTCCTGCGGCCTCACCTCGACGGGCAGGATGCGAAAGCGCGTGGCATAGGCGTTCGACATCACCTCGGTGACGGCGGCGAAGTTGATCTTGAGCGGATCGATATGGAAGTAGTCGAGACCACTCCAGCGCGCCAGCCACTCGGTCAGCGCATCGAGATCAAGGGTTCGGTGAGGCTGGCCGGGAGTTTTCCAGCGCTGCTCGGCGATCACGGCCAGGGGATGGACGTCGCCGCGGAAATACCTGCGTTCGCGCTTGAATTTCTCGGCAAGTTCGACTTCCGCCAGTCCGTCGGCCAGCAGGCCATCCACCACCTCGGCCAAGGTCAGGCGGCGATCCTCCGGAACGGCATTCTCGGCTTTGCTCATAGTCCCCTGGCTGACGACCGTGAAAGTCAGCCGATTCTACCCCCGGGCAACCTGCTGGCCGGGTGTGCCGATGTAGAGGGCATATCAGGGCATGTAGGCGCCGCCGCTCACGCTGATCAATTGGCCGGTGATGTAACTGGATCGATCCGACGCAAGGAACAGGGCGAGATAGGCGATATCCTCCGGGCGACCCAGGCGCGGGATCGGCAGGCCGCTCATGTTGAACAGGGTGCCCTCCTGGCGGGCCCGTTCCATGTCCTCCGGGCGGCCCAACTGCTCGAAACCGAAGCGGTTCCAGAAACTGCCACCGCCGACGTCGCCGGCGGTGTGAGGAACGATCCAGCCGGGACAGATGTTGTTCACCCGCACGCCCTGCTTGGCCCATTCCCAAGCCAGAGCCTTGGACAGGCTGTTGACGAAGCCCTTGGTGGCGCCGTAATGAGCGACACCGGCCGCCGCCTCCCCCAGCAGCGACGAGTTGGACGAGATGTTGATGATGCTGCCGCTGCCGCGCGCGAGCATTTCGCCCGCCACCGCCTGGCAGCAATTCACCACGCCATCGATATTGAGGGCGATTTCCCAGCGACGCGCCGCCTCGTCGAGATCAGCAAAAGCTGCCGGATGATCGACGCCGCCGGCGTTGTTGACCAGGACATCCACGGAGCCGTACTGGCGGTGCGTTTCCGCGATCATGGCATCCACACTGGCCCGCTGGGTCACATCGGTGGCCATTGCCAACACCCGCCCCGTCAGGCCCTGTTCGGCAGCCTGCCGAGCCAGTTTTTCGCCGGTGGCAGCATCCCGCGAGGCGCTGACCACGTTGCAGCCTTCCCGGGCAAATTCCAGCACCAGTCCCTGACCGATACCGCCGCTGCCGCCGGTGATGATGACGGTCTTGTCGTTGAGACCGAGGTCCATGGAATGTCTCCTTATTCAATGTGAGGGGAAGCAAGGCAAGCGTGAATGGCACCGTCGACCGGAATCACCGCCCCATTGAGGTAAGCCGCCGCGTCGCTGGCAAGAAATAGCGCTGTGTTGGCAATGTCCACCCCGGTGCCGAGGCGACCACTGGGTATCTGGCGGCCATAGCGGCCCGGGCCATCGGGGAAGGTCTCCAGCCAGCCACGCAGGCCCGGCGTGTCCATGGCACCCGGCGAGATCGTGTTGGCCCGGATGCCGCGGCCACCAAATTCCGTGGCCACGCTTTTCATCAGGCTGATGACCCCGGCTTTGGCCGCACCGTAGACAGCCAGGCCGCCCACCGCATTGAGGCCAGCACCGGAAGCGGTGGAGAGGATGCAGCCGCGGCCCTGGGCCAGCATCACAGGTAGGGCGGCGCGCACACCGTAGTAGACCGAATCCAGGTTGAGGGCGATGATGCGTCGGTAATCCTCGAGGCTCTGGGTTTCGGTCAGAGCAGGGAAGGCGCCACCGGCGTTATTGAACATGACGTCCAGGCGGCCGAATTCTCCGACTGCCCGAGCCACCAGTTCCTGGACCTGGAGAGCGTCGGTGACGTCCGATACCTGGGCCACCACCCGTCCGTTTGTGGCTGTCACGGCACGGTTGAGTCCGTCACCATCGATATCGGCTGCGACCACGGCACAGCCCTCGGTGCCAAATGCCTTGAGGCAGGCCAAGCCGATGCCGCTTGCGGCGCCGGTAATGATGACCGTCTTGCCCGCCAATCCCAGATCCATGCCGCCGTCCCCCTACGATCAGACTTCGTCAGGCACCTTATGGAAGGCCTGATAGCGCGCGAAGATGGCTCGCTCGAGCGCGATGGCCTCCGGATCGCCCACGCTATAGACATTCTGGCCGAACTTGCCTTTCGGCTTGTGCGCCAGATAGTCTGACACCGCCTGGCGACCCTGGTCGGGAAACTCGATTCCCATCGCCTGGTAGAGCCCTGATATCGCGTCGAGCGGATCGCGCATCAGGTCGGCAAACAGGAAATCATGGATTTGCGCGCGGGGAATCTGGCCAGACTCGATCTGGTCGATCACCCGGTTCAGGCTGCCGGCATAAGCTTCCGGCGTCATCAGCCGCTCGAACGACGCGGCATCGAATGCCTTGTCACTGCGCATCCAGTACAGGGTACCGAGCAGATGGGTGACCGAGGCGCGAGCCTTGACGGGATCGCGATGAGCATATACGACCCGGGCGTCAGGGAAGACATCGAACAGCACCGGGAGGCTTTCGATGTGCGATGGTGATTTGAGCAGCCAGTAGCGCCGTGGGTTCTTCCATTGCAGGAGCTTCAGCATCCGCTTGTAGTAGGCGTAAGGAACGCGCTGGTCGGCCTGCATCAGCCATTGGTAGTAGCTGGGAATCTGGAACAGCCCGGTCAGGTTGTCCGTGATGAAGGTACAGTTCATGGCGACCTTGCACTCGTTGGGAATGGTGGCGCCGAGTTCGTGCATCGACAGGAAGGATGGCGCCACCCGGTGCCATTGGGTCAACAGGTGATGGGCCTTGGCGATGCGCGGGTCGCTGCGATAGGTCGCCGCTTCCGGCGGCGGACAGGGGAACATGATTTCCCAGTTCGTGGGTGCGCCGAACCGGCTGTCCTCGGACAACAACTCAAAAAGGATGGAAGTACCCGAGCGCGCCTGTCCGACGATGAATACCGGGGCATCCACCACTTCGTCCTCGATCTCGGGATGGCGCCGGTAGGCCTCCTCGATTTCGAGGCGCTCCTGCAACCAGATCAGCAGGTCGCTGCGGGTCATCAGGCGGCCGAACAGGTTCAGTTGGGCCTCCTCGTTGATGGCCGCCACCAGCACCTCGAACGGCTCGCGCCATTCATCCTTGCCGAAGTCCGAGAGGCCGGTATTGGCCATCGCGGTTTCGATGAGTTCGGCCGGCCGCAGCGGCACGAGGCTGGCGATGTCCATGCCCCGGCCTTCTTCGTTCACGCGAGCCAGCCAGTCGGGGCGGTGCGGTGGCGTCCAGTCGCCTTGGTCTTGGGTAGCCATGGCCTTCCCTTTGCAGTCACAGGTTGCCGAATCGGTTGATCACGCCCCGCCGCCGGGTAGCGAGCTGTTCACGCCGCTCGTCGGCCGAGATGCGCTGCACGCCCGCCGGCAGGTGATCGAACAGCCTTGCTGCCTTGACCTGGACTGCCTCCGGCACGGGATAGTCGTCCGACAACATCCACCGGTAGCAGACATATCCCTCGGCATAGCCCGAGGGATCCAGCCAGTTCGGCAAACCCGGATCGTCATGGGCGATCACCACGATCAGTTCGCCGTCATCCTCGAGCCGAGCATAGTGGCAGTTGGTATTCGACAGGCGGTAACGGTAGTCCATGCTGGTCCACCAGAAGTTGCCGAACTCGACGGCCCAATACTGGCAGCGCGGCGGCCGCACGCGAATAATCAAGGCCTCGTCTCTGGGCAATATCCAATAGGCAACCATTGGTTCACCGCCGGGTGTGGCATCAATGGCCCGATCGGCCAGTTGCTTGTAGGAGCGGAAGGTGTTGGGAATCGCTTTCCACATGTTGATCATGTAGATCCAGAACTCGATGGATTCCCGAACCCAGCTGGCCGAGGCCTGCAACTGCTTGGCGAGCACCTCCGGCGACGGCGGCCCGGGCAAGCTGGTGTCCCCGGTCAGGCGGTCGATGCGGGCTTTCATCGGACGCTCGCGTTCCCAGTCGGCGAAGAACTGGCGGAAGGTGACACGAAAAGTTTCCGGGGTCGTGCGCAGCCAGTTGCCCGCGTAGCCGGCCGGCCGCTCCGGGCCGACCATGAGTTCGAAATGGCCGTCGCCGGCCACCCCGAGGTCGTGGCTGAACAGTGTCTGGGCCACCTTGCCCCCCCAGGGCGTCTGTCCCCGTTCGACGGAAGTCACCGCAAAATATCGCGCCGTGCCCCGATCGCCGACGATCCGGTAGGTATCGCTGCCGTTGATGGTTGCACCGACGTATACCGCATCGGTGTTGTCGCCACCCTGCTTGCGCACCGGATCGAAATAGTGGATCAGCTCCGGATAGCGCGGGTCGGCGTAGTCGTGCTGGAAATTGAGCGCAAGGGAAATGTTTCGCGCCAGTACCTGGACCCCGGCGCTGCGATCATTGGCATGCGCAGGCACCGAAGGGCCAAAGGGAATCTCGCCGGCTTTCTTCAGTTCGTCGCAAAAGCTCACCCACGCCTGGCGCAGGACACCGTCGTACCCGGGGCTATCCGTCATCGTCTCGGCTCCTAGACGCCCGGTGCGCCAGGCAGCGTTCGATAGTAGTGGCCGGCAACCATTCCACCATCGACCGTGACTTCCGCGCCACATACGTACGAGGCGGCATCGCTGGCCAGGAACAGGCTGACCCGGGCGATTTCCTCGGGAGCGCCAATCCGCTGCAGCGGAACATCCGGGTAGTGCTTGTCGATCTCCGAACGCGCCTGCTTGTCGGGATTGCTCATAAACGTATCGACGCCACCAGGGTGCACGGAATTGACCCGGATGCCCTTGTGGCCGAGTTCCAGCGCGGCGACCCGGGTCAGGCCACGTACTCCCCACTTGCTCGAACAGTAGGCGCCCAGACCATTCGCGCCGTGAATGCCGTCCACGGACGAAATATTCACGATCGCGCCCTTGCCGCGGCCGATCATGTGAGGCGCGACGGCGCGGATACCGAGAAAGCCGCCCATCAGGTTGACGCTCAGAACCTTCTCGAATTCAGCCTTGGTGGTATCGATCAGCGTCCTGAACAACAGGACGCCCGCATTGTTGATCAGCACATCGATCTGTCCCCATTCGGCAACGGTGGCCGCGACAGTGGATGCCCAACTGTTCTCGTCGGTCACGTCATGATGGCGATACACGGCATTGGCGCCCAATTCCTTCGCCAGGCTCGTGCCTTCGTTGTCGAGGACATCGGCAATCACGACTTTGGCACCGGCCTCGACGAACAGGCGGGAGGTCGCTTCACCCATACCGCGGGCCCCACCCGTAACAATGGCCACCTTCCCAGTCAAATCTCCCATGACGACTCCTTGTGGTTATTGGATATTAGGAATTTCTCTCAGATCGCCAGCCACGACATGGCCCCAGTCCGGCCAACCGTCAGCGCTTCATGGCACGCACCACGTCAGCCCAATGACTGGGATCGGGACAACGGTTGTGCGTGATGCTGACACTGTCGGCGATACCCGCCAGTCGTGCCGTCAGTTTCCCCGGGATCTCGTGTCGCTTGCCGATCACGGCGATTTCCTCGAGTATCTCGTCGCTGACAAGACCGGTCATGTCGTCCCAGCGACCAGCTTTCGACAGTCGATTGAGTTCCTTGTGCAGATCGTCCCAGCCGTGGCATGCCAGCGTCGGCAAGTAGGCGGGAGTCGAACCGTAAAAAGCCAGTTGCTTGCGCGCCGCCAGCTTCGAGACAGCAAGCGCTTCCTCGGTATCCGCCGTCACGACCAGTGCCGCGCACATGACTTCGATGTCGCTGCGCTTGCGGCCGGACTTGGCAAGGCCTTGCTCCAGCGCCGGCAGGGTATTTTCCAGGAGCGAACGGCGGCTGTTGAAAGGATGGGCGATGAAGCCGTCCGCGACCTCTCCCGCAACCGCCGTCATCAGCGGTCCGAATCCGCCGGTAAAGATCGGCGGCGGGCCGTAGGGATTGGGCCCCGGATTGAAGGCTGGAATCATGATGGTGTGGGTATAGAACCGGCCCTTGAAATCAAGGGGCGCCTTGCCCTCCCAGCAATTCCAGATGGCCTTGATGGCCAGCACGATCTCCCGCATCCGTTCGGCCGGGTGCGACCAGACGCTGCTGAATCGCTTCTCGATGTGGGGCTTGACCTGGGAACCGAGGCCGAGGACGAAGCGGCCACCGCTGATGGACTGCATGTCGTAGCCGAGATTGGCCAGGTTCATCGGATTGCGCGCGAAGGCAATCGCGATGCCGGTGCCCAGCCTGAGCGTTGTCGTGTGTTCCGCCGCCACGGCCAGCGCAAGAAAGGGATCATGCTTGGCTTCGAAGGAGAATCCTCCGTCGTAGCCGATGTCTTCCAGTTCCTTGTAGATCGTGCGGGCCTTGCGCGGGTCTTCCAGGGGAGCAGTCGTGTAGATTTTCATGCCGTTTAATCCGTCGAGAAAAGGAGACCAGAAGCTGTTGGGCTATACAGGGTTATGGGTTGGAACGATCTTGCGCCAATCGTCAGAAGCTCGATCGTAACAGCGTCACTGACCGTGGTCAATGAGAATGCCGTCGTGCCTCATCACCGCTCGCGGCGCCGGGCAGGTTTGTCTGGTTTGCTCTTGGTCGCCACTGACAAGGCGCGTGCCGGCACCGCGCTTGTCAGGGAGTCAGCGCGTCGGTCAACAGGTTCGCCAACAACGAGATCCGTGGCCGACTGGTGTCGAGCGAGGAAGCCGGATTGAGCAG
>CAYXZX010000009.1:0-37773 GCA_964469455.1 uncultured Rhodocyclaceae bacterium | reverse complement strand
AAGTCAGGCGCCCGTACTTGCCTTCCCCGGCGCTTCCCTGAAAGTCAGGCGCGGCCGGACGCCGAACACACCGGGCAGGCGGGGTCGCGCGGGACGGCGATCGAGCGCCAGTCCATCGCCAGGCCATCGAGCAGCAGCAGCCGGCCGGCAAGCGGCTCACCGCAGCCGATCAGCAGCTTGAGCGCCTCGGCCGCCTGCGTGGAACCGATGATGCCGGTGAGCGGCGCGAAAACGCCCATGACGGCGCAGCGAACCTCCTCGACATCTCCACCTTCCGGGAACAGGCAGTTGTAGCAGGGCGCATGGTCGCGCCGGCTGTCGAACACGGCGACCTGGCCGTCGAAGCGGATGGCGGCGCCGGAAACAAGCGGCTTGGCGTGTCCCACGCAGGCCCGGTTGATGGCGTGGCGCGTGGCAAAGTTGTCCGAGCAGTCGAGCACGATATCGGCCGCCGCCACTTCGGCGTCGAGACGGTCGCCGGCGAGTCGCTCGGCAATCGGCAGCACATGGCACTCGGGATTGATGCGGGTGAGGGTGTCGCGACCGGACTCCACCTTGGGCCGGCCGATGGCATCCGACATGTGCAGGATCTGCCGCTGCAGGTTGGTGAGGTCGACCGTGTCGCCGTCGGCGAGCACCAGGGTGCCGACACCGGCGGCCGCCAGATAGTAGGCGGCGGGTGAACCCAGACCACCGGCACCGACGATCAGCACGCGGGCGGCAACGATGGCTTCCTGTCCTTCGACGCCGATCTGCGGCAGCAGGATGTGGCGGCTGTAGCGAAGCAGTTGGTCGTCGGTCATGGCCTGGCGAACCGCGAACGCGCTGGTCAGCGGTCGATCCGCAACTCGGGCGGGGCGTCGTCGTGATCGCCGTGCGGGTGATGTTCCCAGGCCTTCGAATACACGTCGTGCGACTTCTTGATCAGCCGCTGCGGGCCATGCATGTTGCGCAGCTGGGTGTCCTCGCAATAGTAAACAAGGGCGCGCATCAGCTTGGCGTACAAGGTGTTCTCCAGATGGAAGCCCTGCCGGCGCAAGGCGGCCTCCAGCGCTTCCATCGTATGGTCCGCGATGTCGTACCAGACTGAAAGCGCGTAGGGCAGTTCGCCGGCTTCGACGATGACATCGGACAGGCGCGCCAGCAGTGCGTGCGCCCGTTCGACCTGCCCCGGCGGCAGCTTGCCGAAGCGGATCTCGCGATGCTTGCGGGTGCCCGCCTGTGGCAGCAGCGGGTGAGGACGATGCAGCCCTCGTTCCTTGTCACGGATCAGCCGGGCCTGCTCGGGGTTGAGACGCATGGCGGCCTACTTGACGATGATCTGCCAGGCCTTGAGGAGGTTGAGGGCCTGCGAGAACTGGTAATCGCTTTTCGACGCAACCTCGATCGGCGCTGTCCTTGCCGCGTCTTCATCCTCGTCCTTGGGCGGCTGTTTGGCCTTGTCCTTGTCGTTCTTGGTCTGCGGTTTTGCCGGTGCCTTGTCCGCCTCTTCCTTGCCGGTCTTTTCCTTGTCGTTGCCCAGATGACGCTCCAGGTCGGCCTCACGGATGCGTTCGCGCCGCTCGCCGTTCGGTGTCTCCTCGACGATGACGTCAGGCGTGATGCCCTTGGCCTGGATCGAGCGGCCGTTGGGAGTGTAGTAGCGCGCGGTGGTCAATTTGAGGGCCGTGCTGTTGGACAACGGCAGCACGGTCTGCACGGAGCCCTTGCCGAAAGTCTGCGTGCCCATGACCACTGCACGCTTGTGATCCTGCAGGGCGCCGGCGACGATTTCCGAGGCCGAGGCCGAACCGCCATTGACCAGCACGACCAGCGGCACGGTCTTGGCGGCGGCCGGCAGGTCCTTGAGGGTATCTTCCTTCTGGCCGCGCAAGTAGTCCTCGGTGCTGGCGATGTACTTGCGCTTGGCATCCTCGGTGCGCCCGTCGGTCGAGGTGACCAGCACCTTGGCCGGCAGGAAGGCGGCGGAAACGCCGACCGCGCTGTTGAGCAATCCACCCGGATCGTTCCGCAGGTCCAGCACCAGCCCCTTGAGCGGGACGGCCTTGCCGTCCTTGTCGGCATCCTTGAACAGCTTGGCGAGATGCCTGGCGACGTCGGCGGTGGTTTCCTCCTGGAACTGGGTGACGCGCAGGTAGCCGTAGCCCGGCTCGACGATCTTCGACTTGACGCTCTGCACCTTGATCTTGTCGCGCACGATTTCGAACTCGAGCGGCTTGCTCTCACCCTTGCGCACGACGGTGAGCCGGATCGAAGTTTTCGGCTTGCCGCGCATCTTCTTCACGGCATCGGAAAGCGTCAGACCCTTGACCGCCGTGTCGTCGAGCTTGATGATGAGGTCGCCGGCCTTGATGCCGGCGCGATAGGCCGGGGTATCCTCGATCGGCGCCACGACCTTGACGAAGCCGTCTTCCATCCCGACTTCGATGCCCAGCCCGCCAAATTCACCCTGGGTGCTGACCTGCAGATCCTTGAAGGCATCGGCGTCGAGATAGGCCGAGTGCGGGTCCAGATTCGACAGCATGCCGCTGATCGCGTAGGTGATCAGCTTCTTGTCCTCGACCGGTTCGACATAGCCCTGCTTGATGGCGCCGAACACGTCGGCGAAGGTGCGCAGTTCTTCCACCGGCAGCGGGCCGATGGCCTCGCGCTGCGCGATTGCCGAATAATGAACGCTGACCAGGATACCGGCGATGAGTCCTAACAGGACAAGAGCGGCTTGCTGCAATTTGCTGCGCATGGATGCTCCAGGGATGATGGCGTCAGCGCAGGTTCACCCAGCGGAGCGGGTCGAATGCCTGTCCCTGCTGCCTGAGTTCAAAGTATAAACCCGATTCCGCGTTGCCACCGGTGTTGCCGACGGTGGCGACGACATCGCCGGCACTGACCGGCTGGCCGACTTTCTTGAGCAGGGACTCGTTGTTGCCATAGACGGACAACAAGCCGTCGCCATGGTCGAGCACCATCAGGTTGCCATAGCCGCGCAGCCAGTCGGCATGCACGACCTGGCCAGCGGCGACCGCCCTGACTTCCGTTCCTTCGGATGCCCTGATGAACAGTCCTTTCCAGGCGGGTCCCCCTTCGGGACGCGGCCGGCCGAATCGCCCGATGATTTCGCCGCGCACTGGCGGCACCAGTTTCACCTTCAGGGCAGCCAGCCGCCCGTGCTGCGACCCGGTGTCCGGTGTGTCTCGGCTCGGCGTCGGTCGTTCTTCCTTCGACCGAGTTGCCGGTGTGGCCGGCGAAGGCAGTTTCCGCGTCGCGCGGCCGAGGGTCTCGATGAGCTTGGCGAGTCGTTGCTCATCTTTTTGCAAGGCACCGATTTCCCGGCGCTGTACCTTGATCCGGTCGGCGGTCCTCGCCAGCAATTCCTGGCGCTGCCTCTGCTGATCGACCAGGGCGGCGCGTGCCTGCTTGCGCTCCTGCTCGATGCTGGCCAGTTCCTCGCTCTTGCGGCGCGTCAGTTCGCCGAGCCGTTTCTTCTCGCGTGTCTTGTCGCGCAAGTCGGCGATGACCTCGGCTTGTGCCATCGAGAGTCGCTTGAGGAACTGATGGTCCAACGCGGCCTGGTTCGGATCGTGGCCGCCGAGCAGCAGGGTCAGTGTGCCGGTTTCACCCCTGGTGAAATGTCGATAGAGCAGGCGTGACAATTGCTGTTGCCGCGCGGCAGTTTGCTCGGCGAGCCGCCGCGACTGACTCTCGAGATCACGCAGTTCGCCCTGTACTCCTCCCTGCTGTTCGGCCAGTCGATGCAGTTCCCGATTGGCGGTGGATATGGCCGATTCCGTTTCGCGCAGGTGCTCGGTCATGTCGGCGCGGGATTCCTCGCTCCTGGCCAGGTCGCGGCGCAAAGTATCGATGCGGCCCCGCAATTCACCCTGTTGCTGCCGGAGTTGGCGTTTCGGCGCGGGCGCCGCCACGGCATGGCTGGCCACAGTGAACCCGGCCAGCAGGATTGCCGCCGCGATGCTATGGAGCACGCGGTGATTATCCGGTCTTGCCTTGATTGGCAACCGCTTCCATGGCCTTCCTGAAGGCCTCCCTGTCACTGCGGTAGTGACGCTTGATCGGCTTGGGCGCGCCATCGAGTTCTTAGAAGAGCGGCTGGCCGGTGGGCACGTTGAGCCCGTCGTAGTGTCGTTCGTCGAGTCAGACGAGTATCCACGTCCGATCCATTTCGAAAATAACAAAAAGCAGCCATCGTGCCGCAAGAACAGTATTCTATAATATTCGCATTGTCCTCAATGCGAGGGGTGGGTATGGGCACCAGCGCGATAGATGGTCTGATCGACCAACAGGAACATATCGAGACGGCGGCACGTTCGCTCAAGGCGATTTCCCATCCGCTGCGACTCAAGATTCTGTGCGTGGTCGGCGACGCCGAGGTCTGTGTCCAAGACATCGTCGATGCGGTGGGCACGTCGCAAAGCAACATTTCGCAGCACCTCGGCATCCTGCGCGACAAGGGCGTTCTCCAGACGCGCAAGGATGCCAATCGCGTCTATTATCGCGTCGCCGATCACCGGACGCTGCAACTGATCGGCATGATGCGCGAGGTATTCTGCGGCATCAGTGCATCGGGCGGCATCAAGGGCAAGGGAGTTTGAATGGATTTTGTGCAGCAGAACATCATGTGGGTCATGGCGGCCGTGATCAGCGGCACCATGCTGCTCGTTTCAGTCGTGCGTTCGGGTGGCAAGGGCGTCTCAGTGACGGAGGCGACATTGCTGATCAATCGCGAGGACGCGCTGGTGCTGGACGTGCGCGAGACGAGCGAGTGGTCTGCCGGCCACATTCCCAATGCCCGTCACATCGCGCTCGGGCAATTGGGCAAGCACATGAGCGAACTCGAGAAATTCAAGAACCGGCCGGTCATCATCTGCTGCGCCAGTGGCAACCGTTCATCTTCCGCCTGTGGCACCCTCAAGCGCGCCGGTTTCGAGCGCGTGTTCAACCTTTCCGGGGGGCTGAGCGCCTGGACCGGTGCCGGCCTGCCTGTCACCACCAAGGGTTGAGCGAAGGAATCGCCATGGCCGCGCCGAACATCGTCATGTACTGCACGGCGGTTTGCCCGTATTGCGTTCGCGCCGAGCAATTGCTGAAGCGCAAGGGTGTCGCCGAAATCGAAAAGATTCGCATCGACCTCGAACCGGCGCGCGGCGATGAGATGATCGCCCGCACCGGCCGGCGCACCGTGCCGCAGATCTTCATTGGCGACACCCATGTCGGCGGTTGTGACGACTTGCACGACCTCGATCGCCAGGGCAAGCTTGATCCGCTGCTGAACGGCTGACCCGCTCGCGCCACGACGGGGTTGACCGATGGGCCGCCGCGGGCGGGCGCCTGAGGTAGAATCCGCGCTCTTCCACACTTCCAGGCTTCGACCCGTCATGAGCGACCAGCAACCGGTTTTCAGCATCGAGAAGATCTATGTCAAGGATCTCTCGCTTGAACTGCCCAACGCGCCGCAGTGTTTCCTTGAGCGCGATGCCGCACAGATCTCCGTCCAGATGGGCTCCAGCGGCAATACCGTCGGCGAAGGTACGTTCGAGGTGGTGTTGAGCATCACCGTCACCGCCAACATCGGTGAAAAGACACAGTTCCTGGTCGAGGTGGCGCAAGCGGGCATCTTCGTGATCAAGAACGTACCCCAGGAAGAAATCGAGCCGATCGTCGCCGTGGCCTGCCCGAACATCCTGTTCCCCTACGCGCGCGAAACGATCTCGGACGCGGTGGTCCGCGCCGGCTTCCCGCCCGTGCTGCTGGCGCCGGTGAATTTCGAGGCAATCTATCGTCAACGCCTCGAGCAGGAGCAGCGTCCCCACGAGGTTCCTGTTCAGTAAAGACGGGAAACCATGCGGCGCGCCGGATACTGGCTGGCAACGCTTGTCGGACTGGCCATGGCAGCGCCAGCGCTGGCGCTCGACTTCCGCACCGTCGTCGAGCCCGCCTTGATGTACGACGCACCCTCGCAGCAAGCCAAGCCGTTGTTCGCCGTGGCACGCGGTACGCCGGTCGAGATGGTCGTGGCCCTAGACGCCTGGGTCAAGGTACGCGACGTCAAGGGCGAACTGGCATGGGTCGAAAAGCGGCTGCTGTCCGAGAAGCGCAACCTGATGATGAGGGGTGATCGGGCGCAGGTGCGCGCATCCCCGGACGACAGCGCGGCACTCGTGTTCGAGGCCGAGAAGGATGTCCTGGTCGATCTGGTCGAGTCGGGGCCCGCGGGTTGGGCCAAGGTCCGGCATCGCGATGGCCAGCAAGGCTTCGTCAAGGCCAGCCAGGTCTGGGGCCTGTAGCACATGAGGCTGGCCCTCTTTGGCGCTGGCGCCTGGGGGACGGCATTGGCGCTGGCGTTTTCGGGACGCCATGACGTCCGGCTCTGGACGTGGCTGCCCGAGCATGCCGCCGCCATGACGGACGCCCGCGAAAACCGGGAGTTCCTGCCCGGTTATCGTTTTCCAGACAATCTCGCCGTGACCAGCGACGCCTCGGCTGCTCTTGACGGCGCCGATCTTGCGATCGTCGCCACGCCGATGGCCGGCCTGCGCAATACGGTCAATCTCATCGCGCCGCCGCGGATTCCGTTCCTGTGGGTATGCAAGGGACTCGAGGCGGGTACGGGCCTGCTGCCGCACCAGGTGGTGGCCGAGGTGGCGCCGGCGGCGACCTGCGGCGCGCTCACCGGGCCGAGCTTCGCCGAAGAGGTGGCGAAGCAGCTGCCTACGGCGATTACCCTGGCATCGAAGGATCTGGCGTTCGCGCGGGCCATGGCCGAGGCGCTGCACACGCCGCGCCTGAGGCTTTATGCCAATGACGATATCATCGGTGCCGAGGTGGGCGGTGCGGTCAAGAATGTGCTGGCCATTGCCACCGGCATCTGCGATGGGCTTGGCCTTGGGCTTAATGCCCGCGCGGCGCTGATGACGCGCGGCTTGGCGGAAATTACCCGTTTTGGCGTCGCGCTTGGCGCCCGGCGCGAGACCTTCATGGGACTGGCGGGCCTTGGCGACCTGATTCTGACATGTACCGGCGATCTGTCACGCAATCGCAAGGTTGGCCTGGCGCTCGCATCCGGTCGCGATCTCGATGTCATTCAGCGCGAACTGGGCCATGTCGCCGAAGGGGTCATGACCACGCACGAAGTCACGCGGCGGGCAGCGGCCCTCGGCGTCGAGATGCCGATCACCGAAGCCATCCGCGCCGTGCTCGATGGCGAGATACGTGCGGTCGATGTCGTGGATCGCCTGATGGGCCGCGACACCAAGATCGAGTAGACGGCGTCATTGGCTGCCGGCGAAGGCCTGCTGGCGCCAGGCTTCGAAGACCGTCACCGCCACAGCGTTCGAGAGGTTCAAGCTGCGGTTGCCCGGTACCATCGGCAGGCGCAGGCGGAACTCCGGGGCAAAGCTTGCCAGCATCGGTGCCGGCAGTCCGGCGGTCTCGCTACCGAACACGAATGCGTCACCAGGCCGGAAGGTGACGGCATGGAGCGGTGTCGCGCCGCGCGTGCTGATGGCGAACATGCGATGTCCCGCCAGCCGTTCGATGCAGTCCTGCCAGCTTTCATGCACCGCCATCGTGGCGAATTCGGCGTAGTCGAGTCCGGCGCGCCGCAACGACCGATTGTCGATGTCGAAGCCGAGCGGTTTCACCAGGTGCAGGGTGCAGCCGGTGTTGGCCGCCAGGCGGATCACGTTGCCGGTATTCGGCGGGATTTCCGGCTGGAACAGGATGATGTGAAACATTGTCGCGCTTTTCTCGTTTAGGATTCCGGCGAACCAGTCTTCAAGGCGGGCGGCATGACTCGTGGCGATCCGGCTGAACAGGCAGTCCTGCGCCTCGAGGCGCGTCGCTTCGCATCCCGGTGCGAGTCACAGATCGCACTGGTCCAGCGGGCCGACACCCTGCGCGAACTCTCGCGCCTCGCACGGATCGTTATTCCCTATCGCCTGAGCGAGGATTTCGTCAGCCGTGATGCGCAGCGACGCGTTGCCAATGCCGCGGAGCAGCGGGCCCGCGAGATCATACATGAGCAGATACAGCACTACGTCCGGGCGGAACCCGAGCAACAGGAAAAGCTCAAGCACCGAGCCGTCGAGGACTGGGCCAATCTTTCGGGGCCGCTGGGCCACTTGCGGGCCTGGGCTCAGGGCAAACTGCTCGCCGCTCAGCAAGCCTAGCAACTCTCGTAAGTGCCCAAAGCGAGTGCCGACGGGATGCCGGCCCCAAGAAAAGTGTTGCGCTCCCGTTAAATTCGTATTACTTTTCACCATTAAATCATGGTAATGCAATAAATATTTCATGTTTTTTATTATGCCTTGATGGCCCGTTAGCCGATGCCTAGGCCACCACAACGCATACGACTGGGCGACTTGCTGATCCAGGAAGGGTTGCTCACGAACGAGCAACTCGGGCTTGCGCTCGACGAACAGAAGCGCACCGGACGCAAACTGGGCCGGATCATCGTCGAAGGCGGCCACGTTACCGAAGAAGACATTGCCAAGGCGCTGGCACGCCAGCTGCGTGCCGATTTCGTCGATCTGCGCACCCATGATCCCAAACCGGAACTGATCAGGCTGCTGCCCGAGGCCCAGGCGCGCCGCTTTCGCGCCATCGTGCTCGATCAGCGCGAAGACCGGGTGCGGGTGGGATTTGCCGACCCGACCGACATTACCGCCTACGACGAGATTCTCCGCCAAGTAAAGCGCGACATCGATCTGGTGGTCGTGATCGAAAGCCAGCTGATGGCGATGCTCGATCGTGTTTACCGCCGCACTGAAGAGATCACTGGGCTGGCAAGGGAACTGACCCAGGAGATGGCCGACATTCCGGTCGAGTTCGGCTCGGTGCTTGGCTCGGCGCCGGGTGCGGAAGACGCGCCGGTCGTCAAGCTGCTCAACACGGTGTTCGAGGAAGCGCTGCGAATGCGCGCATCGGACATCCATGTCGAGCCCCAGGATAAGTCGCTGGCCATCCGTTTCCGCATTGACGGCATCCTGCATCTCCAGACCGAGGCCGACAGCAAGATCGCCACTGCGCTGGTGTTGCGCCTCAAGTTGATGTCCGGCCTTGATATCTCCGAAAAGCGGCTGCCGCAGGACGGCCGGTTCGCCATCCAGCTCCGCGGCAAGCCCGTCGACGTCCGCATTTCGACAATGCCGACCCAGTTCGGCGAGTCGGTCGTCATGCGGCTGTTGGTGCAGAATGCTGGGCTGATGGATCTCACCCGCCTGCACATGCCGGCGCGGGTACTGGAGCGCTTCCGCAACGCGATCCATCGTCCCTCCGGCATCGTTCTCGTCACCGGCCCCACGGGTTCCGGCAAGACGACCACCCTCTACGCGGGCTTGAACGAGCTCAATACGCCTGAGAAGAAGATCATCACCGTCGAGGACCCCGTCGAGTACCGGCTGCCTGGACTCAACCAGGTGCAGGTGCATGACAAGATCGACCTGTCGTTTGCCCGTGTTCTGCGCAGTGCGCTGCGCCAGGATCCCGACATCATTCTGGTGGGGGAAATGCGCGACCAGGACACGGCCGAGATCGGCATGCGGGCGGCCATGACTGGCCATCTGGTGCTGTCGACGCTGCACACCAATGACGCGCTTTCGACCCCGATCCGTCTGCTCGACATGGGCGTGCCCCGCTACATGGTGGCGCTATCGATCCAGATGGTCCTCGCCCAGCGCCTGCTGAGGGTCATCTGCGAAAACTGCGCCGCCCCGCACGAGTTGCTGCCGCACGAGCGCGAATGGCTGCGTTTCGAACTCGGCGACGCCGTCGACGGTCACCGTTTCCGGCGCGGCCGAGGCTGCGCACATTGCAGCAACACCGGTTACCAAGGCCGTCAGGCAGTCTACGAATTCCTGGAAATGTCGAGTGCGCTGGTCGAGGCGATCAACCACGGCGATCCCAACGAGTTCATCCAGGCCGGCCGCGAGCAGATGGCGGGCAATACCTTGCGACGGGACGCGGTGCGGCTTGCCGTCGAAGGGCGTACCACGGTCGATGAATCGATGCGGGTTTCCAGCCAGTTCGAGGAGAGTTGATTAGTGCCTGCCTTCGCCTATCGCGGCCGCAAAGCAGGGGGTGATCTTGTCCAGGGTGTGCTCGAAGGCAACACCGCGACGGCCGTGGCGGATGCCCTGTTCGGCACCGGCGTCACGCCGCTGGAAATACGCCCGGCTCCCACGACTTCCGCGAGCAGCCGACCATCAGCCGGTGCCGGCATCGAGTGGTTTGGCGACAAGGTGGGACACGTCGATATCCTGCTGTTCACAAGGCAGCTGTACACGCTGCTGAAGGCGGGCGTGCCGATCATGCGCGCGCTGGCTGGCCTCCAGGACTCCAGCCAGAACGGCGCCATGAAGAAACTGCTGGGCGAGGTTCGCCAGAGCCTTGAGAGCGGCCACGAGTTGTCCGCTTCGCTGAGCCGGCATCCAAAAGCTTTCTCGAGCTTCTATCTGGCCATGGTCAGGATCGGCGAGATGACCGGTCGCCTGGAAGAGATATTCCTGCGGCTCTTCGATCATATGGAGTTCGAGCGCTTCATGCGCGAGCAGGTCAAGGCAGCCTTGCGCTATCCGAGCTTCGTGATCGCCGCGATGGCGGTCGCCCTGTTCGTTGTCAATGTCTGGGTCATTCCAACCTTTGCCAAGGTGTTTCAGGGCTTCAACGCCGAATTGCCGGCGCTGACCCGTCTGCTCATCGGGTTTTCCGAGTTCTCGGTGGCCTGGTGGCATGTCATTCTCGGCGCGGCGGCGCTAGCGGCACTGGCTTTCCGGGCCTGGATTGGCACACCGGCGGGACGCCATGCCTGGGACAAGCTGAAGCTGCGTATTCCGATCGCCGGCAAGATCGTGCGCAAGGCGACGCTGGCCCGCTTCGCCCGCAGCTTTGCCCTTGCCCTGCGCTCGGGCGTACCCCTGATGCAGGCGCTCAACACCGTGGGACAGACGGTGGACAACGCCTTCGTCGCCGACAAGGTGGAGCAGATGCGCAACGGCGTCGAACGCGGCGAGTCGATCCTGCGCGCCGCCATCGGGACGGGTGTCTTCACGCCGGTGGTGCTGCAGATGATCGCGGTTGGCGAAGAATCGGGCACCATCGACGAAATGATGGAAGAAATCGCCGGCATGTATCAAAGCGAAGTCGAGTACGAACTCAAGACCCTGTCCCAGCAGATCGAGCCCGTTCTCATCGTCCTGCTCGGCATCCTCGTGCTGGTGCTGGCCCTGGGCATCTTCCTGCCCATCTGGGATCTGGGCAAGGTGGCGATCAAGAAATGAGCCGGCTGCCGCGCTTGCGCCCTTCGCCGGGGAGCGCCGGCTTCACGCTGATCGAACTGATCGTCGTCATCACCATCATCGCCGTGCTGGCGGCGGTGGCCTTGCCGCGCCTGATCGAGACCCAGCGCGATGCCCGCGCCGCCAAGACGAACGCGGTATACGGCGCCCTGAGGTCGGCGATGGTCCTGGCGCGGGCGCGTTGCGAACTCGACCTGGCCGCCACTACCCCTCCCGGCGGCAGCGACTGCCGCAGCGAGCCGCCCGTGGTGGTCATGGACGGCCATCGCGTCACAATCGTCAATCACTTTCCGGCAGCCAGCGCTCAAGGCATCGATGTCGCGGCCGATATGAATCTGGCGGCCGATGGCCTCGTCGCCAGTGACGGAAAGGCTGCCAACAGCCTGGGTATCGTCGTGCCCAGCCGCAGCTTCGAAGTCAGTGGTGGCAGGGCGCCGAATTGCCGGGTCACCTATCTGGAGGCCGCGCTCAATGGCGGGGTCGTTGTCGCACCGGAACTCAGCGTCGTCACGGACGGCTGCTGAGGCCGGATATTGTTGTCGTTAGAGGAGGTGTCCATGAACAAGCGCATGCAATCTGGTTTTACGCTGATCGAACTGATCGTCGTCATCGTCATTCTCGGTATCCTGGCCGCGACGGCGCTGCCGAGATTCATCGATCTGTCCACCGATGCCCGCAACTCGTCGGCGCAGGGCGTGGCCGGTTCCATCGCCTCGGGAACCTCGATCAACTTCGCGGCGCGCTCGGCCGGCAATGCCGCCGGCATCGTGGTCAATGCCGCCAACGTATGCACGGCGGCGATACTTGCCCCGTTCGTCACGGGCGTGACGCTGGTTGCGGCCGCACCGGCCAATGATCAGGAATTCCAGATCGGTGGAGCCGGTGATTGCAGCGGAGCCAATGTCTCGGTTACCTGTACCGTGACGCCGCGCGGCACAGGTGTCACCCCGGCCAATGCCACGGTGATCTGCGCTCGATAGCCGCGAGTGGTTGGCGCGGTGTCCCGACGCCGCGCCGGCCGGCGTGACATGACGAATGGCTGGTGGAGAGCAGGGCTCGCCGCCGCGCTGACTATCGTGTCGGGCGCGGCGGGGGCGGCCACCTACGCCAACACGGCCACGACCTTCGCCTGGATCGACGCCAGCGGCCACGCCCAGGTCGGGTACAACACCGTGCCGTACCAGTTCAACGGCACGCTCGGTTCGTCGGCGTGCGGCACCGCGCCGCCGGTGATCGACGACACCGTCAGCGACATCGTTCCCCTCGGCTTCAACTTCTTCTACGGCGACCGCAGCTTCGACGGCGTGCGGATCATGAGCAACGGCCGCCTGCAGTTCGTCAGTTCTTCACCGGTCTACGACAACACCACCTGCGGCTACGGCAGCCCGGTGACCCAGTTGCCGATACCCGACGCCGGGCTCAACTACACGATGCGGATCTTCGGCAACGATCTCGATCCCACCCTCAAGTCGGATGCGGCCGGATACAGCACCAGTTGCACCAGCCGCACCGGCGCGAACGCCTGCTTCGTCAGCTACGCGACGATCGGCGCCTCGCCGAACCGCCGCTTCGTTGCGACGTGGAACAACGTTCCAGAATGGGCGGCCGCCAGTACCACCACCGGCAGCTACAACATCCAGATCATCGTCCAGGAAGATGGCGACTTCATCTATCAGTTCGGCGCCGATGTGCCGGGCCCCGGGGCCACCACCGGCCAGGTCGGCTGGCAGGTATCGACCACCGATTACGAGGCACCCTCGGTCGGCTATCCGGCGCCCAACACCGCCATTCGCTTCTTCACGCCACATCCCGTGCTGGAATATCGGATGGAGGAGGCGACCTGGAGCGGGGCTGGCCAGGTGATCGACTCGAGCGGTGGCAACCGCAATGGCAATCCGGTTGGCGCCGTGCAGACCACGGCCTTCGGCAAGGTATGCCGCGGCGCCGACATCCCGGCGGCGGGCAACAACGCCATCGACACCGCGACGCCGGTGGCCGGCATCGGCAACGCCGGGATGATTGCCTTCTGGTACAAGGCGAATACCGCCTGGTCGGGGGCCGGCACGCAGGACGTCCAACTGCTCGATGCCACCACTGCCAACAACCAGTGGTTCTTCCTGGTCCGGCGCGGCGGTACCGGCGCCAACGCGGGCAAGCTGCGCTTCGTCGTCACCGACAGTGCAAACAACGTCCGTGTCGCCGAGACCCCAGCCCTGGCCGTCGCCGCCAACACTTGGAAGCATGTCGCCGTCACCTGGACGTTCAACAATCTGACCGGCGGCAGCAACGACCGGCTGCGCATCTATGTCGATGGCGCATTGCAGGCGACGACAAGCTTCACGTCGACGACGCTGACGCTATCGTCGCAGCTCGGCACGCTCTACCTCGGCGGATCGCGGTCGAGTCTGGCCGGGCAGGGCGGCAGCCTGAACTCGGCCGACGGAGTCCTCGACGAATTCAATGTCTTCAACTACGAAGCGCCGGCGAGCAAGGTGTCGCAGGTGATGACACAGGTGAAGACCCTCTGTCTCAACCATTTCTCCGTCAGCCATGCCGGCTCGGCGCCAACATGCCTGCCGCCCCAAGTGACCGTCACCGCCCATGCCCTCGACCACACCGCCATCGCCATTTCTGGCGCCGTCAATCTGAGCACCTCCACCGGCACGGGCACATGGTCGCTGCTCAGCGGGCGCGGCACGCTGGTCGGTGGCGCGCCCGACAGCGGCAATGCAACGTATCAATTCATCAGTGAATCGCGGGTCATCCTGGCATTGACTCATCCTGCCGGCAGCATGACGGCGCACGCCACCGATGGCACTTACAGCGACCAGGAGAACTCGGCGCTTACCATCACCGCTTGCGGCGTCGGCAAGTTCAACGCCTGCGAACCCGCCAGTCCGCGTTGCACGCCGGTTGCCGGCACCAATACCTATGGCCGCCTGTATACCAAGCTGGCCAATACCGCCTTCCAACTCGACCTGGTGGCCCTGACCGGCGGCGGTGTGCTGGACGGCACCTTCAACAAGTCGGTGGCGGTCAATCTGCTGGCCAACACCAATACCCCAACGCTCAACAGCGGCACCAATTGCCCGACCAGCCAGACCGCGACCGTCAGCCTCGGCTCGGTGACGTTCGCCGGCGGTCGAGCCAGCGTGGCTGCTCCGTGGAATGCGTTTGGCTCCGCAAGCCCGAACCGGATCGCCTATCGCGACGTGCGCGTCCAGTTCGTCTGCAGCGGCGGCAGCTGTTCGCCGCCCACGACGGTTTGTGCCCCCGATGCATTTTCGGTGCGGCCGGCGCAGTTTGCCGTCACGTCGAATGCCAACGCCGACGGTACCGGCGCGAACGCCGCAGCCACGCCCAGGATCGTCGCCGGCGCGGCGTTCAATCTGGTGGCGGACACATCCGCCCCGGGTTACGACGGAATACCCAACTTCGACGGCAGCAAGGCCGAATGGCTGTCGCCTCCGGCTGGCGGACGCGCCGGCGGGGTCGGCACCGTGTTCGGTTACTTCACGACTCCGTCGACGATCGGCACCGGCAACGGCGCGACCGGCACCAACTTCGCCTATGACGAGGCCGGTTATTTCCGGCTGCGCGGGGCAGGGGTTTACGACACCAGCTATGTCGCCTATTCCGGCGATGTCGGCAATGGCGACTGCATTGCCGGCTCATTCGCCAACACGGCGGATGCCAGCGGCCGGATCGGCTGCCTGATCGCCAACACGATGCCGACCAGTCATTTCGGCCGCTTCATTCCGCATCACTTCGATGAATCGGTGACGCATGGCTGCCACGTTGGCGGCTTCACCTACGCCGCCCAGCCATTCGGCCTGCGGGTGACAGCCCGCAACGCCGCGAACGCCGCCACCCAGAACTACAGCCAGTCGTTCGCGCAGGCCCTGACGCTCTCCGAAGCCAACGGCGTCACCGGCGGCAGTATCGCGCCCACCAGCCATGCGGCGACCGTGTTCACCGGCGGCGTGGCCAACCTGACACCGGCCTTCACATTCACGCGGACCACCCCGGATCACGCCCCGGCCACCATCAAGCCGCGCGCCGTCGACGCCGATGGCGTCTCGTCGGCCGGTGGCAGCGAAGCCACCACGCTGGTGCGGATAGGCCGCCTGCGGCTGTCGAACGTCTATGGCTACGCCTCGCCGCTCCGGATGCAGGTCGACGCGCAGTACTGGACCGGCCAGTCATGGCTGCGCAATGCCGACGACGCATGCACGGCGCTGGCGGCCAACAACCTGCGCATGGTACCGGCCGGCTGGGGCATCGCCGCGCCCGGGGGGCTGGCGGGCGGTACCGGCCAGATCGTGCTGACACCGACCGGCCCCGGCAGCGTCAATGTCTGTGCCGATCTCGGCGCCGACCATGGCGTCAATTGCGTCGCCACTGGCGCCGGCATGGCCTGGCTGCAAGGAAAGTGGCCGGGTGCAGCCACGTTCGACAACGACCCGTCCGCCATCGCCACCTTCGGCGTCTTCAGCCCTGAGGGCCGCAAGGGCGTGTACAACCGGGAGATGTACTGATGGCGCATCGTCGCGCCATGGGTGCCGGTCAGGGGTTTACGCTGGTCGAACTGATCGCGGTGCTGATCCTGCTGGGCATATTGAGCTTCGTCGCCCTGCCGCGCTTGCAGCAGACCGCCGGTTTCGGACAACTCGGTTTCCATGATCGAGTCGGCGCGGCACTGCGCTTCGCGCAAAAGTCAGCCGTGGCGCAGCGCCGGCTGGTCTGCGCGACCGTCGCAGCCGACCGCCTCACCTTGAGCGTTGCGACCGCCTTCGGCGACGCGGCCTGCGCCAATCCCATGGCGGGACCGGCAGGTGCCAGTCCGGCGGCGTTGGCACCTTCGGCGGCGACCACCTTGAGCGCGGCGCCGGCCGGGCCGATGTATTTCCAGCCCTCGGGCACCGTCACCAGCGACGGTGCCGGCGCCAACCCGGCCGATTTCGTGCTGAGCGTCACCGGACAGGCGCCGATCACGGTTCGTGGAGTCACCGGCCTTGTCGACTGAGCGCGCACGTCTTCCGCGCGGCATGACGCTGATGGAACTGGTGCTGGCCATCGCCGTCATCGGCATCGGACTGGCCGGCGTGCTGGTCGCCTTCAATCACGCGGTGTTTCGCTCCGCCGATCCGCTGGTGCGCAAGCAGATGCTCGCCATCGCCGAGGAGATGATGGAGGAGGTTCGCCTCAGGCCTTTCGCCCCGGTCGCCAACGCCGCACCCGCCGCCTGCGCGCGCAACACCTTCAACGACGTGAATGACTACAACGGCTATGCGGCGGCGGCGTTGTGCGACATCGACGGCAATGCCATTCCCTCGCTGGCGGCCTACAGCGTGGCGGTCACCGTCACGGCGGCTGTTCTTCCCAATGGCGTCGCGGCCAGGCGCATCGTCGTCACGGTCAGCCACGGCGGCGACACGCTGACGCTGACCGGCTATCGAACGAACTGGGCAGCCTAGCGATGAACGGCACGCGCGGGTTCACCCTTCTCGAACTGGTGCTGGTGATCATCATCACCGGCGTGATTGCCGCCGCCATCGCCGTGTTCTTCAAGCCGGCGGTCGATGCCTATTTCGACACCCGCCGCCGCGCGGAACTGAGCGATGCGGCCGACACCGCGCTGCGCCGCATCGGCCGCGAGGTGCGGCGCGCGGTGCCCAACTCGATCCGGATTCCCGGCGACCAATGCTTCGAACTGGTGCCGACCAAGAGCGGTGGCCTGTTCCGGCGGGCAACGGACATCGTCAACGCCAATGCCGATCCGCTCGACAGCACAGGGCCGGACAATGCGTTCGACGTGCTGTCGCCGCTGCCGGCCGCGCCCGTCGCGGGCGATTTCGTGGTGATCGGAAACCAGAACACCGGCGATGTTTATGCCGGCACGACGCGCGGCACGGTGGGTGCCTGGAGCAGCCCGCCCGCCCCCGGCGGATCGGCCGTGGGCGTTGGCCGGATCACGCTGGCGGCAGCCACCCAGTTTCCCGCCGGCTATGACGGCGGCCGCTTCCAGATCGTCGATGCCAACGAACCGGCGGTCTTCTACATCTGCCGGAATGCCGGCGAAGCGAATGGCAACGGCACCGGCGAACTGGTGCGACTCGTGCGGTCCTTCGACGCCACCTATCCTGCCGCCTGTCCGGCGATCGGCGGCGTCCGGCTGGCGAGCCGGGTGGCATCGTGCCAGTTCATCTACGACCCCAACCAGGGCGCCACGCAGCAATCCGGCTTCGTCTGGATGCGCGTCGAACTCCTGTCTGGAGGCGAACGGGTCGCCCTCGCCCACGGCATGCACGTGAGCAACGTGCCATGAAGCGGCGTCAGCACGGGCTTGGGGCAATCGCCGCCATCATGATCCTGGTGATCCTGGCGGCGCTGGCCGCCGGCATCGTCGCAGTTGCCACCGGCCAGCAGATGGCCTCGGCGCAGGACGTCCTCGCCGCGCGCGCCTGGCAGGTGGCTTCCGCCGGGACCGAGGGCGGCCTGTTCCGGGCGCTGCAGAATGCAGCCTGCGATGCCCAGACCTGGACGAGCGCCGATGATCCGGTGTTCCGCGTCACGGTGGTCTGCACGTTTTCCGACTTCAACGATGGCGAAACGGTTCCGGGCACCGCCCGGCGTTTGCGCGTGTTTCGCGTGGTGGCCACCGCCTGCAATGGCGGTGCAGCCTCCTGTCCGGACAACGTCGCTGCGAGCAGTGCCGGGTATGTCGAGCGCCAGCGCATCGCGCTCGCCTATTGCGAGTGGACCGGACTCGCCTGCGCCGGGCCATGAAAGAGCGGTAACCACGGCTATTGCGGCGGTATTTCCGGCATCAAAGCCGTACTGCCTGTCGATAATGCTTCGATCGGGCGTAGCGGGTGGGCGCGCCCTAACACTTTGGCGCTCGGTCGAGACCTCATGTGGCCTTTCCGACTCAATTCGCGCGGGGAAAACGCCTGGACTTCGGTGGTGTTCGACAGCCAGATGGTTCATGTCGCCCGCGTCGGCCAAACTCCCGGTGCCAACCCGGTTCTGAAAGCCTGGGACTCCTATCCTCGCGAAGGCGGCGATCTCGATGTGCTGAGGCGGTTGCGTGGCGCCCGGCGGCTCGGCGCGGGCCCCTGCACGCTGCTGTTGCCGCAGGGTCAGTACCAGTTGCAGCAGATCGACGCGCCAGAGGTGCCCGCGGCGGAACTGCGCGACGCGGTCCGGTGGAAGATCAAGGATGCGGTCGATTTTCCCGTCGAGGATGCCGGCATCGACTGTCTGCCGCCGGTGGCGGGGGGCCGTCCCAACCAGATCTACACCGTGGCGGCGAGTCGTGCCATCCTGCAGTCCTGGATCCGGCTTTTCCAGGACGCCAGGATTTCGCTGGATGCCATCGACGTGCCTGAACTTGCCCAGCGCAACATCGCGGCGCTGTTCGAGGATGCCAATCGCGGCCTGGGCCTGCTGGCTTTCGATGGCAGCGGCGGTCGCCTGACCTTCACCTGCGGCGGCGAGTTGTACTTCGCCCGCAACATCGATGCCCCGCCCGGGGAAATCGGCTCGGAGGCCGCCTCGGACCTGCGTGAGCGCGTGCTGCTCGACGTCCAGCGCACGCTAGACAATGTCGACCGCAGCTACAGCGGCATCCCGATCACCCGGCTGCTGGTATCGCCACCGCCCGGGTCGGCGAACTTTGTCGACTACCTGCGCGAGAACCTTTACCAGCCGGTCGAAGTGCTCGACCTCCGGCAATGCATCGACCTGAACGGCTTTCCGGTGCTCGCGAATCCGGTTGCCCAGAGCCGCGCGCTGCCGGCGATCGGCGCGGCGCTACGCGGCGCGGACTCGGCGACATGAGCCACCAGATCAATCTCTACGACGCGTCGCTGCGCCGCCAGCGGCACTGGCTGACCACGGCCAATCTGGCCTTCGCCTTGGCAATGATCGCCACGCTGTTGCTCGGCTGGGGCGCGTGGGCCCGCATCGATGCGAGCCGCCTGGCGACGCAGCTTGCCGCGCTGGATGCCCGGACCCAGGCGGCCCGCGAGGAGTCGGTGGCCATGGCGGGTCGACTGGCCGCCCGCAAGCCCGACCTGAGACTGGAGCTCGATCTCGCCGCGGCGAAGGAACTGCTCGACATCCGCCAGGGCATCCTCGACAAGCTGGGCGAGGGCGCGACGCCGGCGGCCGGCAATCATGCCGAACACTTGCGCGGTCTCGCCCGGCAAGGCTTGACCGGCCTGTGGCTGACCGGCTTTTCGGTGGGCGCCGACGGCCGGCGCATGGAAATCCGTGGACGCACGCTCGATCCGGCGCTGTTACCTCAGTACATCCGTCGGCTCAATGCCGAAGCCGCCTTTCGGGGCCATCGCTTCGCCAGGCTGAACCTGGCGAGGCCTGCCGCGGCACCCGGCGGGGCTGCGCCGGCGTTTCACGAGTTCACCCTCGGGCCGGAAGACGACGCAGGCCGCGCCGGAGCAGCACGATGAAAGCCGTCTGGCGGATCTGGAGCGATCGGTACGCCGCGCTTAGCAAGCGCGAGCAGGTCATGGTGGCAGTGGCAATGGTGGCGGCGGCCGGGTTCCTCCTCGTGACGTTCTGGGTCGATCCGGCGACTCGCCGTGGCACCGACCTGCGTACTGGACTGGCGACACGCCAGACCGAGCTGACAGCGCTCGAAGGCCAGATTGCCGGCCTGAAATCCCAGCTCGAGGATCCGGACGCGGTTGGTCGCCGCCAACTGGCAGAGCTGCAAGCCAGGCTGGGCGCCGTCGACGCCCAGATCGGCAAGCTGGATGACAAACTGGTCCCGCCACAGCGCATGGGGCTGGTGCTGCAGGCTGTCCTGGCACGGCATCGCGGCCTGACGCTGGTCGGCCTGCGCTCGCTGGCGCCGGAACCGCTGCTGGTGCTGACGGCGGCGGACAAAGGTGCCGGCGACGGCAAGCCGGCCGAGGCGCGCAAGGAAAATATCTACCGGCATGGCCTCGAGGTCCGGTTGGCGGGGAGTTACGCCGATCTGCTCGGCTATGTCGCCGAACTGGAAAGGACGCCCCAGCGCCTGTTGTGGGGCGGCATGGCGCTGAGCGTGACCGCCTATCCCCAGAGCGAGCTGACGCTGACCGTGTATACCCTTTCCCGGGATCGGGACTGGCTGGCGGTATGACGCTCTCTCACGCCCTTGCCGCGATGACGCTCGCCCTGACCGCAAGCCTGGCTCCGGCGCAGGGGCTGCCGGACCCGACGCGTCCGCCCGCCGGGTTCGACGCCAGTGCATCGGCGCCCGCCGCGGGTACCGCCACCGTGTCGGCGCGAAGCTTGCAGTCGATCATTCGCCGGCAGGGCGCCCGCTCCGCCGCCGTCATCAGCGGCGTCTATGTCGAAATCGGCGGCAAGGTCGGCGACGCGACGCTCGAGCGCGTTGGCGAGGATTCGGTTGACTTGCGCTCGGCGGCCGGGCGGGAAACCCTCTATCTCACACCGGGCGTCGGCAAGCAGTTCGCGCCGGTGGAAACGGGCGCGGCGAGACGATCGCGCGTCAAGACGGAAAAGGCAAACAGGCCATGAAGACCAGATACCTGACGATGACATGGGCATGCGTCGCCATGCTGCTGACCGCCTGCGCGCCACAGCAGCTCCGCCCCGGCGCGGTGCATGAACGGATCGGCGAGGAACTTCGGCAGGCGGCGGCCGAGCGTTCGGCGCGCGACCCGGCGGCCGACAAGGCCCTGCTGCCGCCGCTGGCGATCGAGATGCCCAAGCCGGTCGAAGCCGAACCGCGCTTCGATCTGAATGTCGTCAACGCGCCGGCGGCGCAGGTGTTCTCGGCTGTCGTCACCGGCACCCGCTACAACATGCTGGTGCCACCCGACGTTGGCGGCCTGGTGACGCTAAGCCTCAAGGATGTGACGGTGCGGGAAGCTCTCGACGCGATCCGCGAACTGTACGGGTACGAGTACACCGTCAGGGGCAACCGTATCGTCGTGCAGCCCAACAGCGTGCAAACCCGTGTGTTCCAGATCAACTATCTGGCCTCCCAGCGCAAGGGCGCGAGCGAACTGCGCGTCACGTCGAGCGCCATCACCAGCAGCGGCGGGCCATCGACGACGACCACCACCACCGCCAGCGGCGCCGCGGTGCCAAGCCAGGGCACGACCGGCTCGGGCAGCGTGCCCAACACCTACACCAGCCGGGTACAGACCACCACCGAGAACGATTTCTGGGGCGGGCTGACCGCTGCGCTGACCGCCATCGTCGGCAACGCCGAGGGGCGCAAGGTGGTCGTCAATGCTCAGTCGGGCGTGATCGTCGTCAGTGCCCTGCCGCGCGAGATCCGCCAGATCGAGGCCTACCTGCGGGCGACGCAGACGGTGGTGGACCGCCAGGTGATGCTGGAGGCGAAAATCCTCGACGTGATGCTGAGCGAGCAGTTTCAGGCGGGCATCAACTGGACCGCGTTCCGCACGGGCTCGCGCGGCCAGTCGGCGGTCGGCGTGGTTGCCCCCGGTACCAGCCTGGCGGCGGCGGAAGCCGGCGCGGCGAAGCCGCTGTCATCGAGTTCGGTGGATGCCTTGCCCGGCCGTCTCGGCTCGATGGCGGCGACCTCTCTCGGTCAGGGCTTCATGGGCCTCGCGCTGCAGACCGCCAATTTTGCCGCATTGCTGAATTTCCTCGAAGGGCAGGGCACGGTCACCGTGCTGTCGAGCCCGCGCATCGCCACCATCAACAACCAGAAGGCGGTGCTCAAAGTGGGAACCGACGAACTGTTCGTCACCAACGTCACCACCACCACGACATCGACCAACAGTGGTTCGGTCAGCACGCCCAGCCTGACGCTGCAACCTTACTTCTCGGGCATTTCGCTCGACGTGACACCGCAGATCGACCAGGACAACAACATTATCCTGCACATCCATCCCGCCATCAGCGTGGTCACCGAGAAGACCAAGCTGATCGACCTCGGCGCGACGCTCGGTACCTTCTCGCTGCCGCTGGCCTCCAGCAGCATCAACGAGACCGACAGCATCGTGCGCGTGCGCGACGGCAACATCGTCGCCATCGGTGGCTTGATGACGCAAAGCCAGACCAACGATCGCAGCCAGCTGCCCGGCCTCGGCGACGTGCCGGCGGTCGGCGTGCTGTTCGGCCAGCGCGCGCGTTCGGGCAGCAAGCGCGAACTGGTCATTCTGCTCAAGCCGACCGTCATTGCCGATGACCGCCCATGGCTGCGCGACCTCGAACAGACCGGCGAACGCATTCAGAAGCTCGATCCGCGCGAGTTCATGACCGACCTCCGCTGACGCGCATGTACCTTGGTCATTTCGGGCTGACCGAGTTGCCGTTCGGCATCACGCCCGACACCCAGTTCATCTACGCCGGTGCCGCGCACCAGGAAGCCCTGAATACGCTGCTGCTGGCCATCCAGAGCGGCGAAGGCTTCGTCAAGATCACCGGCGAAGTCGGCACCGGCAAGACCCTGCTGTGCCGGCGGCTGCTCGCCACGCTGGGCGAGGGGTGCGTGGCCGCCTACATTCCGAATCCCCAGGTCGACCCGAAGGCGTTGCTTGTCGAGCTCGCCGACGAACTGGACGCGCCGGCGGGCGAAGGTCGGGCGGTGGTGCATGTGGTCCGGCGCATCAACGCCCGGCTGCTCGATCTGGCACGCCAGGGCAAGACCGCCGTGCTATGCATCGACGAGGCGCAGTCGATGCCGATGCTGACACTCGAGACGCTGCGGCTGATTTCCAATCTGGAGACGGAAAAGCGCAAGCTGATCCAGATCGTGCTGTTCGGCCAGCCGGAACTGGATGAAAAACTTCGGGAGCCCCGGGTCAGGCAGCTGCGCCAGCGCATCGCCTTCCATTACCGGCTGCCGGGACTGCGCCGCGAAGAGGTCGATGCCTATGTCGAACATCGTTTGCGCGTCGCCGGCTACCGGGGCGACGGCCTGTTTTCCGGGCCGGCGCGCGCGGCCCTGCACCGCCATTCCGGTGGCATGCCGCGTCTGGTGAACATCCTGGCCAACAAAGCCTTGCTCGCAGCCTTCGGCGCCGGCGAGGAATGCGTGCGCTGGCGTCACGTGCGCGCCGCCGTACGCGACACCGAAGGCGCGGTCAACGTCGACTGGCTGTGGGGATGACATGAGCCTGATCAACCAGATGCTGCGGGATCTCGACCGTCGAGAAGCTTCGGCGACCGAGCGAGCTGGATGGTCCGGCCAGGTGAAAGCCCTGCCACCCCCCCGGCGTGTTTCCTGGCCACGTCTGCTGGCGGTCCTCGGCGGAACCGCCGGGGTACTGGCGCTCGCCGCCACTCTCTGGCCGATATTCGAAAGTCAGCCGTGGCGGCACGCCGAACCCGTGGCGTCGTCGCCCAACACCATGGTTGCACCGCCGCAGTCATCAAGCGAGCCAGCCGTCGCGACCAATGCGCCTGCCCCTGCGCCAACTGCAGCGCCAGCGTTGATCGCGGCCATGCCGGCCCTGGTGGTGCCGATGCCCGTGGTGAAGGCCGTGCCGAGACCGGTGGTTCGAAAGGAGATGCAGGAAAAGCAGCCCGCGCCCGCGGAGTCGTCTCCGGGCATCGCCGATGCCGCGCAAGCCACCACACAAACGCCACCGACTCAGACCCCGCTGGTCGCCGACGCCGCCGCAGGCATCAGCAAGCGTCCGCTTGGCCAGCTCGACGGCGAGGGTGCCGAGAACGAATACCGCCGCGGCATGGCTGCCTACCGGCAGGGACAATCGACCGAGGCCATCGCGCGCTTCCAGGGCGCCCTGGCCGCCGACCGCCGCCACGTCGCGGCGCGCCAGGCGCTGCTCAGCTTGTTCATGGCGCAGCAGCGCTGGCCCGAGGCCCAGGCCCTGGCCAGCGAAGGCCTGGCGCTGGATGCCGCGCAGCCGGGCTGGGCGATGACGCTGGCGCGCCTGCAGTTCGAGCAGGGCAACGTGGCCGAGGCCGAGCGGACCATGGCCGCGCATCGACGGCATGGCGAGCGAAGTCCGGACTATCTGGCGTTTCACGGGCTGTTGCTGGAGAAGCTCGACCGGCGCGACGAAGCGCGTGCCGCGTACCTGAAAGCCCGCGAATCCGGCAGGCTTTCGCCGGAGCTTGCCGAGGCGATCGAGCAGCGCCTGCGTTAGTCCTGCAAGGTCCTTGCCGCGACCCAGTTGACCACCCGCGTGGCGCCGTGCGCCTTGAGCGAGCGCGCGAACTCGTCGAGCGTGGCGCCGGTGGTCATGACGTCATCGACGACGATCACCGCTTTCCCGGACAGGTCGAGGGAACATTCGAAGGCATGGCGGATGTTTTTCTGCCGCATCTTCCAGGGCTGGGTCGCTTGCGGGAGGGTATCGCGGCAACGCCGGCAGCCATCGAGTTCGAGTGGCAAATGGAGAACGCGGGCCAGCGGTCGAGCCAGTTCCACCGCCTGGTTGAAGCCCCGCTCGCGCAGCCGGGGCAGGGCGAGCGGTACGGGTACGACAATGTCGCCGCCCGGCCGCACGCCGGCGAGCATTGCCGCAGCAAGAAAGTCAGCCGGGGCGAGACGCCGCCGATATTTCAGCGACTGGATCAATTTGTCGACCGGGAAGCCGTAGCGGAAGGCAGCGATCGTGGCATCGAAATGCGGCGCCTGTTGCAGGCAACTGCCGCAAACCTGGCCGCCTGGTGAAGCCTCGGCGCATACCGGGCAGCTAGCCTCGGGCAGGCGGGGCAGGTCGTCCGAGCATTGGCCGCAGAGCAGGGCGTCGCCGGACAATGCCCCGCACAGCAGGCAATCCTGCGGCAACAGCGCGGTCAATGCAGAGTGCCAAATTGACAAGCCCGCCTCCTTCGCCGATCATCCGGCCTCCGATTTTGCCAAAGATTCCCGCAATGACCGCCGCAACCGCCGCAACCGCGCGCCCAACCGCCGCACCTCCGTCCGCAGGCTGGAACACCGATGCCGTCGAGGCGCTGTTCGAACTGCCTCTCGCCGACCTGCTCTTCCGCGCCCAGCAGGTGCATCGCCGGCATTTCGACGCCAACGCCGTGCAGCGCTCGACGCTGCTGTCGATCAAGACCGGGGGCTGTTCCGAGGACTGCGGCTACTGCTCGCAATCGGCGCGGCGAGGCACCATAGAGCGCGAGAAGCTGCTCGAACTCGACCAGGTGAAGGTCATGGCGCAGGCGGCGAAGGATCGCGGTGCCAGCCGCTTCTGCATGGGCGCGGCCTGGCGCGGTCCGAAGGACGGCGATCTCGACAAGGTCATCGACATGGTGCACGCGGTCAAGGGCCTCGGCATGGAGGTCTGCCTGACGCTCGGCCTGCTCGGCCCCGGCCAGGCGGACAAGCTGGCCGCCGCCGGCCTCGACTACTACAACCACAACCTCGACACCGGTGCCGAGTTCTACGACCAGGTCATCACCACGCACAGCCAGCAGGCACGCATGGAAACGCTGATGAGCGTGCGTTCGGCGGGCATGAAGATCTGCTGCGGCGGCATCGTCGGCATGGGCGAGTCGCGCCGCGTGCGCGCCTCGCTGCTGGCGCAGCTGGCCAACCTCAATCCGGCGCCCGAGTCGGTGCCGATCAACCACCTCGTCGCCATTCCCGGCACGCCGATGGAGAACGCGCCGCCGCTCGATCCCTTCGAGTTCGTGCGTACCATCGCCGCGGCACGCATCACCATGCCGAGTTCGTGGGTGCGGCTGTCCGCGGGGCGTCACGAGATGAGCGACGAGCTGCAGGCGCTGTGCTTCCTGGCCGGCGCCAATTCCATCTTCTACGGCGAAAAGCTGCTCACCACCGGCAACGCCGAGGCCGAGCGCGACGAAGCGCTGTTCGAGCGGCTGGGCCTGCGGCCGGTCTGATGCGCGAGGACTTCTCGCAGGCTGCGGCTTCGTACGACGAGGCGGCGGTGCTGGCGCGGGAGGTCGGTGAGCGCATGGCGGAGCGCCTCGACTTCATCAAAATTGCCCCCAGGCGCTTCGCCGACATCGGCTGCGCCACCGGCGACGGCGTGCGCGAACTGCAGCGCCGCTATCCGGAGGCCCTGCCGCTGGCCATCGACTTCGCGCGGCCGATGCTGCAAGCCGTGAGGGCCCGGGTGCCGCTCATGCAGCGCCTGCGAGGCCGGTCTCCGCGGTTGCTGAATGCGGACGTGCGCGCTTTGCCGCTGGTCGCGAACAGCCTCGATCTCGCCTGGTCGAACCTGGTGCTGCACTGGCTCGACGACCCGCTGCCGGCATTCGGGGAACTACATCGCACCCTCGCCGTCGGCGGGCTGCTGACCTTCGCCATGCTCGGCCCGGACACCCTGAAGGAGCTGCGCGTCGCGGGCGCCACTTCGCTGCGCCGGTTCGCGGACATGCACGACGTGGGCGACATGCTGGTGGCGGCCGGCTTTGCCGATCCGGTCATGGACATGGACATGATCACGTTCGAGTATCGCCGGCCGCGCCGGTTTCTCGCCGATCAGCGTCATCTTGGCGTGCGCAACGGACTGCTCGGCCGCATGGCCTGGCGCGACTGGCGGCGCGTATTCGCGCGCTGGCACGGTGGCGCGACTTTCGAGGTGGTCTACGGACACGCCTGGAAAGCGGAACCCAGGGTCGCGGCCGATGGCCGCGCGATCGTCAGGTTCGCGCGATGAAGGGGACGAAAAGGAAGAAACTGAAAGTCAGCCGTCGCAACGCGCTGGCGGTGGCGCCGATCATGAAGAAGGGCGGGCCGCACCAGCGCACCGACAAGCGCGCCTCGCGTGCAAGGCAGGCGGCGCGTGGGCGCCGGCAGCTCAGCGACGAATCCGGATCGGAATGACCCGGCGCTGCGGCACGACGGCCCTGCCCGTTTCGCGCACACGCCGCCAGGCGCGCAGGCCGAGCAGGGCGGCGACGATGACTCCGTAGAGCGCCGGTTCCCGTACGTCGACCTTGACCATCCAGGTGAAGTGCAGCACGGCGAGCAGTGCCGCCGGGTAGATCAGGCGATGCAACTGCTGCCAGCGCCGGCCGCCCAGCCGGCGAATCATGGCATTGGTGGAGGTCGCCGCCAGTGGCACCAGCAGGAAGAAAGTTGCCATCCCGACGGTGATGAACGGCCGCTTGAGGATGTCATGGCCGATCTCCGCCCAGTCGAAGAACTGGTCGAGCCAGAGGTAGGCGACCAGATGCAGGCAGGCATAGAAGAAGGCATAGAGGCCGATCATGCGCCGCAGGCGCATCAGCCATGCCCAGCCGGTGGCATGGCGCAGCGGCGTGACGGCCAGCGTGATCAGCAGAAGGCGCAGCGCCCAGTCGCCGAGACCGCGCGTCAGCGCTTCGATGGGATTGGCACCCAGCGTGTCCTGCCAGAGCCCGACGCCGTAATACGCCAGCGGCAGCAGGCAGAGCGCGAACAGGATGGCCTTGATGGCGGCGATCCGGCTTTCCATCAGTAGTGCTTGTGCAGGTCCATGCCCGCGTAGAGCTGCCCGACCTGATCCGCGTAGCCGTTGAACAGCTGCGTCGGCCGCTTGAGGAAATCGCCGAGGCGGCGTTCGCGTGCCTGGCTCCAGCGCGGATGGCTGACCTCGGGATTGACGTTGGCGTAGAAGCCATATTCATCCGGCTGCAGCTTGTTCCAGGTCGTGGTCGGCTCCTTGTCGGTGAAGCGGATGCGGACGATGGACTTGGCGCTCTTGAACCCGTATTTCCACGGCACGACCAGGCGGACCGGCGCGCCGTTCTGCCTCGGCATGACTTCGCCGTAGAGGCCGACCGCGGCGAGCGTCAGCGGGTGCATGGCCTCGTCGAGGCGCAGGCCCTCGGTGTACGGCCAGTCGAGCAGCGGCACGCGCACGCCCGGCTGGGTGTCGGGCTGCACGACCGATTCGAGTTCAACGTACCGGGCGCTGCCCAGCGGTTCCGCCTGTTTGAGCAGCGCCGACAGCGGGAAACCGACCCACGGCACCACCATGCTCCATCCCTCGACGCAGCGCAGGCGATAGACGCGATCCTCCAGCGGCGCCAGCCTGAGGATGTCTTCGATGGCCAGGGTCCGGGGCTTGTGCACCAGCCCGTCGAGGGTGACCGACCAGGGCGAGGTGCGCAGGCGGTGGGCGCGCTCGGCCGGAACCTCCTTGCCGTTGCCGAATTCGACGAAGTTGTTGTAGCCGGTGATGTGCCGGTAAGGCGTTGGCTCCTCGTCGGTGGACAGCGGGCTGCGTGCCGCGATCGGGAGTTTTTCGCCGGCATTGGCCGCACGCAATGCCAGTGACAGGGTGCTGCCGGCTGCGAGATGCAGGAATCGCCGGCGTCGGGCGAAGACTGACTTTGGCGTGATCTCGGAGGGCGGAATATCGTCCGGGCGATGAATGAGCATGGTTCGCGTTTGACTCGCGATTACCTTCGCAAGTTTCCGCGAAAGCGGCGGGGAAAGCAAAAAGGCGCCGCCGCCCCTGACCCGAGTAGGGAGATAGGCTCAGCGCAGGCCGGCGATGTAATCCGAGACCACCTTGATTTCGGCGTCAGTCATCTTGATGGCGACCATGCGCATCATCCTGTTGGGATCATTGGCGCGCGCGTCGTCGCGGAATGCTTTCAACTGGGCCTCGATGTACTCGGCGAACTGACCGCCGATGCGCGGATACTGCGCCGGTATCCCGGCACCGGCCGGGCCGTGGCAGGCGGCGCAGGCCGGCAGGCCCTTGGCCATGTTGCCGGCACGGTAGAGTTTCTGACCGGCTTCGATGGTCTCGCGGTTCCGGGCCTTCTCACCGATTTGGGTCTGGGCGGCAAAGTGGGCCGCCAGATCGCGCATCTGATCCTCGTTGTAGGCGGCGATCATGCCATTCATGACGGCATTGACGCGCACCGGCTGCTTGCCTTCCGCCGCCTTGAATTCCTTCATCTGCTTGAAGAGATACTCGGCATGCTGGCCGGCCAGCTTCGGATTGGCGGGCTGGACGCTGTTGCCGTCGGGATTGTGGCAGGCCGCGCATACCGTCGAGGCGATTTCCCTGCCCTTGGCGGGATCGCCCTTGTAAGGGGCCTTGGCTGGCTCATTGGCATCGGCGATGGCAGCGACCGCGAGCAACGCGGTCATCAGCGAGGGCAGCATCGGCGAATGCTTCATGGGGTGCTCCTGTGCGGTCCTGAATGGGGGGCTAAACGTGATATTCTAACTCGACCGATCGACCACACGCCCGCAGCTCCGCCATGTCCCTGTTTCGCCACGCGGTCTTCGAGATATCCGTCGCGAAGCCGCAGGATCTGCCGGAAGCGACAGGGCCGGAAATCGCTTTTGCCGGCCGCTCCAATGCCGGAAAATCCTCGGCGATCAATACCCTGGTCGGCCATACCCGGCTGGCGTTCGTGTCGAAGACTCCCGGCCGGACGCAGTTGATCAACCTGTTCCGCCTTCGCAACGGCGCCGCGCTGGTCGATTTGCCGGGATATGGATACGCGGACGTGCCGGAGAAGATCAGAAAGCAGTGGCAGGGCCTGCTGGAAACCTATCTGACGCGCCGCCAGGCCCTTGCCGGACTGGTCATGATCATGGACGCGCGCCGGCCGCTGACCGATCTCGACCGGCAGATGCTCAACTGGTTCGGGCCGACCGGTAAGCCGATTCATTGCCTGCTCACCAAGGCCGACAAATTGACCCGGCAGGAGCAGGCCAAGGTGCTGCGCGAGGTTCACTCCGAAGTCGCCGATGCCGGCTCGCCGATCACCGCGCAGTTGTTTTCGAGCCTCAAGAAACTGGGAATGGACGAAGCTGAAACCGTGATCGCCGCGTGGCTGGAGCGGCCGGTGTGACACCGCCAAAAGAAAGCCCCCGGCCAAAGGGGAGAGACCGGGGGCGAATTGCCTTAATGGGGTTAAGGCACCCGCTCAGGGAGGTGAAGCGGGGGATGACCGCACGTCATCCGAAGCATAAGATTGCGGCTAGCGACGAAAGTTCCAGAGACATCATTGCGAGATATCCATGAACCAGAAAGGTGCATTCCCCTCCACCCGCATGCGCCGCATGCGCCGGGACGATTTCTCGCGCCGGCTGATGCGGGAAAGTTCCCTCGGAGCCGATGATTTCATCTACCCGGTCTTCGTCCTCGAAGGACAGGGGCGTACCGAAGCCGTGGCATCCATGCCCGGCGTCGAGCGAATGAGCCTGGACAAGCTCCTGCCGGTGGCAGAGCGGGCGGCTCGCCTGGGGATTCCGGCGCTGGCGCTGTTCCCGGTGATCGATGCCGGCAAGAAGTCCGAAGCGGCGGAGGAGGCATGGAATCCGGGAGGGCTGGTGCCCACCGTGGTGGCCGCCCTCAAGAAGGAACTGCCGGAACTGGGCGTCGTCACCGATGTGGCGCTCGATCCCTATACCAGCCATGGGCAGGATGGTCTCATCGATCCGGCCGATCCTGCCGGCTACGTTATGAACGACGAGACGGTCGAGGCGCTGGTGAAGCAGGCGCTTTGCCATGCACGCGCCGGGGCCGACGTGGTGGCGCCATCGGACATGATGGACGGCCGCATCGGTGCCGTGCGCGGTGCCCTCGATGCCGAACGATTGATTCATACGCGCATCCTCGCGTATTCGGCCAAGTACGCTTCGAGCTTCTACGGGCCTTTCCGGGACGCGGTAGGATCGGCGGCCAATCTCGGCAAGGGCAACAAGTACACTTACCAGATGGATCCGGGCAACTCGGACGAGGCGTTGCGGGAAGTCGCGCTTGATCTCGACGAGGGCGCGGACATGGTGATGGTCAAGCCCGGCATGCCGTATCTCGACATCGTGCGGCGGGTGAAGGACGAATTCGGGGTGCCGACCTATGCCTATCAGGTGAGCGGTGAATACGCCATGCTCAAGGCCGCGGCCGCCAATGGCTGGCTTGGCCATGATGCCTGCATGCTGGAGGCGCTCCTGTGCTTCAAGCGGGCCGGCGCCGACGGCATCCTGACCTACTTCGCGCTTGAGGCGGCCGAGGCGCTGCGGCGGTAGCGCCTGGCCAGCTGCCGCCTAGAGCATCAGGTCTTTCAGGAGGCTGTCCACCTCGTTCTGCGAGAGCTTGCGGTCGTCACCGGCCGCTGTCTCGACGACGATGGCGCCGACCAGCTTCTTCATCGCCTTGCGGATGGCCTGCCCGGCCAGGTCCTGGAATTCCTGGGCGACGATGATGTTGGTCAGGTGCGCGCCGATGCCCTCGAGGTGGGCGTTGATTTCCTTGCGGCTCCAGTCCTTGCCCAGGCAGTCGTGAGCCGAGGCAAGGATCTGCTTGGCCATTTCCGCTTCGGCCAGCGACTTGTTGGCGGCTTCGGCCGTCATGCGCTCGACATTGCCGAGAATGGCCGAGATGTCCTTTGGATCGCCGGGCGTGCGCTTGCCGATGCCCTCGGCGGCCTTGTTCAACTCCTTGGCCAGCGACTTCAACTCCTTCAGCACCTGCCCGGTCGGCGGAGCGCCTTTCTTTACTGCGGTCTTGGCGATCCGCGCCTTGGGCCCGGTGACAGTGCGTGCGGTGGCGGCTTTGCCGCGAACGGCCTGCTGGGTCTTCGTTTTCATTACTTCTCCCTCAGTGTGCGAGCAATTGCCATTGCGCCGGCCATGCCGACAGTGGATCTTCCTTGAAGCCGCTTTTCACGAACCGGTGCCAGCGACCGAGTGCATGGCATATGAGAACATCGGCGTGGGCGGCGACATCATGATGTTCCGCGTAGCCGCCCTGGGCGGCAGCAATGCGCAGCGACTGTTTCAATGACGCTTCCACGCGGTCCAACAACTGGTTGATACGCGCCTGGAGCCGCGGGTTCTCGTGGACCAGCGCATCGCCGATCAGCACGCGTGTGAGCCCCCGGTTCTTCTGGGCGAAGGCGAGCAGCGTCACCATGACCAGTTCGATCTGCTTGAGGCCGTTTTCCTCGTCGGTGCCGATCTGGTTGATGACCGTGAACAGGCTCGATTCGATGAACTCGATCAACCCCTCGTACATCTGCGCCTTGCTGGCGAAGTGCCGGTAGAGCGCCGCTTCGGAAACCGAGAGCTTCTTCGCCAGCAGCGCCGTCGTGATCTTCTCGCCAGCCGGCGATTCCAGCAGATGGGCGATCGTCTGCAGGATCAGCAGCTTCTTCTCGCCGGGCTTGGCGGTGCTCATGTTACTTGGACTTGATCAGCGTGCCGACGCCTTCGTCGGTGAGGATCTCGAGCAGCAGCGCGTGTTCGACGCGGCCGTCGATGATGTGCACGCTCTTGACGCCGCTGCGCGCCGCATCGAGCGCCGAGCCGATCTTCGGCAGCATGCCGCCGGAGAGCGTGCCATCCTCGACCATGGCGTCGATATCCTTGGGCGTGATGCCGGTCAGCAGGTTGCCGGCCTTGTCGAGCACGCCAGGCGTGTTGGTGAGCAGCACCAGCTTTTCGGCATTGAGCACTTCGGCGATCTTGCCGGCGACGACATCGGCGTTGATGTTGTAGGTTTCGCCCTGCGGGCCGACGCCGATCGGCGCGATCACCGGAATGAAGTCGCCGGTATCGAGGAAGGCAATGATCGACGGGTCGATCGAAGTGATGTCGCCGACCGAGCCGATGTCGATCATCTCTTCGGGCTTGTCCTTGTTGGGCAGCATCAGCTTGCGCGCGCGGATGAAGTTGCCGTCCTGGCCAGTCAGGCCGACGGCCTTGCCGCCGTGCTGGTTGATGAGGTTGACAATTTCCTTGTTGACCTGGCCGCCGAGCACCATCTCGACGATGTCCATGGTTTCCTCGTCAGTGACGCGCATGCCCTGGATGAAGGTGCCCTGCTTACCAACGCGCTTGAGCAGATCCTCGATCTGGGGGCCGCCGCCATGCACCACCACCGGGTTCATGCCAACGAGCTTCAGCAACACCACGTCGCGCGCGAAGCAGTCTTTCAGCATCGGGTCGGTCATGGCGTTGCCGCCGTACTTGATGACGATGGTCTTGTCGAAGAAGCGCTTGATGTAGGGCAGTGCCTCGCCGAGTATCTTAGCCTTGGTGGTGGCGGGCAGGGCGTCAGCGGCTGGGGTGGTCATGGCGCGAGCGGGAAAAAGAAAAAGGACGGCGGGATTCTACTGCCGCCGTCCTTCTTGTGGCGTCGGGCAATATTCGCCGCGCCGCCAAGCCTGACTTTCGCGACGCGATCAGTCGATGGTCAACCGCTTCGACTGCGTGGCGGCTTTCTTCGGCAGCGTCAACTCCAGCACACCGTCGGTGAACTTCGCGCTCGCGGCACCGTCGTCGATGTCCTGCCCGAGCTGGAAGCTGCGCGATACCTTGCCGAAGTAACGTTCGGTGCGCAGGACGCGCTCGCCGTCCTTCACTTCCTTCTCCTGCTTGCGCTCGGCGCTGATCGACACCGTCGGTCCGTCGATGACCACGTGAATGTCTTCCTTCCTGATGCCGGGCATTTCCGCGTGGACGACAAACGCTTTTTCCTGCTCCTTGACGTCGATCTTGACGCCAGGCGCTTCCGGCATATTGCCCATTTCCACCGGGCGCACGAAAAAGCCGCGGAAGAAGTCGTCAAGCGGGTCATATCGGGTTATGTTGGCCATGATGTTCTCCTGTCTGCACGGGTTGATTTGAGGGACCATTCCCTTGCTACGAAAATAGGCGCTTTGGCGGAGAATTCAAGGGGTGGCAATGAATTGCAAGAGTCAGCCGTCGCGGCACGCCGCCGCGGGTGAGAAACCGGAGAGCACCTGCCCTAGATGCGGCGAGCGTTTCACCTGCGGCATGGCCACCGGTCAGATGAATTGCTGGTGCGCAGCCCTGCCGCCGGTCGCCATTGATCCGAGCGTTACCGGGTGCCTGTGCCTGGCCTGCCTCGCCAAGCTTGTCGAAAGTTCGCGCGCAGGCCCAGCATGAGGATCGCGTCGCGGTTGGTCCATGAGAAACAGGCCGCCGCGGCGTCGCGCCAGGGCAGCCAGCGCCAGTCGCGATGCTCGTCGGGGGCGATGACCACCGGGGTGCCAGCGGCCACGCAGAGGCTGAACACGTGTTCGACGTTGTGGCTGACGCCGTCGGCGTAGCGGGCGCGCCACAGCGGCAGGATTTCGAAGCGGTTGCTGAGGCACCAGTTTTCCAGACGGTCGGCCGGACAGCCGATGGCGGTTTCCTCGGCAACTTCGCGGATCGCCGTTTCGACGAGCGATTCAGAGCCTTCCCGGCTACCGGTCACCGATTGCCAGAACCCCGGGCGGGCGGCTCGCTCGAGCAGGAGGATATCGAGCGCCGGCGTGTGGATGACCACCAGCACCGACACGGGCGTCTTGGCGCCCATGTCGTCAGGGTTCCGTCGGCAACCAGGCGATGCCGTCAGCCTGCATTTCGACCAGGCACCAGAAGGGAACGCCCTCCTCGCGCCATTCGTTGGCGGCCTGCTCGAAAGTCTGCAGCGTCGTGACGAAGTCGGCCTCGGCCCTGCCGTGGATGCCGTCGCAGTGTTCGAGCAGCACCAGATAGCCCTCGGCCGGCTTCCAGTCCATGTCGGACAGACAGTCGGCCAGCGCGTCAAAATTGCGGCCGAACCACTTGGGGAATTTCAATGCCTTGGCGATGGCGTCGAGCATCTCGTCCTTGTTGTCCGCCTTGGTCAGGTCGACCTTGAAAGCGGCATAGCCGTTGGCCTTGGCGGCCGCCACGACCACCTTCTTGTCCATGTTCGGGAGGTGATACACGCCGGCCTTGCCGGCGTCCGCGAGGATGTGCTGCAGATGGACGTCGCTCATTGCCTGATCCGCCAGAATGTTCGGTAATGGTCGCCGGTGTAGTAGTGCTCGGCATCGCCGCCGGCGATGATGCGCCGGGCGCCGCGCGTCCGCTCGCCGGGCGTCGGCACCGTATATTCATGATAGTAGCCGCGTGGCCGGTGGGGCAGGAGCCGCTCGAAATTGCCGAAGACGACGCCATCACGGCGATAGGGAAACGGGCCGCCCCGCTCGATCAGCCGTAGGGTCTGGCGCGCCTCCGGCGGCAAGTCGGCGAGCGCGACATCCTGAATGGCCGCCGCCGGCAGGATGAAGAATGCCAGCAGCAGGCCGAGCAGATATCTCATCAACTCGTGCTGACGTCGATTTGCGTCTCGATTTTCTGGCGCAGGCGGATATGCAGCTCGCGCAGTTGCTTCTCGTCGACGCCAGAAGGAGCATCCGTCAGCAGGCACTGGGCGCGCTGGGTCTTCGGGAAGGCGATCACGTCGCGGATCGACTCGGCACCCGTCATCATAGTGACGATGCGGTCGAGGCCGAACGCCAATCCCCCATGCGGCGGCGCGCCGTACTTGAGCGCGTCGAGCAGGAAGCCGAACTTCAGCCGCTGCTCCTCCGCGCCGATGCCGAGTGCCTCGAAGACGCGCGCCTGCACGTCGGCCTTGTGGATACGCACCGAGCCGCCACCGATCTCCCAGCCGTTGAGCGCCAAGTCGTAGGCCTTGGCGAGGCATTCACCCGGATTGGTCTTCATCAGCTCGTCGTGGCCGTCCTTCGGCGAGGTGAAGGGATGGTGGCAGGCCGTCCAGCGCTTGTCTTCCTCGTCGTACTCGAACATCGGGAAATCGACCACCCAGAGCGGCTCCCAGGCCTTGCCATTGACATAGCCCTTCTCGTGGCCGATCTTGATGCGCAGCGCGCCGAGGGCGTCGTTCACGACCTTGGTCTTGTCGGCACCGAAGAAGATCAGGTCGCCGGAGTGGGCGCCGGTGCGTGCGACGATGGTTTCCAGCGCCTTGGCATGGAGGTTCTTGACGATCGGCGACTGCAGGCCTTCCTCGTTCAGTTTGGTGACGTCATTGACCTTGATGTAAGCCAGGCCCTTGGCGCCGTAGATCTTGACGAATTCCGTGTAGCCGTCGATCTCGCCGCGGGTCAGGCTCGCGCCGTTCGGAACGCGCAGCGCCGCGACGCGGCCGCCGGAGGTGGCGGGACCCGAGAACACCTTGAAGGCCACGTCTGCGACGGCATCGGTGACTTCGGTGAGCTCCAGCGTCACGCGCAGGTCGGGCTTGTCGGAGCCGAAGCGGCGCATGGCTTCCGCATAGGTCATGCGCGGGAAAGGCGCCGGCAGATCGACGTTGATGGCGTCCTTGAAGACGTAGCGAATGAGGTTTTCAATGATGCCGATGATCGCGGTCTCGTCCATGAACGAGGTCTCGATATCGACCTGGGTGAATTCGGGCTGGCGGTCGGCGCGCAGATCCTCGTCGCGGAAGCACTTGGTGATCTGATAGTAGCGGTCGTAGCCGGCCACCATCAATAGTTGCTTGAAGAGCTGCGGCGATTGCGGCAGGGCGAAGAACTGGCCCGGATGCACGCGCGAAGGGACGAGGTAGTCGCGTGCGCCTTCGGGCGTGCTCTTGGTCAGCATCGGCGTCTCGATGTCGATGAAGCCGCTGTCGTCGAGGAAGCGGCGGAAGGCGCGCGCCGTCTTGTAGCGCAGCATCATGTTCTTCTGCATCTGTGGCCGGCGCAGGTCGATGACGCGATTGACCAGCCGGACGTTCTCCGACAGGTTGTCGTCGTCGAGCTGGAACGGAGGCGTAGCCGCGGCGTTGAGGATCTCGATGTCGTGGCAGAGAATCTCGACTTCGCCCGAGGGCAGGTTGGCGTTCTCCGTACCGGCCGGCCGGAGGCGTACCTTGCCCGTGATCTTGAGGACGAACTCGTTCCGGACCGTTTCCGCGCGCTCGAACATGGCCGGCCGGTCGGGGTCGCAGACGATCTGCGCCAGTCCTTCGCGGTCGCGCAGGTCGACGAAGATGACCCCGCCGTGGTCTCGGCGACGATGTGCCCAGCCGCACAAAGTGACAACCTGATCGACATGGCAGGCGTTGAGTTGGCCGCAGTAGTGGGTACGCATGGTGAGTCCGATGTGAAAGTCAGCCACGGTGGAACGCCGCCGGCCGAGGGTTGAGGTTATTCGTTCTGCGCCCGTCCGAGGAGGTTGCCCTTGGCCGGCGGCGCGACCACGCCCATCGAAACGATGTATTTCAAGGCGTCATCGACGCTCATGTCCAGGTCGATGGTTTCGTTCTTCTTGACGAAAAAGAAGAAGCCGTTGACCGGGCTGGGCGCCGTCGGAATGAAGACGCTGACCAGTTCCTCGCCAGTCATGGCGCTGACCTCATCAGCCGGTGTGCCGGTCAGAAAAGCTACCGCCCACGCCTCGGGATGGGGATAGCGCACCAGCAGCACCTTGCGGAACGCTTCGCCGCTGCCCGAGAACAGGGTATCGCTGATCTGCTTGACGCTGTAGTAGATCGACTTGACCACCGGGATGCGTGCCAGCAGCGCTTCCCAGAAGCGCACCATGCGCTGGCCGACGATGTTGGCGGCGACCAGTCCGGTCAGCAGCACGACGAGGATAGTGAGCAGCGCGCCAATGCCTGGAATATAGAAGCCAAGCACGTTTTCCGGACGAATGGCTTCCGGAAGCAATAGCAACGACTGATCCATGGTGCGAACGATCAGCGTAAGCACCCAGACGGTGATGGCCAGCGGAATCCAG
>CAYXZX010000008.1:0-38517 GCA_964469455.1 uncultured Rhodocyclaceae bacterium | reverse complement strand
ACAGCGCCATCGCGTTCATCACCGTCGCCAGCATACCCATGTAGTCGGCGGTGGCGCGGTCCATGCCGGTGGCCGTGCCGGCCAGGCCGCGGAAGATGTTGCCGCCGCCGATGACGACGCCGATCTCGACGCCGAGGTCGGCGACCGTCTTCACTTCATTGACGATGCGCCACAAGGTGTCCCGGTTGATGCCATAGGCATCGTCGCCCATCAGGGCTTCGCCGGAGAGCTTGACCAGGATGCGTTTGTAGGCTGGCATGGCGGCAATGGTTGGCGGTTTGGCGTCGCGCGACGACTGACTATTGCTTCTTGGCGGCGGCGGCCGCGGCGGCAGCCGCTGCTTGTTCGGCCACTTCGGCGGCGAAGTCGCTGACCTTCTTCTCGATGCCTTCGCCGACGACGTAGAGCGTGAAGCCATTGACGGTCGCGCCCTTGGCCTTCAAAAGTTGCTCGATGGTCTGCTTGCCGTCCTCGGCCTTGACGAACACCTGGCCTAGCAGCGTCACGTCCTTCAGGTACTTCTGCACGGTGCCTTCGGCAATCTTGTCCAGCATCGCCTCCGGCTTGCCGGCCTCGCGCGCCTTCTCGACGGCGATGCGGCGCTCGGTGTCGAGCAGGTCGGCAGGCACGCCGGACGCATCCAGGGCCTTCGGCTTGGACGCCGCGATGTGCATGGCGATGTCCTTGGCCAGCACGTCGTCGCCACCGGTGACATCGACCAGCACGCCGATCTTGCTGCCGCCATGCACGTAGGAGGCCAGCTTGCCCTTCGCCGCGATGCGCTCGAAGCGGCGGATCGTCATGTTCTCGCCGATTTTGCCGACCAGCGCGGCACGGGTCGACTCGACCGTGCCCTCGCCCATCGGCAGTGCCGACAGCGCGGCGACGTCAGCCGGGCTCTTGCTGGCGACCAGTTCGGCACAGCCCTTGGCCAGGGTGATGAACTCGTCGTTCTTGGCGACGAAGTCGGTTTCCGAGTTGACCTCGACCACGGCGGCCAGCTTGCCGTCGGCCGCCAGGTACATGCCCACCACGCCTTCGGCGGCAACGCGGCTCGCCGCCTTGGTCGCCTTGTTGCCCAGCTTGACGCGCAGGATCTCTTCGGCCTTGGCCATGTCGCCACCGGCCTCCGTCAGCGCCTTCTTGCATTCCATCATCGGCGCGTCGGTCTTCTCGCGCAGTTCCTTCACCATGCCTGCGGTAATTTCCGCCATTACTTCACTCCAGATTTCGTTGAATTCCGCTATGCGACCACCGCTTACTCGGCAGTGCCTTCCTCGACCTCGACGAACTCGTCCTCGCCGGCGATCTGCTGGACGACCTCGTTGATCGACTGGCTCTTGCCTTCGAGAATGGCGTCGGCCACGCCGCGGGCGTACAGGCGGATGGCGCGCGAGGAGTCGTCGTTGCCGGGGATGATGTAATTGACGCCTTCCGGGCTGTGGTTGGTATCGACCACGCCGATGACGGGAATGCCCAGTTTGTTGGCTTCGGTGACGGCGATCTTGTGGTAACCGACGTCGATGACGAACAGCGCGTCGGGAATGCCGCCCATGTCCTTGATGCCGCCGATGCTCTTCTGCAGCTTGACCAGTTCGCGCTGCATCATCAGCGCTTCCTTCTTCGACATCTTCTCGAAGGCGCCCTCCTGGGTCATCTGCTCCATGTCCTTGAGACGCTTGATCGACTGCTTGACGGTCTTGAAGTTGGTCAGCATGCCGCCCAGCCAGCGCTCATCGACGCAGGGCATGCCGCAGCGGGCCGCTTCCTCGGCGACGATCTCGCGCGCCTGACGCTTGGTGCCGACGAACATGACGGTGCCCTTCTGGGCGGCCATCTTCTTCACGAATGCCATCGCCTCGTTGTACTTGGCAAGGGTCTTTTCGAGGTTGATGATATGGATCTTGTTGCGATGGCCGAAAATGTAGTTGGCCATCTTGGGGTTCCAGAAACGGGTCTGGTGGCCGAAGTGAACGCCGGCCTCCAGCATCTGGCGCATGGTAGTGCTCATGTATCGATCTCCGATATGGGTTAAGCCTCCGCCCGGCAGTGAAAATGCATTCACCCATTCGGCGCCGGGCGTGCGGATTTTGTCCGGGACCGCCCCGAACAAGCGTGCGATTATAACCGCGCCTCCGGGATGGCATCAAGGTCCATGGCGCTTTCGGTAGAATTGCGCGAACCTCCGACGAACACGGGAAGCCATGGCCATCATCATCAAGACTGCCGAGGAAATCGATGGCATGCGCGTTGCCTGCCGCCTTGCGGGCGAAGTTCTCGATTACGTGGCCCCCTTTGTCAAGCCGGGCGTGACGACCGACGAGCTCGACAAGCTGTGCCACGACTACATGGTGGACATCCAAGGCTGTGTTCCGGCCCCCCTGAATTATGCTCCGCCCGGTTACCCGCCCTATCCGAAGTCAATTTGCGCATCCGTCAACCACCAGGTCTGCCACGGCGTACCGAATGATCGTCCGCTGAAAAAGGGCGACATCGTCAACCTCGACATCACCACCATCAAGGAGGGCTGGCACGGCGACACCAGCCGAATGTTCATCGTCGGCGAAGCCTCGATACTGGCGAAGCGGCTTTGCCAAGTCACCCTCGAGTGCCTTTGGACAGGCATCGCCCAAGTGAAACCGGGAGGCCGGCTCGGCGATATCGGTGCGGCGATCCAGAGGCATGCCGAACGCAACGGTTTCTCGGTGGTACGGGAATTTTGCGGCCACGGCATCGGCAGGAGCTTCCACGAGGAACCCCAGGTCCTGCATTACGGCAAGGCCGGCACGGGCCCTGACCTCGCGCCCGGCATGATCTTCACCATCGAACCCATGGTCAATGCCGGCAAGGCGGCGATTTCCGAACTGCCCGATGGATGGACCATCGTCACCAAGGACCGCAGCCTCTCGGCGCAGTGGGAGCACACCGTGGTCGTCACCGAAGCCGGCGTGGACGTCCTGACGCTTTCCGCAGGCGCCCCGCCGATGCCCAAGTTCGCCTGAATCCGCCATGCCAGCATGCTCGGCCGCCGATCGCACGACGTTGATCGAACAGGTCCGAACGACGCTGCGTGCCTCGCAGGCAGATCTGCACACAAACTACGAACGATCGAATTCCGCCAGCGCCCTTCTGCGCGGCCGTGCGCACGCGGTCGACGTGGCATTGCGCGACCTCTGGCGCACGATGGCCATGCCTCCGGAACTCGCACTGGTGGCAGTCGGAGGCTACGGCCGCGGGGAGCTCTATCCCGCCTCCGATGTCGATCTTCTGTTTCTCGTCCCGGAAGCTTTCACCGGGCACGAGCGGCTGGAGCCCTTGATCGGCCTGCTGTGGGATATCGGACTCGACATCGGCCACAGTGTCCGCAGCGTCACCGAGTGCCTTGAACAGGGGGCAAAGGACATCACGGTCCAGACCTCGCTGCTGGAAGCCCGGCTGCTCTGTGGCAATCGGCACTTGTTTGGTGCATTCGATCGGTGCGTTCGCGACAGCATCGATCCTCGGTTGTTCCTGCAGGCCAAGCAGCTTGAACAGGCCGAGCGCTATGCCCGCTTCAACGACACACCGTTTGCGCTCGAGCCGAACAGCAAGGAAAGTCCGGGTGGGCTGCGCGATCTGCAAGTGATCCTGTGGGTCGCGCGCGCCGCCGACCTGGGGACACAGTGGCAAGGCCTCGCGCGCGCCGGCCTGGTGGCCGCCGACGAGGCCCGTCAATTGGCCCGGGCCGAGCTGTTCTTGCGCCATCTGCGCATTCGCCTGCACCTCCTGGCCGGCCGCCGTGAAGATCGCCTTTCCTTCGAACTTCAGGAATCGCTGGCCGCCAGTTATGGCTTGAGGGCTTCAGCCAGCAAGCGCCGCTCGGAACTGCTGATGCAGCGCTATTACCGGAACGCCAAGCTCGTCACACAGCTGAACACGCTCGTGCTGCAGAATCTCGGCAGCCGCATCGTTCCCGGCCCGACACCGGTTCCCATCGTCATCGACGATCGCTTCCAGATGGTGCGGGATCTGCTCGACATTCGGGATGACGACCTGTTTCGCCGGACGCCTCCGGCCATCCTCGAAAGCTTCCTGCAACTGGCGCGGCGGCCCGAGTTGCGCGGCATGACGGCGCGTACCCTGCGCGCCCTGTGGCAGGCCCGCAGGCTCGCCAGCACCGCATTGCGGCGCTCCCCCGCCGCGCCGGAGCTGTTCATGGCCCTGTTCAAGGAGAAGCGCGGCCTGGTCCACGAACTGCGGCGGATGAACCAGTACGACATTCTCGGCAATTACCTGCCGGCCTTCGGGCGCATCGTCGGACAGATGCAGCACGACCTGTTCCACGCCTACACCGTTGACCAGCATATCCTTCAGGTGGTGCGCAACCTGCGGCGTCTCGCCGTGCCTGACTTTGCCCACGAGCACCCTTTCTGCACCCGGCTGATGAGCGGATTCGACAAGCCCTGGCTGCTGTACGTGGCCGCGCTGTTCCACGACATCGCCAAGGGGCGCGGCGGCGACCACTCGCGGCTCGGCATGGCCGACGCCCGACGATTCTGTCGAACGCATGCCATCGTCGACGAGGATGCCGACCTGGTGATCTTCCTGGTCGGCGAGCACCTGACCATGTCGCAAGTCGCGCAGAAGCAGGATCTCGCCGACCCGGAAGTCATCCGCCGCTTCGCCGCCCTGGTTGGCACGGAACGGCGCCTGGTCGCCCTTTATCTCCTTACCGTGGCGGACATCCGTGGCACCAGCCCGAAAGTGTGGAACACCTGGAAGGGCAAGCTGCTGGAGGACCTCCTGCGCACCACTTCGCAGCTCTTGCGCGGCGATTCGCCGCCCCAGATGGCCGGCGTCACGGAACGGCAGGACGAGGCCCGGGCGCTGCTGCAGCGCCGGGGTCTGCGACCGGGCACCGAGCAGGCGCTATGGCAATGGCTCGATACCGGCTATTTCATGAAGCACGACGCCGACGAGATTGCCTGGCACGCGCACACCCTCTACCACCGCCCCGAAACCGGCGCGCCCGTCGTCCGCGCCCGCATCAACCGCTCCGGCGAGGGCATCCAGGTCATGGTCTACGTCGCCGATCAGCCGCAGCTCTTCGCCCGGATCTGCGGGTTCTTCGCCCGGCTCGGCTACTCGATCGCCGCTGCCACGATCCATACCACGCGCCATGGCTACGCCCTCGACAGCTTCATCCTGCTCGATCCCGGCGAACACCTTGCCTATCGGGACGTCCTCGGCCTGATCGAACATGACCTGTCCGAGCATCTCGAGCGACACCCTCCGCTCGAACCCCCTCCGCCCGTGCGGCTGTCACGCCAGGTCCGGCACTTCCCGATCACGCCGGAAGTAAGCATCCTGCCCGACGAGCGCGGCTCATCCTATGTCATGTCGCTCGCCGCGGCCGACCGGCCAGGCCTGCTTTATTCGGTCGCACACATTCTCGGCCGGCACGGCGTCTTCATCAGTTCTGCCAGGATCGCGACACTCGGCGAGCGCGTCGAGGACACCTTCGTCATCGCCGGCGCGGAACTGGGCAAGACCGCAAGCCTGGTCAATATCGAACAGGAGTTGCTGGACGCTTTGCAGGTCCAAGGCTGATCATCAATTGCCCATCAGCAACAACAACCAAGGGGCTACACCAGGGCGTGGTCGAGCGACTTGTGAAAGCGAGCCGCCACTGGCGCCAAGTCCCAATGCATTGCTCACCGTCAGTTCGCACGTATAGCGGGTACCGTTAACCAACCCCGTAAGCAACAGTGGCGAATCCGCCCCACTCACGGCAGGGTTGCAGGACGATCCACAGCAAAGAGCATATGTCAGCGGCGGCGCCCAGCCATCGGAACTTGAGGGCATGAACAATGCCTTCAAACTGCCAGCCCCTGGCACCAGTCTCAGCAAGGTCGGCGCACTCGGAAAACCCGCTGCCAGGAAGGCATTGGATGCCGCCGAGGCGGGGCCAGTGCCAATCGAGTTCGCGGCGGTCACGGAACAGCTATAGGTCTTGCCGGGCGCCAGTGAAGACACTGTCAGCGGGCCGGTGGCGCCACTTGCCGAGGCTGTAGCGCCGCCATTCGAGGAAATGCAGGCTGCCGTATATGTGGATATTGGTGCTCCGCCATTCGAGGTGGGCGGCATGAAACCGACCGAAACGGCACCGGCTGGCGGGGCAATCCGCGTTGCTCCGAGCATGATCGGAGCTCCGGGCACGGTTGTCGCTGCCGCGAAGGTAGCCGCGACGGTGCACGCCGATGTAACAGGGGCGGTCACAAATTCATTCGCGGACTGGTTTCCGCCGCACCCCGTAGCGCTGCCGACAAACCCGGAGTTCGGCAGCAGTGTGAAAGTCGCGGTGCTCCCATACTGCGCCAAGTGACTGGCGGGCGTAATCGTGCCACCATTGCCGATCGTCGTTGCCGTGACCGTGTACCCGCGCGGGGCCTGGCAATTGGCGGTTCCTGCCGGTCCGGCACACGCCCAACTGTAGGTGGCCGGACCGGCAATCACGGTCGACGGTGTTCCGGCCGAGCATAAACCGGAAGTCGGTACCGCTCCGGCAAGCACCCCCGCAGCGCTGCCACATTGCCCCGCGATGGCCCCGAGGCAGACAGCCGCGGCGGCGCGGGATTGCATGACCGTTGGTACCCGATCTGCCACCACACCATATGCGAAGTTTCTACCAAGAGTGAAACTGATATTGCTCATCCAGGGCGACAGGGTATGGCAATAACTCATGATGGTGCCAGTGTGAGTCCCTGGTGTTCCACCGTTCAACGAACCCAAGCCTGGCAGAAATCCAAAGCTTGTTGCGCAGGTACCGGAACCTTTGCCACAGCAATCCACCGGGCTGGAAACGCCGCCGATATCGTCGTAGTCATGGGTGTGGGCACTGCCGAAGCTGTGACCCAGTTCGTGTGCAACCCCGAGCGCATCCCAGACCAGTTGGGGATTTGCTGCCGAAAAATTGCCATCGAGGCCCATGGTGACGCTGTAGCCGTAATCCTTGTCGCAAAGCACATCCATCCAGGCGATGCCACCCCCGACATTCTTGCCACTAAGAAACTGCGTCACCGCACGTGCGATGCTGCCACGATTGGCCTGCCAGTAGTCACCGACCTCGGTGAGCGCGCCGGCAGTGGTTGTCGCCGTCCACGGATCGCTTTCCGCGCCATACAAGTAGACATCGCCCACCTGCAATTGAGTTTGAATCTCGTTGGCATAGACAGTCGAGATGTAGGCGAAAAGATCGCCAATGTACTGCGTCGCCGTGGTCGTACTGCCAAACAGCTGAAAGAACTCATAGTCCGTCTCGATGGCCACGCGAGCCGTGTAAGCCGTACCGTCCGCGGCCGCCACGGGAATCTGTGTGGCGCCTTGCGCCACGCCAGCCGTCGCAAGGGCAGAGAGTGCGGTTGGCTTCAGCGTTCTCTCAGCACCGCAGGAGAATTCTCTCGACGGAAAATCGGTATGGGGCCGTACACGCCGCGCTATCGCGGCACCCGGTGAGGCGGCGCTCCCTGCGGCATGTTCGAAAACACTGATATCGCCACCGTCATGCACGATTCCCAAGATCCGACCGTCGCCGCGCACGCTGACGAAGACCACCGATCCCGGCAAGCCGTCGACTTGGCCCCGAAAGTGGGCGATAGCCGGGGGAGCGGCTCGGGACTCTCCACGATCATCGCGCATAACCACTATTGCATCGGGCGCAAAGACCTCGAAGCGCTGCAAACGCAAGCGCGAACCGCTTGAGTTGGCGGAATCCCAGACCACGCCGTCGATGTCGACGAATGCTTTTCCACGCAGCGCGAGCAGGCGTTCAGACAATCTGTCGTCGGCAATCTTCACCGTCAGCCGCGACTCCCCCGAGAATGACTGCGAGGCATCCGCCGCAACGGCGCAATGAGGGCTTTGCAGCAGACCGAGTACTGCGGCCGCACGCAGCCACGGGGAAATAAGGGCTCTTCGAAAACTCTGATTTCGCATGGCAATTGGTCGACGCTGACCGACGAAACCGCCTTATATCAGAATGGCGAGCCTCAGAGCGAGTGACGGGAAGAACCGACGGTTACGAAATCGTTCGAGACTACTCGTCACCCCTGTCAAAGGCCTTGCTGACGTGCGACAAACGTTCGCACGACGCGCGATAGATTAGCTATCCACTCAACTATTTCACGCCGACGAAAAAACTGTAAGAATGCAGTTAATTGCCAAACGCATTCTTGACAGTCAAGATGGGCATCATGAACACCATTAAAGCGCGCACATGGATTCGATTCGGACGAATTGCATTGTGTGGAGTTGGCGTATCGTTCGCGGTACATGCGCAGCAGCCTTTCGTGGGCGAGATCATGTGCGGAGGCTGGAACTTTTGTCCAAACGGCTGGGCGGAATGCAGCGGCCAGCTGATGCCCATCAGCGAGAATGAGACACTATTCAATTTGATCGGGACTACCTACGGTGGCGATGGCCAGGTGACATTTGCGTTGCCCGATCTCCGGGGCCGGACCATGGTCCATCAGGGTAACAGCTACGTCATTGCCCAGACCGGTGGAGCCGAGGCTGTCGCATTGACAACAGCGCAGATGCCCGCGCATTCCCATACCGTCATGGCTCATACGGGCGCCGAACGGTCTGCCTCGCCGGCCGGTGGTCGAATTGCAGGCATTGCGCCATCAACCACGCCCGCCTATGCATCCGGGCAGCCCAGCGCTATGCTCGCGATGCTCGGGACCGCTGCAGTGCGCAGTACTGGTGGATCACAGTCTCACAACAACCTTCAACCCTATCTGACGATGAAGTGCTGCATCTCATTGTGGGGTATCTATCCATCGCAGTATTAACGGGCATCGTGATGAAACCCTTGCGATTTGCCTTCCCGAGAATCGTCCTCCCGCTCTTGATGCTTGGCAGCTATTCCGCGTCGGATGGCGCACTGGCCCAGTCACCATTCCTTGGCGAAATCCGCTGGGTGGCGTTCAATTTTCCTCCGCGCGGATGGGCTCTCTGCGACGGCCAGTTGTTGGCCATCAACCAGAACCAGGCGCTGTTTGCCCTTCTGGGTACGACGTTTGGCGGCAATGGCACCACCAACTTCGCACTGCCCAACTTGAAAGCGAGAGCACCCATCCATGTCGGCACCGCGTATAGCCTCGGCAGCCAGGCGGGAGAAGCGACACATTCGCTGCTGGTTAGCGAACTGCCCGCACATCGGCATCTCTTGAAGGCCGATCCCCAGGAAGCGACGAGCAACGCTGCCGCAGGCAATTATCTCGCCAAGTCCTCGGGTGGCACGTCGCTGTACGGCTTGACCGCCACGGCGCCGATGTCGCCAAGCGCAATCAGTACCACGGGCGGCACGCAGCCCCATGAAAACATGAAACCCTTCCTCGCACTCAACTGCATCATCGCCCTCCAGGGCATATTCCCATCCCGACCGTGATTGATCCCATGTGCAAGCGCGCCACCGGCCTGATCATCTTGTGCAGCCTGATCGGAACAGGGTTTAGTCACGCACCGACCGCCAGTGCCGACGGCGGGGAACCCTACATTGGTCAAGTACTCTGGGTACCCTACAACTTCGCGCCCGTCGGCTGGGCATTCTGCGATGGTCAACTTCTGAGTATCAGCCAAAACACTGCGTTGTTTTCATTGCTTGGCACGACCTACGGTGGGGATGGCCGCACCACGTTTGCCTTGCCCGACATGCGTGGCAGGCTCATGAACAGTCCGGGGCAAGGACCCGGCCTATCCCTCTACGACCTTGGCGATAGCGGCGGCACGACAACCCATACGCTGACGCCTGCCGAGATGCCGGCGCATAACCATCGTCTTCAGGGGGTAGCGGCGACTGCGGACAAAACGACGCCGGAAAACAACCTCCACGCGCAACCACCCGTTGGTTTTCAATATGGCAGCAATCCAAATGTCGAGATGTCAACTACTGCCCTTGAGGTTTCTGGCGGAAGCCAACCGCATAACAACATGATGCCCTACACGACGCTCAACTGCATCATCGCCCTGCAGGGCATTTTTCCACCCCGGCCCTGACCCTGATGGCATCGAGCATGCCCAAGCGGAGTCGGCTGTTCAAGCTGTTGGCGGCGAGCCTGCTTGGCAGTGGCTGGTCGGGTAGCGCGAGCGCCGACATCGTCATTACGGGATCGCTCGGCGCTTCGGATCCCACTTGGAACCGACCAAGCGATCGTGCCGTCGGCGGCACCTATCAGGACTCAAGCAACAACTCGATGCCGTACAAGGTCCATACCATCCGAACGACCACAGTCGGGAGCACACTGTCGGTGACGACCGATTCGAGCACACCGTTCGATTCCTTCCTCGCGCTCTACTCTTCATTTGTGCCGGGAAATCCGCAGGCCAACCTGCTGGCGGCGGATGATGACGGCGCGGGCTACCCTCACGCTCGATTGACGCGAACCGGCTTGGCGGCGAACACAAACTATTACCTCGTTATTACCAGCTACTCAAACAATGCCGATGCGGTCCATCCGCTCTACGGCAATTACAGCCTCACGGTGGGCGGCAATTTCGTCGAGACGAGGCCGCCGGTCTTCGGCAATGTTCCGGACCAGACCGGCCAGGTCGGCGTACCTTTCGGCCCACTCAACCTGGCAAACCATGTCACGCTCACCGATGGTGACCCAATCAACGCTTTCGCAATCACGTCGGGCACTCTCCCTCCGGGATTGACCCTTGATTCCGGAACAGGAGCCATCAGCGGCATTCCGGTTGCTGCCGGCGCCTTCGATATCACCGTTGCGGCAAGCGATATCGACGGAACCAGCAACGCCGATGCCGTGCACTTTGCGATTGCCAAGGGTCTGCAGACCATCGCCTTCAACGGTCCAACCCGCGTGCCGCTACACCGATCGACAACGATCTATGCAAGTGCTCCCGGCGGCCTTGTCACGTATTCTGCTAGCCCCCCCGCGATTTGCAGCGGCAGCGGTAATGCCGGCTCGGCAATGGTGACAGGCAACGCTGTCGGAACCTGCACCCTGACACTGCAACAGGCAGGTTTAACCAACTACGAACCAATCACCCGTACAGTGACGATACCCGTGGTCAACAGGCCGACAAGCATCGTGCCTGTTCTCAACCTGCTCCTCCAGTAAACAGGCTTGCCTACGCGTGCAAGGCTTGTTCCGCGCACAAGTGCTCTATGGCGCGTCGAACGCGAACCATGGAGCGCTGCAGGACTTCCTCGAGCGCGTCGAAACTGATCTCGCGCGCGCTGTCGCCACGCCCGGCAGCCCAATTGGCCACGACGCAGATCGCGGCGTAGGGCAGTTCCAGCTCGCGGGCGAGTGATGCTTCGGGCATGCCGGTCATGCCCACCATGTCGGCACCATCCCGCTGCAGGCGGTTGATCTCGGCGGCCGTCTCGAGTCTCGGCCCCTGGGTGGCGGCGTAAACGCCGCCATCGACTATCGATTCTTCCGCCCTGGACGCGGCATCCAGCAGCCGCTGGCGCAACTGCTGTTCATAAGGCTGGGTGAAATCCACGTGCACCACCGGGGCATCGCCGTTGTCATGAAATGTGGCATTGCGGCCCCAGGTGTAGTCGATGATCTGATCGGGCACAGCCAGCGTCCCGGGTGCCAGGTCGGCGCGAATGCCGCCGACCGATGCCACGGAAACGATGTCCGTAGCCCCGGCGCCGTTTGCCAAGGCCCAGAGATTGGCCCGATAGTTGACGCCGTGAGGGGGAATGGTATGCCCATAGCCGTGTCGGGCGAGAAACACCACGTCCTGGCAGCCGATCCTGCCGAACGTCAGCGCACCGGAAGGCTCGCCGTAAGGCGTGCGCACCACCTCCCGCCGCGTCACCGCGAGATTGGCGAGTTGCGTCAGGCCGCTGCCGCCGATGATTGCAAGCATGTGAAAATCCTTGAAATTCGTTGAAAGTCAGCCTCGGCGGAACGCCGCCCGCGTGCTAGAATTCGCGCCCTTTTGCGGCAGCTTGCCATTGATGTGCCGCAATCACACTCCCCACCGCTCCCATGTCCCGACCGCTCAGAAACATCGCCATTATCGCCCACGTCGACCACGGCAAGACCACCCTCGTCGACCAGTTGCTGCGCCAGTCGGGCACATTCCGCGAAAACCAGCAGGTCGCCGAGCGGGTGATGGACTCGAACGACCTCGAGAAGGAACGCGGCATCACCATTCTCGCCAAGAACTGCGCGATCGACTTCGAAGGCACGCACATCAATATCGTCGATACGCCGGGCCACGCCGATTTCGGCGGCGAGGTCGAGCGCGTCCTGTCGATGGTAGATGGCGTGCTGCTGCTGGTCGACGCGGTCGAGGGACCGATGCCGCAGACGCGCTTCGTCACCCGCAAGGCGCTGGCGCTGGGCTTGAAGCCCATCGTCGTGATCAACAAGATCGACCGGCCGGGCGCCCGCCCGGACTGGGTGATCAATCATACCTTCGATCTGTTCGACAAGCTCGGCGCAACGGAAGAGCAGCTCGATTTCCCGGTCGTCTACGCCTCGGCCCTCAACGGCTACGCGATGCTCGATGCCGCCACGCCGGGCACCGACATGCGGCCGCTTTACGAAGCCATCCTGCAGCACGTGCCGCCGCCCGACGTCGACTCGGATGCACCGCTGCAACTGCAGATATGCTCGCTCGACTACAACTCCTACGTCGGTCGCATCGGCATCGGCCGTATCAAGAAAGGCCACATCAAGCCCGGCCAGCAGGTCGCGGTCATGTATGGCGACGAAGCCAAAGGCAACGCCAAGGTCGGCCAAGTACTCACTTTCCAGGGCCTCGAGCGCCAGCAGGCGGAGGATGCCGAGGCCGGCGACATCGTGCTGGTGACGGGCATCGAGCAGGTCGGCATCGGCATCACGCTTTGCGCCGTTGATAGTCCCGTTGGCCTGCCGCCGATCGCGGTGGACGAGCCGACGCTGACCATGAACTTCCAGGTCAATACCTCGCCGCTGGCAGGCAAGGAGGGCAAGTTCGTCACCAGCCGGCAGATCCGCGACCGGTTGCAGAAGGAACTGCTCTCCAACGTCGCGCTGCGTGTGGTCGAGACGGCCGACGCCGACATCTTCGAGGTCTCCGGGCGCGGCGAGCTGCATCTCACCATCCTGCTCGAAAACATGCGCCGCGAAGGCTACGAACTGGCCGTGTCGCGGCCGCGCGTGGTGGTGCATGACATGGGTGATGGCGAGAAACAGGAACCCTACGAGATGCTGACCGTCGATGTCGAAGAGACGCATCAGGGCGGTGTGATGGAGGAACTGGGCCGGCGCAAGGGCGATTTGCAGGACATGCAGCCGGACGGCAAGGGCCGCGTTCGCCTCGAATACCGCATTCCCGCCCGCGGCCTGATCGGCTTCCAGGGCGAGTTCCTGACGCTGACGCGCGGCACCGGTCTCGCCAGCCACGTTTTCGACGAATACGGCCCCTGGTCCGGCCCGATGGCGGAAAGGCGCAACGGCGTGCTGGTCTCGGCCGAGGACGGCGCCGCCGTGGCCTATGCGTTATGGAAGTTGCAGGATCGCGGCCGCATGTTCGTCAATCCCGGCGATGCGTTGTATGAAGGCATGATCATCGGCATCCACAGCCGCGACAACGATCTGGTGGTCAACCCGATCAAGGGCAAGCAGCTCACCAACGTGCGCGCCTCGGGTACCGACGAGGCCGTGCGCCTGGTGCCGCCGATCCAGATCACCCTCGAATCCGCCGTCGAGTTCATCGCGGACGACGAACTGGTCGAGATCACGCCGAAGTCGATCCGCCTGCGCAAGCGCTTCCTCAAAGCGCACGAAAGAAAACGGGCGGAGCGCGAAGAAGCGGCAGCCTAAGGATTATTGCCGCCGAAAGTCAGCCGCGGCGGCACGCCGATCGACCGTCCGTCTCACTCGGCGTGCAGCACCACGCCGCGCGCCGCGACGCCCGCACCGCGCAGGCGGGCCGCCTGATCGGACGGCAGGCCCGCCAGAACCTCGCTGGCATGGCGGTAACCCAGGTCGACGATCCGGTCGAACTTGCGCCAGTCCAGCATGCCGATGCCATCCATGGCCGGCGTGAAGCAGATATCGGTACGCAAGCGCGCATCACGCTGCCGTGCCTGGCTGGCCAGCATCATCGAGTTCACCAGGATCGTCATCAGGCCGGGCACGTGAAAGCGCCGTGCGTGGCGCCGGCGCAAGCGGTCCACCAGCAACTGGCGGTTGCTCGGTAACTCATCAAGGTCAACCTGGTCGAAGCCTTTTTGCAGCAGATCGCTGCCAATAACGAAACCGGTGCCCTGGTCGAGCATGACGTCGGTGGGAAAGTTGTTGAAAGTGCCGCCGTCGCCCAGCAGTTCGCCGCCATGCGCCACCAGCGGCAGCACGCCTGGAATGGAGACGCTGGTGCGCAGCCACTTGGCCAGGTTGCCACGCCTGACGGTGATTTCGGTGGCGTTGGTGTAGTTGGAGACGACGCAGAACAGGCTCTTCCAAGTATCCTCGACGTCGATGTCGCCGCCCGTGGCCATGCGTACCGCATCGTCGATCACGGTCTTGAGGCGCCGCCCGCCGACCAGCGACTGCATTGGAAACAGATTGATGTCCGCGGTCGGTCCGCGCGCAAAAGCACGCCGGGCCTGATCAATCATGTCCGACACCGGCATGTCGAAGGCGCAGTAGGCGCCCATGATCGCGCCGATGCTGGCCCCACCGATGCTATCCACCTGGGCGCCGAAGGCTTCGAGCGCCTTGAGCACGCCCAGATGAGCGAAACCGCGCGCGCCGCCACCCGACAGCACCAGGCCGATGTCGGTGCCGCTCAACACACGCGCCAGTCGCGCGATATCACGATCCAGCTCCGGTCGCACGTGCAGATGCGCGCCCACCGCGTAGCGATCCAGCCAGTCGCGAGTGCCACCCGGCGTGCGCTTGTCGAGATCGTGCAGCAACACCAGGGTGCGGCGAGTCGACACCAGTTCCGTCGAAGGATCGGTTTTCCCGGGGCGATCGGCGCGCGCGACCAGCACCACCTCGTCGGCAGCCCTCAGGCAGCGTCGCGTCCATTCGTTCGCCTGCGGCTCGGCGACAAATACGAGAAACTCGTGATTGGCCTCGACCTCGTCCAGCCAGCGAGTCAATTGCTGGTAATGCGCCGCGCTCAGCGACTCGGCCTCCTCCGTATCGCGGGCAATGACCAGGACGCGATTGCCGTATGACAGCTTGCGTGCCACGGCATGGGCGAGCTTCACGAGATCGATATCCTCCGTGATGGCCATCAGGCAGATGTTGACCGGACGCGTCACTCGAGCCTGCGGACGGAAGGTCTGTCGCAGGCGATCGATGATCACCCGCGTCAGCGTGATCGCCAGGTGTGGAAACTGGCGAACGAGGTCTTCGTACGCGTGGCGCGAAAGACGCACCAGCACGCTGTCGCGCATGGCGACGATGCCTGCACGGCGCGGCCGGCCGGTCATCATCGCCATCTCGCCGATGCTCTGGCCGCGCATGATTTCGCCGACCGGTACGGCTTCACCGTCAACGCCCTTGACGATGGCGCGCAGACGCCCGCTGACGACCAGATAAAGGTCGTCGCCCATGTCTCCCTGTTCGAACAGCACTTCGCCCGCCTGGAGGTGATGCCAGGTCAGCCGGGGCAGCAGCACGTCGACGACGGCATCGCCATCGCCGCCCAGCATGCCTTCCAGAATGGCGATCAGCAGCTCGCGCTGGTGATCGGTAGCACTGTTGGTTGACATGGACCAATCATAATGCCGAACGCAAGCAATCCATGATTGAATATTGCAAACTTAGGAGATCGTGGATGAAAAAACCTGCTTGGCTCGGCGTTGCCATTGCCGCCGTCGCTGGCGCATTGCCCGGCTGCGACTATTTGAACGTGAAGGAACTCAAGCCCGGCGTCTCGACCGCCGTCGAGGTTCGCGCGCGCATGGGCCAGCCGACCGCCGAATACACCAACCCCGATGGATCGGTCACGTGGGAATTCAACCGCCAGCCCAACGGCATCGAATGCTACATGGCCACCATCGGTTCGGACCAGATCCTGCGCAAGATCGAGCAGGTACTGACCGAAGCGAATCTGGCGAAGATCACGGCAGGCATGGATCGCGCCGACGTCCAGCGGCTGATTGGCCGACCCGGATCGGTCATGACCTATGCGAATTCCAACGAGGAGGTCTGGGACTGGCGGGTTGCCGGCACCATACCGACCGAGGAAGCGCATTTCCACGCCCACTTCGATCCCGCCGGTGGTCTCGTTACCCGAACCAGCCGACGGATCGAGCCCAAGGGTTGAGGTCTTTCTCGGTTCCAGCGATCGTTCATTCGAGGTAGAGCGCTCTCAAGCGCTCGCGGCGCGTGGCATCGAGTCCCATTTCCACCTCGAGATAGCGATCAATCGATCCGTAGCGGACTTCGATGGCCCGCAAAGTGTGCTCCATCTGCTGGCTGCGGACACCCAGCAACGCTCGTAACTTGACCTCGTCGACCGGACCGCGCTGTCGCACCCGCTCCACGGTGCGCTCGATGCGGTCATGGAGGAACTCGTTGCTGGCGACGAAGTCTCTCAGAACCATCTCTCGTCGCACCCCCAGCGCGGTCAATAACATGGCGGCGCCGAAACCGGTCCTATCCTTGCCGGAACTGCAATGAAAGACCGTCGGCCGCCCTTCTCCATCGATCAGGCGGGCGAACCAGCGGCGGTACTGTCCGGCGGACTCGAAGGCGATTCGCGCGTAGGAATCGGGAAGCTCGATGGCATCGACTTCGCCGGCCATGATCCGTTTGGACAGCACGGCGATATCGACTTCGGCCAGACCGATCGGCAGCGCCATGCGCTCGATGTCCGCCGCCTGCGTCGGAGGAGCCGCGAGCACCTCCCCTTCGGAACGGAAATCAACGACCAGACGGATACCGGCCTCGGCGAGGGTCTGCCAGTCGCGTCCGGTCAGGAGCGACAGGTTGTCCGACCGAAACAGCGTCCGGGGGCGTATCCGGCGGCCATCGATGGTAGTCATGCCGCCCAGGTCACGGAAGTTCGCCGCGCCCGTGAGGACGATTCGGTCTGGTGTTGCCGCAGCTTCCTCCGACCTGACACCCGCCGTTGTCTCCGACAGGACCGCCGCCGGCAAGAACAGCGCAACCAGGATGGCCCAGCCCCCACGAAGCGCATGAACCGGGAAGAAAATACCCATCGTCACATCCCCTTGCCGTGCCGGCACCGCTGACTTTGGGCGGCGGGTTCCCAAACCTGCCTAGACGATGATGGTACCGCCATCGACATGAAGCACCTGGCCGGTAATCCAGCGTCCGTCGTTCGACACGAGCGCGGCCACCGCATCGGCAATGTCCTCGGGAGTTCCCAACCGGCGCATCGCCGCGCTGGCTGCACCATACTTGCGCAAAGCATCGGCGTCGCCGCCCAGCAGCATCGGCGTGTCGGTCATCCCGGGAGACACTGCATTAACGGTAATGCCGCGCGGTGCCAGTTCGCGCGCCAGGACCTTGGTGAAGCCTTCCACCGCCATCTTGCTACCGACGTAGAGCGCCATGCCGTGGGGATTGGCCACCGTGGCGCCGGTCGAAATATTGACGATGCGACCGTGATCCTCGATCTGGCGGGCCGCTTCGCGACACATCATGAACGTCCCCCGGGCATTCGCGTTGAACGTGTAGTCGTAGTGGCTCATGGGAATGTCGGCAAATGATTTCATGTGACCGATTCCCGCATTGTTGATCACCACGTCGACGCGGCCATACCGCGCTTTGGCGGCGGCAAGGAAGCCGACTACCTCCTCTTCGACCGTGATATCGACCTGGTGCTGCGAAGCCTTGCCGCCCGCCTGTTCGATCGCGGCAACCGTCTCGGCGGCACCCTCGGCGGAACGGGAGAATCCGACCGCGATGGCCAAACCATCCCGTGCCAGTCGAAGACAAATGGCACGGCCGATGCCAGTGCCTCCCCCCGTGACCGCGGCCACGCGTTGCACAACCTTGTTTCCAGAAGTATTCATGGTGCCTCAGCGAATCAGGAGCTCTCTGTTTTCAACCGCACAATCGGAGTCCGGTCGCAAGCCGGCAGCGCGAGCCGCATTAACCTCGGCACGAGCCGCCGAAAGTTGCGCGACAAACTCCGGCTTTGCATGCAGTTGTGCCACGACGGCCGCCGCCACCAGCCGGCCGGCATCGACATCGCTCTGCCAATGCACGTTACAGACTACTCGGCTCTGCCCAAACGCCAGGCCGCGCTGGAGCAGCGGGTCGACCCGGTCCGGCGCAAGATCGGCAAGCACCAGCGCCCAGGCCATGCCGATGGCGGAATGGCCTGATGGGTAAGAGCCGTCGTTGCGCAGCATGGTCTCGTGCGCCGGATCGCACATCGGCTCACCCGAAGCGACGAAAGGTCTCGAGCGCTTGTAGTGATCCTTGGCGCGGTACGTGGCAAGGCCGGCATCGGCGAGCGTCCGCTGCAACAATGTGACGAGGTTTGGTGTTGCCTCCTTGGTAACCGGAATGCCCAGCGCGCACGCGAATCCCCCTGCAGCCTGCGGAAAGCGCAACTCAGCATCCTGGGCGGCCCATTTCCAGCGGGGTGTATCGCGCCAGCGCATGGCCAAGCGCCTGGCCTCGTCGTCGGCTGCTTGCGCCGAGGAGCCGGCTGCCGGCGGTGGGGGCAACAATGCCAGGCTATCGACCAGCGCCTCGCGGGCGAGGTACCCTGGCAGAAATCCGGGGAAGCGGGGGTCGGCCTCCGAGGCCTTGGATGTTGGCACCGGTGGCTGACCGCCACAGGCGAGCAGAGCCATCGACAGTATCAAGCTGATCAGTGTTCTGGCCATCGCACGACTGCCATTTCAAACTCAAAAGTCATCGCAAGACACATCCTCGCAAGGTCGGCGCAACCGATGCAGTCAGCTCAACACGCCGCCATCGACCTGCAGGATGACGCCGGAACTGTAACTGCTGGCATCACTCGCCAGAAAGAGCGCCGTGGCCGCAACCTCTTCGGGATAACCAACCCGTTTGAGCGGGTTGATTTTCATCATGTCGGCATAGCGTTGAGGGTCGTTCATGGTGTGATCGCCCATGGCGGTCTTGATGACCCCACAGGAAATGGCGTTCACACGCACGCCCCGCGGTCCGAGCTCTCGCGCGAAGCAGCGTGTCATGGTGTTCAGCGCGGCCTTCGAGACGCAATAGGCGCCGATTTCGGGCTGCGCCATCAGGGCCGATGTCGTGCTGATATTGACGATCGACCCTCTGCCGCGCTGCGCCATCTTCTTGCCAAGTGCCGCCGTCAGGAAGAATGGCCCGCGGACATTCACCTCCATGATCTTGTCCCAGAGCGCCGGCGTCGTATCGCAGAACATCCCAGGGTTGGGCGGACTGATGCCGGCGTTGTTGACGAGAACATCGACCGCCAGGCCACGCTCGTCGAGCACGTTCACCAATCGCTCGATCTCGTCGATCTTGCCGACGTGCGCCGCTATCGCATGCGCCTTGCCGCCGCGAGCCCGGATCCCCTCCGCCACGAGGTCGAGATCCTGTTGCTTGCGGGAACAGATAATCACCTCGGCGCCGGAGTCGGCGAACAACTCGGCAATCGCCTGGCCAATGCCGCGTGAACCGCCGGTGACCAGCGCTGTACGTCCCGTGAGGGAGAAGGTACCGGGTGACATCGCCTCAACCCTCCGGATGCAATCTTTGCTGTGCCATCTCCTTGGCCCAGCGATAGTCGGCCTTGCCCGCCGGTGAACGAACCACCTGATCGACGAACATTATCGATTTCGGCACCTTGTAGCCGGCCAGATCGCGACGACAGTGATCCTGTAGGGTCTGCTCGTCGACTTTCGCGCCGGGATGAAGGGAAACCACCGCCACCACCTTGCTGCCCCAGCGCGCATCCGGAATTCCCACCACCAGAGCGTCGAGTACGGCGTCGTGGCTGGTCAGCTTTTCCTCGACCTCTTCCGGGAAAACCTTTTCACCGCCGGTATTGATGCACTGCGAGCCACGGCCAAGCACGACGATGGAACCATCTTCCAGCACCCGCGCCATGTCGCCCGTGATGACGATCTTCTCGCCGTTAAGCGAAGTAAACGTCTCCGCGGTTTTCTTGGGGTCACCCCAGTAACCGACCGCCACGTTGCCCGTTCTCACCAGTACCCCGTCCTCGCCCGGTCCGACGAAACGATCATGCTGAGGCGAAAGGACCCTGAGGTCCGGCCGGGCCGCAAGCTTGATGAATCCCTCGCCGCTTTCCGGTTTCGGACCTCCGCCCAGCGTGCCACCCTCGGAGGTACCGATGCTGTCCGCCACGACAATGTGCGGCAAGAGGCGCTTGAGCTCCGCCTGAACATGGGCCGAGAACAGGCCACCGCCTGAACCGATATGGATCAGCCGGGAGAGATTCCAGCGATCGGGATGCGCTTTCAGCGCTTCCACCATCGGACTGGCGATGGCGTCGCCGACCACTGAAAGGGTATTGGCCTGTTCCTTCTCGGCCAGGTCCCATACCTTCTCGGCATCGAATTCGACCTGGTCGCGGGTGATCACCGTCTGACCTGCAAAGAGCGAGACAAGGGTGGCCCACAGTGCCGCGCCATGCATGAGCGGCGCGATTGCCATGTACCGCAACGAATGGCCGCTGCGTGCCACGTCGCCGATCTCGTCCGGGGTTTTGATCGGCCCCTCCTTGCGATAGAAGCCGCCTCCGCCCAGCGCGCCGAAGAACAGCGACTGGTGAGGCCACATCACGCCCTTCGGCATGCCGGTGGTTCCGCCGGTATAAAGCAGGGACAAGTCTTCGCCGGAGCGCTGAGGGATCTCATACTTCGGCGGCGTGGTGGCGAGTGCGGATTCGTAGTTCTGGCCGGAGACCAGAACCACTTTGATGCCCGGGTAATCGGGCAGCAGCGGTTCCACCGCGGCTCCCAGCGGCGCCGAATAGATCAGCGCCGACAGCTTGGCGTTGTCATACAGGTACCGAAGCTCGTTGGCGACATAGCGGTAGTTGATGTTGAGGGGAATCGCGCGCAGCTTGCAGGCCGCCAGAAAGCCCTCGAGGTATTCTGGTCCGTTGTATAGCTGCAGGCCCACCGTATGGCCCGGGCCGATGCCCTTGCTTTGGAGATAAGCCGCCAGTCGATTGGCGCGGTCGTCCAATTGCGCGTAAGTAAATCGGCGCGACCCGCAGACAATCGCTTCTCGGTCCGGAACGGCCCCGGCAACGATTTCGAAGAGATCAGCGAGGCTGTAGGTTCGGGTAATCGACATGATGATTTCTCCTAAATGACGCCAGTCGTGCGCAGGTCGCCAATCTGCGCGGCGGAGTAACCCAGTTCGGCAAGCACACCTTCGTTGTCCTGCCCGGGCGTCGCGCCTTGACGCTCGACCTTGAACTCGAAACCGGACATCTTGACTGGGAAAGCGTATTGCCAATAGCGGCCGTGAACAGGATGTTCGCTTTGGATGACCATGCCCCGGCTCTGCGCGTGCGGGTGACCATTGGCTTCATCGAGGCTCAGGACCGGCGTCACGCAGGCGTCGACATCCTTGAACCGCTCGATCCAGTGAGCAAGGTCGTGCTCGCCAATCGTCCGGGCGACTTCCGCGCGCGCCGCCACATCTTTTTCGCCGATGTGATATCCGCGCCCGACAAGATCCGACCTGCCAATCGTTTCACAGAACGCCTTCCAGAACTTCGTCTCGATCGCGCCAACCGCCAAGTAACGCCCATCGGATGTCTCATAGACGCCGTAACAGGCCATGCCACCGGAAAGGTAATCTGCGCCGCGCGCCGGCATGGCCTTGCGATCCTGCAACGAAGAAGCGGCGGGGATGTTGTGTGCCATCAGGCAATCGGTCATGGCCACGTCCACGTGGCGCCCCTGGCCGGTGCGCTGGGCATCGAACAGCGCGGCCAAGATACCCATCGCCGCCGACAGCGTTCCGCCCGCCAGATCGGCCGCCGGGAATCCGCCGGGCGCCGGCGGTCCGCCGGCCGTGCCCGTCTGCTCGAGCACACCCGCCAGACACTCGTAATTGATGTCATGACCGCCGGTAAGTGCCATGACACCTTTCTGGCCGTAACCGCTGATCGAGCAATAAACAAGCTTCGGATTCAATTCCGACAGGGCCGCGTAACCGACCCCGAGCTTGTCCGCCACACCGGGTCTGAAGCCTTCGACCAGCACGTCCGCCTGCTTCGCAAGCCGGTGGATAATGTCCCGTCCCTCCGGAGTACGCAGGTTGACCGTAATTGCACGCTTGTTGCGATTGAGCATGAGAAACTGGTTGGTGAACAGGCTGCCGGGCAAACCGCGCACGGGGTCCCAGGCACCCGGGTTCTCCACCTTGATGACGTCCGCGCCCAAGTCCGCCAGGTGCAAGGTGCACATGGGTCCTGGAAGCAATACGGTCAGGTCGACGACCCTGACGCCTGAAAGCGGCTTTGACTGTTGAAACATCGTTACCTCAATGTTGTCGGCATCGGAAGATCCAGTCCCCGATGCTCGCGGCATTGCGTTACTGAAACCTGGAGAAATCAGGTTTCCGTTTTTCCAGGAACGCGGTCATGGCCTCCTGTGCCTCGCCAGCGCCAAGTCGGGCACAGAATAGTTCACCCTCGCGTTTAATAGTTGCCGCAACCTCGGCGGCATGGCAATGTCGGAGCAGTTTCTTGGTTTCCCGGACAGCGCTCGGAGGAAGTCTGGAAAACTTCTCGGCGGTTGCGCGCGCGCGCTCAAGAACTTGATCAGGCGGCAGCACCGCGTTAACGATGCGCATTTCATAAGCCTCCTGCGCGCTGAAGGGCTCGCCAAGCAGCAACTTCTCCGCCGCCTTGACGTAACCGGCGTTGAGCGGCAGCAGGAAACTCGACGCGAATTCCGCGACAACGCCCAGATTGACGAAGGGAAGCGCAAGCTTGGCGTTGTCCGCCACGTACACGAGATCACAGTGCAGCAGGAGCGTGACGCCGATACCTACCGCAATGCCCTCCACCGCCGCAACAACGGGCTTATCGACCCCGACCAGGGCCTGCATGAAGCGAAACACCGGCGCATCCATGTCCTTGGGTGGCCGCTGCACGAAGTCCTCGAGGTCGTTGCCGGCGGTGAACATGCCAGGCTGCCCGGCAAAAAGGATGGCTCGGACCGCCGGGTCCGCCTGGGCCCGACTCAAGGCATCCGCCATCGCCTGGTACATCTCGGCGGTCAGGGCATTCTTCTTGTCGGGCCGGTTGATTTCTATCGTAGCCACGCCGTTTTGCAACGAACTGCGAATGCTCATGTCTGCCTCCTCGATGATTCAAATGCCGTGAAAGACGGCGAACTCTTCAAGCTGCGCCCGCTCGGTCCGCAACCGGTTCACGGGGTGCGCGGGGTCGGCATGGCCGAGCGCAAGGCCGCAAAACAGCATTTGGCCTTCCGGCAAGCCAATGAAGTCCGCGACAGTGCGATGCCAGAGTGTCCACGCCTCCTGCGGACAACTATCGAGTCCAGCCTCCCGGGCCAGCAACATGAAAGTCTGGATGTACATGCCGAGGTCGGACCATTGCGGCGGTCCCATGCGCCTATCGATGCTGAAGAATATCCCGACAGGCGCACCCCAGAACTGGAAGTTGCCCGCCAGGAACATCACGCGCGCGTTCTTGTCATCGCGGCCTATGCCCATTGTCCCGTACATGTCCTCGCCGCAACGCGCACGGCGGGCACGGTAGGGATCATTCAAGTCGGATGGATAGATATCGTAACCAGGGCCGTCACCACGGGGGTCGATAGCCATCTTTTGCAGCATTAATGCCTTGAACCGCGTCAACTCGTCGCCGCCAAGGACATGAACGTGCCAAGGCTGCAGATTGCCGCCCGACGGGCTTCGCCCAGCCGCCATCAGCAGCCTTCGAACGAGATCGCCTGCGACCGGCTTTTCGAGAAAAGCACGTTTCGATGAGCGGCTGCTCACCGCCTCTGTGACAGACATCGCCTGTTCAGGCACAGTCATCATTGACTCCCTTTCGCCCGCAATCAATCTAGTGATGACCTGAAACAGGTCCGTTACGAATCAGGTCCGATGCGCGCTCGGCAATCATCACCGTCGGCGCATGGGTATTGCCGGACGTGATCACCGGCATCACGGACGCGTCGATCACGCGCAGGTGCTGCACACCGTTAACCCGCAGGTCGCTATCAACCACCGCTTCGGCGTCGGAGCCCATCCGGCAGGTACCCACCGGATGATGGGTCGTGGAGCCGAAATGCCTGGCGAAATCCAGAAGCCCGTCGTCGTTGGCGGCCCCGGCCGACGGCCGCCAGATCGCCGACACAAGGGGCGCCAGGGAAGGCTGGGACGCCGCTCGAACCGCCAGTCGCATTCCTGCCAGGGTAACGCGCACGTCGTGTTCGGACTTGAGGTAATCGAGATTGAACACCGGCAGATCAGCAGGATTGGATGAGCGCAAAGTCAGCCGTCCGCGAGCGGCGGGGTTGAGCTGACAGGGTGCCAATGTCATGCCTGGCCATGGATCGGCGTTCTTCGACACCGAGCCATCCGGATTGAGATTGCCGGTGAGCGGCAGGCAATGAAACTGTATGTCGGGGCGGGTCACGGTTGGATCGCTGCGGGCAAACACTCCGACTTCTGCTGCCGGCATGCGCATTGCGCCGCGGCGGCGCATCAGGTAACGCAGCACTTCCCAGCCGAGCCGCGCGCCAGAAAGTCGGTGGTTCAGGCTTGGGCTGCCCGGGTTCAGTCGCCACATCATTGGAACAATGAAGTGGTCCTGCAGGTTGCGACCAACGCCTGGAGCATCCTTGAGCACCGGGATGCCGAAACGTTGAAGCTCATCTCCTGGTCCCACGCCGGAAAGCATCAGCAGCTTCGGTGACTGAAAAGCCCCGGCGGACAAAAGGACCTCGCGCCTGGCCGAAACGGTCAATCGCTCGCCGGCATGACGATAGGCGACCCCGGTGGCGACCCCCGCCTCGATGACGATCCGTTCGACAAGCGCCTCGGTCACCACGGTCAGATTGGGACGGCTTCGGACCGGATCCAGAAAGCTCCGCGAAGCCGACCACCGTTCGCCGTCGCGCATGGTTGTCTGGTAGTAGCCGACACCCTCCTGCCGGGCCCCATTGAAATCGGTAGTTGCCGGCACGCCGGCCTCCTGAAAGGCACGAATCATGTATGCGCCGATCGGATTGACGTCCATCAGGCTCGAAACCGGAAGTGGCCCCCCGACCCCATGGTGTTCGTCGCGGATGTCCTGCTGGTTCTCCGAACGAAGGAAATAGGGACGCACCGATGCCCAGTCCCAGCCCCGGGCACCGGCCGCCGCCCAGCCATCGTAATCTTGCGCCTGCCCGCGGATATAGATCATGCCGTTGACCGTCGAACATCCGCCAAGAATGCGACCGCGTGGCAGCGTGTATCGACGGCCCAGCGTCACGGCCTCGGGCTCCGACACGAAGAAATCGACGTACTTGTCATCGGACGTCAGTTTTGCCCAACCCGCCGGCATGCGCGTGAGCAAGTCCCCATCCTTGCCACCTGCCTCGAGCAGCAGCACCCGAATTGCCGGATCTTCGCTCAGGCGGCTGGCCAGAACACAACCGGCGGATCCAGCGCCGACGATGATGTAATCGAAAGCGCCGGCGGCCATCATGCGACCTGCCCGGTTTTCCGCGCGGGCGGCACGATGCGATTCGGCCCGTAGAACGTCTTGCCCTCGACGGCCATTTCGCGCAGCAGCGGCGGAACGGCGAAGCGCTTGGCATCATACCTGGCTGCCAACCGGTCGCATTCGGCAACAACGGCACCTATGCCGATCGTATCCATCGCGGCGAACGGACCTCCAAGGTAAATTGGGAAACCAACACCGAAGCATCCGCCGATATCCCCATCGGCTGGATCGATCAGGACACCATCGGCAATGCATCGTGCCGCATCGGCAAACTGCGCAAACAGCATGCGGTGCTTGACTTCCTTGACATCCGGCTGCTCCGATGCGGGTCGTTGCGGCCATATCCCGTTGAGTCCTGGCCAGAGCCGCTTTCCCCCATCCGCCGCATACTCGTAGAAGCCCTTGCCATTCTTGCGGCCGTGCCGGCCATGGGTCGCGACCATCGTGGCGATGACATCCACGGACGACCCCGGCTGGTTGTCCTCGCCGAGATCCTGTGCCTGCTGTTGCGCACCCTTGTAGGCCAAATCCAGACCAATCTCATCCGAGATGGTCAGAGCCCCCACTGGATAACCGGTCATGCGCGCCGCATTCTCGATCAACGCCGGGTTGATTCCCTCCTTCACCATGGTCACGCCCTCATTGATGAAGGCGCCGATAAACCGGCTGGTGAAAAAACCGCGGCTGTCATTGACGAGTATTGGCGTCTTCCTGAGCTGGGAAACGAAATCCAGCGCGTGAGCCAGGGCAGCGTCACTGGTTTGCCGGCCGCGGATGACCTCGACCAGCGGCATGCGCTCGACCGGCGAAAAGAAGTGCAAGCCGACCACGTTGGCGGGACGGCTGGTAGTCTCGGCAAGTCCCGTGATGGGCAGTGCCGATGTATTGGAAGCCAGCACGGCGTCGGTTGGCATCACCGCTTCGGCCTTGGCAAACACCTCGGCCTTCACGCCCCGATCCTCGAATACCGCTTCCACGACGAGGCTGACATCCTTCAATCCGGAGTAGTCGGCAGCGGGATGAATCCGCGCGAGAATCGCTTCCACCTTGTCAGGCTTGATGCGGCCTCGCTCCATGTCCTTCTTCAGCCGGGCCTCGCTGTAGGCCTTCCCCTTGTCGGCGTAAACCTGGTCGCGATCGATCAGGACCACATCGATGCCGTTCTGGGCCGCCACATACGCGACACCCGCACCCATCAAGCCAGCACCGAGAACGCCGATCTTCTTGTGCACCCGCTTTTCCACGCCGGCGGGACGCCGTACCAGCTTGTCGGCCTCTCCCTTGTTGATGAAAACCGTGCGCACCATGTTGCCGGCGACGGGGTCCAGATTGAGTTTCACGAAATACTTGCACTCGACCTGCAATGCCTTGTCGATGGGCAACTGCATGCCTTCGTACAAACACGAGGTAATGGCCAGTGGTGCCGGCAAGTTGTGATACGTGTTGGCCTGAAGATTCGCGGCGGTACCCATGAAAAGCTGGGCGAGATTCGGCAACATGGGATTACTGCCCCCCGGCACCTGGAAGCCTTTCTTGTCCCAGGGCTTGACCGGATCCGGCGAACCTAGCAGCCAATTGCGGGCCGCAGACAAGAGCTGATCGGCCGCCACCACTTCGTTGAGCAATCCGAGTTCCAGCGCCTTGTCCGTCTTGAGCTGACTGCCCTGAAGCAATAGCGGCAGCGCCTTGGCCACGCCGATCATGCGCAGATAGCGCTGGGTGCCGCCAGCACCAGGCAACAGGCCGACGCCGACCTCAGGCAGCCCCACCACCATCCCCCGTACATCGGCCGCAATTCGATAGTGACAGGCGAGCGCAATCTCGAAGCCGCCACCGAGGGCCGGTCCGTTCAGCGCCGCCACCACCGGTTTGCCACCAGTCTCCATCCGGCGCAGCAGACTGGAAAACGCCCAGCATTGCTCATAAAGCGTCTTGGCATCGGGCTTGCCGAAGAGCGTCGCTTCCATCGACTTGAGATCGGCCCCCGCGACGAAGGAACTCTTGGCCGACGTCAGGATGACGCCTCTTACCTGATCGTCGGCGAGCGCACGATCCAAGGCGGCGCCAAAGCCGTCGAGAAAGTCTTGGTTCATGACGTTCGTCGCCGAATTCGGCTGGTCGATCGTCAACGTGCAGATGCCGTCTTCGTCAACGGCGTACTTGAAATAATCGATCATGCTCGGCACTCCCGCCTCAGACGCGTTCAATGATGGTGGCCGATGCCATGCCGGCCGCTTCACACAGGGTTACCAGGCCGGTGCCGAGGTTCCGCCGTTCCACCTCGTCGAGCAAGGTGCCGATGATCATGCCACCGGTCGCCCCCAGCGGGTGGCCCATCGCAATGGCGCCGCCGTTGACGTTGATGCGATCATGCGGCACGGACAGTTCTTCAATGAACGCCAGGACTACCGAGGAGAATGCCTCGTTGAGTTCGAACAGTCCAACATCCCCCACACCCATGCCTGCTTTGTGCAAGGCGAGGCGGGTCGCTGCGGCAGGTCCGTCGAGCATGATGGTCGGCTCGGAGCCGATGGTCACGGCAGCGCGAATCCTCGCCCTGGGCACAAGGCCGAGTCGGTCGCCGATGCCCTTGCTGCCGACAAGCACCGCTGACGCGCCATCGACAATACCGGAACTGTTGCCCGCGTGATGCATGTGCTCGATGCGCTCCAGTTGTGGATAGCGCTGCAGGGCAATACTGTCGAAGCCCGCCTTGGCGCCCATGTCGGCAAACGAGGGCTTCAGGCTTGCCAACTTTTCCATCGTGGTGTCACCGCGCACGGTTTCATCGCGTTCGAGGACCGGAAGGCCGATAATGTCCAGAACCGGTACCACCGACTTCGCGAAGCGTCCCTCCGCCCATGCCTGTGCTGCCCGGCGCTGACTCTCGACGGCGTAGGCATCGCAATTCTCCCGAGTCAATCCGTACTTGGTCGCGAGCAGGTCGGCGCTGATGCCTTGCATGATGAAGTAGGTCTTGTAGGCAACCTGCGGATCCATCGCCCAGGCACCACCGTCGGCGCCCATCGGAATTCGAGACATGCTCTCGACGCCGCCACCGATGACGAGGTCGGCCAGTCCGCCTCGGACCTTGGCTGCCGCGAAATTCACAGCCTCGAGACCCGAGCCGCAATAGCGATTGATCTGCACGCCCGGTACCGTCTGCGCGAAATCGGCGTTGAGCGCGGCAATGCGGGCAATGTTGCCGCCCTGCTCCCCCACCGGCACCACGCAGCCGAGGATCACGTCCTCGACCAGGCGCGTATCAAGGTGATTGCGATCCCGAATCGCCTGCAGCACCTGCGATGCCAGTTGAATCGGCGTGATTTCGTGCAGCGCGCCATCGGACTTGCCCTTGCCGCGCGGCGTACGTACGTGGTCGTATATGTAGGCTTCAGTCATTTCCACTCCCGTCTGTTCAGGCCAGTGCGCAGCCATGACACTCGTCATCGCACGCAAGACACGATGCTCAAGCGATCATAGCGATAGCCGTTTCCAGAGAATTGACAGAAACGCCCAATTTGGGTAATTCTCCGCCCATGCCAAGCAAACCACGCGCGGCCGCCCAACGATCGGTCAGTTCAGAGCCTGTGATCAGCATTGGTGATCTGGTTCGATCGCCTGGCGGCGACGTTGCCGCACAACTGGTTCTCAGTGCCGTCGCGAGCGACTTCACACTCGAGATCATGCGGCGCGCCTATCGCCTGTTTGGTGGCGACCTGGTGCTCTTCCTGGTCTTTAGCGAAATCGCCCACTACAACGTCGCGCGCGCCATTCGCTCGCTTGACATCCACGACGAATTGACAGCGCGACTCCGGCGCAGGGATGTGCTGGGAGCACTCGAGCGGCAGCGCGTCAGTCCCTGCAACGCTCTTTCCATCAGCGAAGCCACCGGCATTCCCCGTGAAACCGTGCGGCGCAAGGTGAAGGAACTCGAGCGCAGGCACATGCTGCGCCGCGAAGGCGCTCGCAATCTGACCCTGACCCACACCGCAATCGAGCAGCTGCAAGCCTCGGGCCTGAACGTCATCAGTGATTTCCTCGCAACAACGAAGGAAATCCGCCTGTTGCAGGAGGCGCTGGGGCGCCGCCAGGAAGGATAGAGCCGTTCTGGCGACCGGCTCCGCTCGACATCAACTCCCGAGTTCCTTGACCAGTGCTGGCACTGCCTCGAACAGGTCGGCGACCAAACCGTAATCCGCCACCTGGTGGATGGGCGCATCCGGATCCTTGTTGATCGCGACGATCACCTTGCTGTCCTTCATGCCGGCCAGATGCTGAATGGCTCCGGAAATGCCGATGGCAACATACAGTTCCGGCGCGACGATCTTGCCGGTTTGTCCTACCTGGTAATCGTTGGGTGCAAAACCGGCGTCGACGGCCGCCCGCGATGCGCCAAGAGCGGCCCCCAGCCGGTCAGCCAGGGGCTCGAGCACCTGGTGGTAATTCTCGCCCGACCCCATGCCCCGCCCGCCGGAGACGACGACCCGCGCGGCGGTCAATTCAGGACGCTCGGACTTGACGATCTCCCGGCCGATGACGCGCGATATCGCGAGATCGGGCCCCGCCGGTACCGAGTCGATGCCGGCCGTGCCGCCGTCACCGGCGGCCGCAAAAGCGGTGGTGCGCACGGTCAGCACCTTGATTGCGTCGGCACTGTCGACCTTGACCAGCACATTGCCGGCGTAGATCGTCCGCACGAAGGTACTGGGCCCCTCGACAGCGACGATCTCCGAAATCGGCGCCACGTCCATCAACGCACCCAGGCGCGGCATCAGGTTCTTGCCGAACGGCGTCGCAGCCGCAAGCACATGTGAGTAACTGGTCGACAGTGTTGCCAGCAACGTGGCAAGATTCTCCGCGCCACCATCGGCGTAATGGGAAGCCTCGCACAGCAGCACCCGACTCACCCCCTGCAAGCGAGCGGCCGCCGATGCAGCGGCCGAGCAGTTCGCCCCCGCCACCAGAACATGAACTTCGCCGCCGGTCTGACCAGCCGCCGTTACGGCCTGGGCAACACCAGGCTTGATTTGATTGTTGTCGTGCTCAGCAATTACCAGGGCAGTCATGCGATCACCTTCGCTTCATTGCGCAGTTTGGCGACGAGTTCGGCGACGTCGGCGACCTTCTTGCCGCCGGCGCGCTTCGGGGGCTCGGCGAACCGAGAATGTGACAGGCGCGGCGACACATCGACGCCCAGCGCCGCCGGATTGGTGGTTTCCAGGGGTTTCTTCTTCGCCTTCATGATGTTGGGCAGCGTCGCGTAGCGGGGCTCGTTCAAGCGCAGGTCCGTGGTGACCACCGCCGGCAGAGCCAGTTCGACAGTCTCGAGACCGCCGTCGACTTCCCGGGTGACCTGAACCTTGCCTTCACCAAGAACCACCTTCGAAGCAAACGTTCCCTGTGGCCGCCCCATGAGCGCCGCCAACATCTGGCCGGTCTGGTTGGCATCATCGTCGATCGCCTGTTTGCCACAGATCACCAGGGTCGGCTGTTCCTTGTCACAAACCGCCTTGAGCAGTTTGGCCACCGCCAGCGGCTGCAGTTCGATGTCCGATTCGACGAGAATCGCCCGATCGGCGCCCAGTGCCAAGGCGGTACGCAGACTTTCCTGACAGACCGACGGCCCGCAGGACACCGCCACCACCTCGGTGGCAACACCTGCCTCCTTCAACCGCACGGCTTCCTCGACGGCGATTTCATCGAACGGATTCACCGCCATTTTCACGTTCGCAAGATCGACGCCTGAGCCGTCGCTCTTGACACGCACTTTCACGTTGTAGTCAATGACCCGCTTGACGGGAACGATTACCTTCAACTGCGCTCTCCTTCCGTATTCGTTAATGTTTCGCCGGCCTTGATCCGCGCCGGTCAGGCAACCTCGAACAGCCCGGCCGCGCCCATGCCGCCACCGATGCACATCGACACCACCACCCTGCGCAAACCCCGACGCCGCGCCTCGAGCAGCGCGTGTCCAACCAGGCGGGCCCCGGACATGCCGAACGGATGACCAATGGCGATGGCACCACCATTGACATTGAGTCGATCGTTGTCAATACCGAGCACGTCGCGGCAATGGATCACCTGGCAGGCGAAAGCTTCGTTGATCTCCCACAGATCGATGTCGGCGACCGTCAATCCAAAACGCTGAAGCAGCTTTGGAATGGCGTAGATGGGGCCGATGCCCATTTCGTCTGGCTTGCAGCCCGCCACGGCGATTCCGCGATAGATGCCCAGTGGCGCGATGCCCCGGCGCTGTGCTTCCGCACGGCTCATGACGAGTGCCGCCGAGGCCCCGTCCGAGAACTGCGACGCATTGCCGGCAGTGATGAATTCACCCTGGGCGACCCATTTGCCATCCTTCCAGACAGGCCTCAACGCCTGGAGGCTTTCGAGCGTGGTGTCGGCCCGATTGCATTCATCGCGATCCGCCGTGACCTCCTGGCTGCCCGACGGATTGCCCTCCTTGTCGAACAGCAGTTTGGTGGCCGCGAGGGGCACGATCTCCTCGCCAAATCGGCCCTGCTTCTGGGCTTCGGCAGTACGCTGCTGGCTTTGCAGTGCGTATTCGTCCTGGGCCCGACGCGAGATGCCGTAGCGCTTGGCGACGATCTCGGCGGTTTCGATCATCGGGATATAGGCGGTCGGCACCTTGGCGAGCACCGCGGTCGACTGTGCGCGATAGGCGTTCTTGTGCTTGGTCTGGGTCAGGGAAATCGACTCGACGCCGCCGGCCACGGCGATGCTCATTTCACCCGCCATGATGCTTTTCGCCGCGACACCGATGGTCATCATGCCCGAGGCGCACATGCGATCGAGACTCATCCCGGGTACGGTGTCGGGAAGATCCGCGGCGTAGGCACACAGCCGGCCGAGGTTGTAGCCCTGGGTACCCTGCTGGACAGCAGCACCCATGATCACATCCTCGACGGCGGCGGGCTCGATGCCTGCCCGCTCGACCACTGACTTCACCACGTGGCCACCTAGGACCGGGGCCTCGGTATCGTTGAAGGAACCCCGGAAGGACTTGGCCAGTGCCGTACGGGCCGTTGTGACAATGACAGCTTCGTTCATGACATTCTTCCTCGATTATTCGAAGGTATAGCGGCTCACCGTGTCGACCACGCAACCGGGACGCTCGCTGCCCTCGATCTCGACCGTGACGCGTACCGTGGTTTGAACCGCCTGACCGACCTGCTCCACCTTGAGCATCTCGCCGCGCCCACGAATCCTGGCGCCGGCCTTGACCGGCGCCGGAAAGCGCACACGGTCGCAGCCGACATTGACGCCCATCTTCATGTTTTCAACCTTGACAAGGTCGGGCAGGAACACATTGACCAATGCCAGCGTCAGGTAACCGTGGGCAATGCAGGCCCCGAACGGACCGCTCTTGGCTTTCTCCGGATCGACATGAATCCACTGATGATCACCGGTGGCGTCCGCGAACTGGTCGATGCGCTGCTGGCGCATCTCCACCCAGTCGGTGATTCCCAGATCCCGGCCTTGGGCGGCAAACAGCTCGGCGGCACTCTTGAAGACATTGGCCATGGCTATTGCTCAGGCGTGCTGCGAACTGACGGAGATCACTTCGCCGACCATGTAGGAGGCGTAATCGCTGGCCAGGAACATCATGACATTCGCAACCTCCCAGACCTCGGCCGCGCGGCCGAACGCTTCACGACTGGTCAATTGCGCCAGCAGTTCCTCGGACGCGGACTTCTTCAGGAAGGCATGCAGGGCAATGGATGGAGCCACGGCGTTGATGCGCACGCCATGTTCGGCGGCCTCGAGGCCGGCGCAGCGGGTCAGCGCCATCACACCCGCCTTGGCCGCGGCGTAGTGCGCCTGTTCCTTCTGCGCCCGCCAGCCAAGTACGGAAGCGTTATTGACGATCGCTCCGCGCCCGCGCTTTTGCATGTGCGGCAGCATCGCCCGTGTCATTCGGAACGTTCCCGTGAGCGTAATGTCCAGCACCTTGTGCCATTCATCGTCGCTCATGTCGACTACCTTCTGTTGCGTGCCCAATCCGGCATTGTTGATCAGCACATCGACGCCGCCGAGCTTATCCTCGGCTTCCGTGACCAGGGCTTGCACCTCGTCCTCGACGGCGACATTGCACAGGCGCCCCCAGACATGCTCAACCCCGTGATCCCGGCGTAGCGCCATGACTGACTCTTCGAGTCGCTTGGCGTGAATGTCGGAGATCATGAGGGCGCGGCAGCCTTCCTCGAGCGCGCGCGTCGCCGCCGCGAAGCCGATTCCGGCACCCGCCGCCGCGGTAATCAGCACCGACTTGCCGGCCAGCAGCTGGTGACCGGCCACGTACTCGGGTATCTTCATCACGAACCCCAGACCTTCTGTGCGGGAACGGCCTGTTTCATGAGGTCGCGCACTGCGGGACCGATCTCCTCCGGCGTCCAGCGCGAACCGCCTTTCTTCGCATCCGGCCCGCTGCGCCAGCCGTCACATACCGAAATGCGATCGCCCTCGGCCTCGAAAACCTGCCCGGTCACGTCACGGGAATCCGGGCTGACCAGCCAGACGACCAAACTCGCGACGTTGGCGGGATCGTAGAAGTCGAAGCTGCCGTCTTCCGGCTTCTTCACCTTGTCCGGCATGCCGGCCAGAGTCATGGCCGTGCGTGCCGCGGGCGCCAGCGCATTGGCGGTCACGCCATACCGCTTCATCTCGGCGGCCTGAACCAGCGTCAAGGTCGCGATCCCGCCCTTGGCCGCCGAATAGTTCGACTGACCAATCGAGCCCTGCAGTCCCGCCCCCGAGGTGGTATTGATGATTCTCGCGTCCACGGCCTGCCCGGCCTTTGATTGCTCGCGCCAGCGGCGCCCGAGGATATTGGCCAGGCAGAAATGGCCGCGCAGATGCACGCGCATCACCTGATCCCAGTCATCCTCGGTAAGGGTGACGAACATGCGGTCGCGCAAAATGCCGGCGTTGTTCACCACGGCATGGATTTCACCGAACGCCGCCAACGCGGCATCGACAATCTTCTGCGCCGTGGCGATGCTGGTGATGTCATCGCTGTTGGCGATGGCCTTGCCGCCCTTGGCGAGAATCTCGTTGGCCACCTCCGATGCGGCCTCGGCGCGAATGTCATTGACGACGACATTGGCGCCCGCCGCCGCCAGTTCGACGGCATAGGCCCGACCAAGCCCGGCGCCGGCGCCGGTAACGATGACCGTTCTATTGCTGCAACTTGCCATGATATTCCTCAGAGTCGTTCGATGATGGTGACATTGGCTTGACCGCCACCCTCGCACATCGTCTGGAGGCCGTAGCGGCCGCCCCGACGCTCCAGTTCGTGGAGGAGTGTGGTCATGAGTTTGGTACCCGAGGCGCCCAAAGGATGTCCTAGGGCGATGGCGCCGCCGTTGACATTGGTTCGTTCGTGGGGATACCCCGTTTCCTTCAGCCAGGCCATGACCACCGAGGCGAACGCTTCATTGATCTCGACGAGGTCGATATCCTCGATCTTCATGCCCGCTTTCTTCATTGCGTGGGCAGTGGCCGGAATGGGCGCCGTCAGATGCCAGATGGGATCATCGGCAAGCACGCTGATGTGATGGATGCGGGCACGCGGCTTGAGCCCATAACGCTTCAGCGCAGTCTCGGAAACGATCAGCATCGCCGACGCGGCATCGCAAGTCTGGCTCGAGACGGCTGCCGTGATCTTCGGATACGTGGGATCGACCGGCTCCAGCGTGGCCATTTTCTCGAGTGTAGACTGTCGCGGCGTTTCGTCGGTTTCGAGTCCCTCGAACGGCACAATCTCGCGGGAAAAACGACCTTGAGCGATCGCGTCGAGCGCGCGACGATGGCTCTCCAGGCTGAAAACCTCCATCTCCTGCCGGGAGATGTTCCAGTGATCGGCGATGCGTTGGGCCGCGTAGAACTGGTTGACCGGCGCGTCGCCGAACCGTGCCCGCCAACCCTTGCTTTCGGCGAATGGCGTCGTGAAACCTAGCGGCTGGCCGGCAAGCATCGCCGAAGAAATCGGAATGCTGGTCATGGTCTGCACGCCACCCGCGAGCACGACGTCCATCGTGCCGCTCATGACGGCCTGAGCCGCGAAATGGACCGCCTGCTGCGAGGAACCGCACTGCCGGTCAACCGTGGTGCCGGGTACGGACAATGGCATGCCCGCGACCAGCCAGGAGGTACGGGCAATGTCGCCGGCCAGGGCGCCAATGGTATCGACGCAACCGAAGATCACGTCATCGTATTCGGCGGCAGGAATGGCGTTGCGCTCCACGAGCGTCTTGATGACGTGCGCCCCAAGGTCGGCGCCATGGACATGAGACAACTTACCCTTGCGCTTGCCGGTGGGCGAGCGAAGGGCATCGACGATATACGCTTGCATAAGAGACTATTCCAAGAAAGATCGACCCGGCCCCAGCGGAGCATCGTCGCCGAGCACGAAATCGCTGATACGAGTCTTGTGGAAGCCGCGATCCCCCCAGGCCGCATCGAGGGCCCAGGCGCGCTTCATGAACATCTGCAGGTCGACCTCCCATGTGTAGCCCATGGCACCATGGACCTGAATCCCTTTGCGCGCCGCCAGCCAGGCCGCCTCGCCGCATGCGAGCTTGGCATGGGACACATGGATGGACGCATGAAGCCGCCGATTTGCCAGGGCTTCCGCGGCGCGGTACAGCACTGGTCCGGCGAACTCGATGTGCGTGGCAACGTCGGCAAGATGGTGCTTGACCGCCTGGAACGAACCTATCGGACGGCCGAACTGTTTGCGCTGGGCAACGTAGTCAACGGAAAGATCAAGCATGCGCTGCGCCAAGCCGAGCAATTGCCCCGCCGCACACAAGGCACCACGGTCGAGCGCCTCGGCCCAAAGTCCCTTGCCACGAGCCGCATCGGCGACCAGCGTTGCCGGACCGGGACTCCAGGCCACATTGCCGAGTCGGCGGGACTGGTCGATACTTTGGCTCGGCTGCACTTCCACCGCTGTACGCGGCACGGCATGGACTTCGCCTTCGTGATGAAGAAGCAGCAGGTCAGCGAGTTGGCCATCCGCGACCAGAGGATTGATCGGATGACCTACAGCGATGCGAATGCTGCCGTCTACAATCCGCTCGAGCCAGCCATTGCGTCCGGGCGTGCTTTCGGCCATCCCGGCGAGCATGCCGACGGCGACACAGGCCATGTCGGACAAGGAATCCGGAATCCCGTAATAGCCGAGTTCCTGGGCCATCAAGACCCAGTCGACATCGCCGAGACCCAGGCCACCGTTGGCTTCGGGCACCGACAGGGCAGTCAGGCCCTGGCCGGCCAGCTTGGCACGCAATGCCGGCGAGCGTCCGGCATCGGTCTCCCAAACTTCGCGCAACATCTCCGGCGCGGCTTCCGTCATCAGGAAGCGACGCGTGGCGTCCCGGAAGGCGATCTGGTCTTCGGAAAAAGTGAAATCCATCGCCCCTCCTCAAGACTTCGGCAAGCCGAGCAAACGCTCGGCGATGATGTTGCGCTGGATCTCGTTCGTTCCCGCATAAATCGGGCCCGCTTGCGCAAAAAGGAAACCGTCCAGCCATTGACCGATCTCACCCGAGTCCTTGCCATGCTCAAGCAGTTCAGCCCGTGACCCCAGGATATGCATTGCAGTCTCGTGCATGGTCAGGTCGAGTTCGGACCAGAAGATCTTGTTCGTACTGGCTTCCGCGCCAATCTTCGCACCCTGCGCCATCCTGCCCACGGTATGGTAAGAAGCCAGCATGTAGGCCTCAGCATCGACCCAAGCGCGCAGTACCGCATCGCGAATGGCGGGATCGCGGTCGGCCGCGACGCGATTGGCGCGGTACAGTTCCACGAGCCGCTGCGCGGTACGCTGGAAACGCGCCGGGGATCGTAGCAGCAATCCGCGCTCGAAGCCGGCCGTCGCCATGGCCACGTGCCAGCCTTGTCCCTCTTCACCCAAGCGGTTGCCGACCGGCACTCGCACATCGTCGAAGAAGATTTCGGCAAAGGCTTCCATGCCGTTGAGCGCCTTGATCGGCCTGATCGTAATCCCCGGAGAATCGAGCGGCACCAGGAGGTACGATAGGCCGTGGTGTCGTTCAGACGCGGGATCGGTCCGAAACAAACCGAATGTCCAATCGGCGAACAACGCCCTCGTCGACCAGATCTTCTGGCCGTTGATGACATAGTGGTCACCGTCGCGAATGGCCTTGGATCGAATGGCCGCCATGTCGGATCCGGCATTCGGCTCCGACCAGCCTTGTGCCCACATGTCCTCGCTGGAGGCCATGCGCGGAAGAAAGCGCTTCTTCTGGTCGTCCGTACCAAACTCGATAAGCGTCGGTCCGAGGAGCAACTGCCCGTTCTGATTCACCCGCAAGGGCGCGTCGGCGCGCCAGTATTCCTCTTCGAAGATCAGCCAATCGATCAGGTCACACCCTCGCCCACCCAGTGCCTCGGGCCAGATGACCATGGACAGTCTGGCGTCGTAGAGTTTGCGTTCCCAGGTACGGTGCTGCTCGAACCCTTCCCGGGTATCGTAGCTCGCCAGCCGTTCCTTGGGCACGTTGGCTTCCAGCCATGCCCTCACTTCGGCACGAAAGGCCTGCTGTCGGGGCGTAAAGGTCAGATCCATGTTGGTCGTCGCCTCAGAATTTCGCTTCGCGTTTTTCGACGAACGCCCGACGGGTCTCGGCCGAATCCGGGCTCATGTACGCCTGAAGGGTAAACCCTTGCTCCCAGCGGTACTTCGCCTCGAGATTGCCGTCCTCGATGCCGTTGAGCGCTTCCTTGGCAATGCGGATCATCGCAGGGCTCTTGGCTGCGATCTTGCGAGCGATTTCCATCGCGGTG
>CAYXZX010000007.1:0-39874 GCA_964469455.1 uncultured Rhodocyclaceae bacterium | reverse complement strand
CCGAGTATTCCGGGTCCATGCCGTTGGAGAAGAAGAAGGACAGGTTGGGCGCGAAGTCGTCGATGTGCATGCCGCGCGCCAGGTAGCTCTCGACGTAGGTGAAGCCGTTGGCCAGCGTGAAGGCGAGCTGCGAGATCGGATTGGCGCCGGCTTCGGCGATGTGGTAGCCGGAGATCGACACCGAGTAGAAGTTCTTCACCTGGTTGTGCACGAAGAATTCCTGGATGTCGCCCATCATCTTCAGGGCGAACTCGGTGCTGAAGATGCAGGTGTTCTGGCCCTGGTCCTCCTTGAGGATGTCGGCCTGCACCGTGCCGCGCACGGTGGAGAGCACCCACTCCCTGATCTTCGCCGCCTCGTCCTCGGTCGGCTCGCGACCGTTGTCGGCCTTGAACTTGTCGAGCTGCTGGTGGATGGCCGTGTTGAAGAACATCGCCAGGATGATCGGCGCCGGGCCATTGATGGTCATCGACACGCTGGTCGCCGGATCGCACAGGTCGAAGCCGTCGTAGAGCACCTCGAGGTCATCGAGGGTGGCGATGGAAACGCCCGAGTTGCCGATCTTGCCGTAGATGTCCGGCCGCTCGTCGGGGTCGCAGCCGTAAAGCGTCACCGAGTCGAAGGCGGTGGACAGGCGCTTGGCCGGCATGCCCTCGGAGACCTTCTTGAACCGGCGGTTGGTGCGGAAGGCGTCGCCCTCGCCGGCGAACATGCGCGTCGGGTCCTCGTTCTCGCGCTTGAAGGCGAACACGCCGGCGGTGAAGGGGAAACTGCCCGGCACGTTCTCGCGCATCAGGAAGCGCAGGACTTCGCCGTCGTCCTCGTACTTCGGCAGCACCACCTTGCGGATCTTGGTGCCGGACAGCGTCTCGAACGTCAGGCCGGTGCGCACTTCCCTGTCGCGAATTTTCACCACGTACTCGTCGCCGGCGTAGGCCTGCTGCATGGCCGGCCACATCTCGAGCAGCTTCTGCGCGCGGCCATCGAGCGCCGCGTGGCGGACCTGAATGGCGCCGTCGAGCAGCTTGCAGGCCGAGCCGCAGTCGCCGAGCAAGCGCCTGGCTTCGCGCAGGTGCTGGTGCTCGCGGGCCAGGCGCGCCTGGTCGGCGACGTGCCTGTGATAGCCGCGCACGGTGTCGGCAATCTCGGCCAGATAGCGCATGCGGCTGCCCGGCACGATGGCGCGGCTCTGCGATGACTGCTTCGTCTCGACCTTCGGCAGCGCGCCGGTCCCGAGCTTCAGGCCCGTCGCCTGCAGGTGCGCCGCGATGGCTTGATACAGCGCGGTCACGCCGTCGTCGTTGAAGCGCGAGGCCTGCGTGCCGAACACGGGCATGGCCTCGGGGCTTTCGTTGAATCGCTCGCGGTTGCGCTGGTACTGCTTGCGCACGTCGCGCAGCGCATCCATCGCGCCTTTCCGGTCGAACTTGTTGATGGCGACGAAATCGGCGAAGTCGAGCATGTCGATCTTCTCGAGCTGGCTCGCCGCGCCGAACTCGGGCGTCATCACGTAGAGCGAGGCATCGACATGCGGCACGATGGCGGCGTCGCCCTGGCCGATGCCCGAGGTTTCGACGATGACGAGATCGAAGCCGGCCAGCTTGCAGGCGGCGATCGCTTCCGGCAGCGCGGCGGAAATCTCGGTGCCGGTATCGCGGGTCGCCAGCGAGCGCATGAAGATGTTCGGGTGCTCGATGGCGTTCATGCGGATGCGGTCGCCCAGCAATGCACCGCCCGTTCGCTTGCGCGAGGGGTCGATGGAGATGATGGCGATTTTCAGCGCATCCTGCTGATCGAGGCGGAAGCGGCGGATCAGTTCGTCGGTGAGGCTGGACTTGCCGGCGCCGCCGGTGCCGGTAATGCCCAAAGTCAGCGTCGGCGGCACGCCGGCCGTGCGAATCGCCTGGGCCAGCCTGCCGTTCGGATCGTTCTCGAGCAGGGTGATCGCGCGGGCCAGGGCACGCCGGTCGCCGCGCTGGAGCGCATCGAGCGAAACCTCGCCCGCCAGCGCGAAGTCGGACTTCGCGACAACGTCGTTGATCATGCCCTGCAGGCCCATCAGCGCGCCGTCTTCCGGCGAGTAGACGCGGGTGATGCCATAGGCATGCAGCTCGGCGATCTCGTCCGGCACGATGACGCCGCCGCCGCCGCCGAACACCTTGATCTCGCTGCCGCCGCCGGCACGCAGCAGGTCGATCATGTACTTGAAGTATTCGATGTGGCCGCCCTGGTACGAGGTGATGGCGATGCCCTGCGCGTCTTCCTGCAGCGCGGCGTTCACGACTTCCCGCACCGAACGATTGTGGCCGAGGTGGATGACCTCGACACCGGTGGCCTGCAGGATCCGTCGCATGATGTTGATCGAGGCATCGTGGCCATCGAACAGGGAGGCCGCCGTCACGAAGCGCACCTTGTGCTTCGGCTTGTAGGGAGCGAGCTTGGTCGCAACGGAAAGGTCGGTCATGGCGGCATCCTCCGGAACGGGTGGACGCATCTTATGCCGGGGAACACGATCCAGCCATTGCCAGGCCCGCCGTTCATCGTGCAAAATCCGCCAACATTGAATCGGGCTTCCTGCACTGGTTTTCCATGGAAAAAGGATTCGGACACGCAAAATCCGCCACCGTCGCGATCGGCTTCGTCATCGGCCTGCTGGCGGGCTGGCAACGCCAGCGACGCGATCCGGCGGATCTGCTGGCCGCCGCGGGAATCGACGCCGCTTTGCTCGCCAGCGACGACTCCCGCATTCCGCTCGCCGCCTATGCCGACTTGTACAACCGCGTGGCGCTCGCCCTCGACGACGAGGCCTTCGGCCTGTTCTCCACGCCAATGCGCTGCGGCAGCTTCGAACTGCTCGTGCGTGCCCTGGCCAGCGCCCGCACGCTCGATGACGCCTTCCAGCGCCTGACGCGCTGCCTGCGTGTCCTGCTGCCGGACATGGCGGTCAGCATCACGCGGCACGGCCACCAGGCCGAACTGCGCCTGACGGCAACGCGGCCGCTGGCGGCGCAGGCCACCGATGAAGGTCGTGTCTTCGCCTTCGAGTGGCTGCTGCGGCTGATCCATGGTCTCGCCTGCTGGCTGGCCGGCCGGGGACTGGCACTGGATGCCGTGAGTTTCCCCTATCCGCGCCCGCGCCACGCCGACGACTACGCGCTGATCTACACTGCCGACTCGAGTTTCGCCACCGAGCCTTCAGAAAACCTGATTGCCCGCTTCCAGGCCCACCTGCTCGACCTGCCGGTGCGGCAAGACGAGGCGACGCTGGAAGCCTTCCTGGCCGGCGCCCCGGGCCGAATCACCACGCTTTACCGGCGCGACCGCGACACCGTGCAACGCGTGCGCGATGCCTTGCGGGCTGCGCTGCCCGCCTCGCCCGGCCTGCAAGCCGTGGCCGCCGGCATGCACCTGTCGCCGCGCAGCCTGCACCGGCGACTGGCCGAGGAAGGCGCCAATTTCCGCCGGATCAAGGATGCCCTGCGACGCGACCTGGCGCTAGCGCGCCTTGCCCGGCGCGGCGCCAGCGTCGCCCAGGTAGCCAGCGAACTCGGCTACGCCGACACTTCCAGCTTCTATCGCGCCTTCGTGGACTGGACGGGCGCCGCGCCCAGTAGCTACCGGACGAGAACGTTGAATTCGGTTAAGCCGACGTAAAGGCAGCCGTAAACGCCTCATATGTTGTCTAATGTCATGGCCATGACTGCCAGTTCCGAAGCTTCGGCGAAGCCGCGCGACGCCGGCATATACTCGACCACCGCCGATGAAGTCGCGGCTGCGGGTGTCGCCCTGTTCTACCGGCAGGCATTGCTGGCGGTGTTCGGCAATCTGTTCGGCGCAGCAGTGCTGGCGGCCGTCGTCTGGCACTCGGTGCCGAGGTTGTCGTTGGTCTTCTGGCTGCTCGCCCTGGGGCTGTCCCTGCTGGTTCGCACCGGGCTCGCCTTCGCGTATCGGCGTGCCAGGCCGGATAACCAGGAAGCGCTCGCCTGGCGCAACCGGCTGGCCGCAGCCACCCTGGGCACGGGCGGACTTTGGGGAGTGGGCGGCTACCTGTTCTGGCTGCCGGAGCTTCCGATCCACCAGCAGCTGACGCTGGCGCTTGCCCTGATGGGCGTCGCCGCCACCGGCTCGAGCACCCTGGCGTCGCAGGGGCGGCTGGTGATGGTATTCATCGTGCTCGTGCTGTCGCCGGCGATCCTGCGCGCCTTCACCGTCGACCAACATGGCTACGGGCTCATCGGCATCGTCGGGTTCATCTTCATGGGCATCCTGCTGCGCGCGGCCCGGAACCACAACGAAGCCATCGTCGAGTCGCTGCGGCTGCGCTTTGACAATGCCGCGATGATCAGGAATCTACGGGAAAGCGAAGGGCGATTCGAAGCCCTCACCGAAGCCTCGACCACCGCGATCGCCATCATCCAGGACAAGAAATACGTCTATGCCAATCCGGCGGCGACCCGCCTGACGGGTTACCGGGTCGAGGAACTGCGCGACATGTCGTTCTGGGAACTGCTGCATCCCGATGATCACGAGAGTTCGCGCCAGCGCAACGAGGCGCGTCTGGACGGCGAAACGATTCCCGACCGCCTCGAAGTGTCGATGATCACCAAGTCGGGCGAAACCCGGTGGCTGGAATTCTCCGCCGCCGCGATGATGCTGGACGGCCGGCCGGCCACGGTGGCATCGGCCGTCGACGTCACCGAGCGACGCCGTGCCGAGGAACAGCTCCGCAAGGCGCGCGACGAAGCCGAGGCGGCAACCCGCGCCAAAAGCGTCTTCCTCGCCAACATGAGCCACGAGATTCGCACGCCGATGAACGGCATCATCGGCATGGCCGAACTGCTCGATCTGTCGATCCTGGATCCGGAACAGCGCGAGCACCTCGCCACCATTCGCACCAGCGGCGACGCATTGCTGGTGCTGATCAACGACATCCTGGATTTCTCGAAGATCGAGGCCGGCAAGCTCGAGCTCGAAAGCCGCGACTTCGCCCTGCGCCAGGAACTCGAGAGCACCCTGGCGCTGTACCAGCCCCTGGTCGAGCGCAAGGGTCTGAAGCTCGAGGCCGTATTTGCCGCCGATTTGCCGCAAGCCGTCAGGGGCGACAGCACCCGCCTGCGCCAGATCCTGTCCAACCTGCTCTCGAACGCCATCAAGTTCACCCATGCCGGAACGATCCAGCTCAAAGTCAGCCATGGCGACACGCCGGCGACGGCGTCGCGCTTCGACTTCGAGGTGCGGGACACCGGCATCGGCATCCCGGCGGACCGGCTCGACCGGATGTTCAAGGCCTTTTCGCAAGCCGACAGTTCGACCACCCGTCAGTACGGCGGCACCGGCCTGGGTCTGGCGATCTGCGCCCGCTTGTGCGAAGCCATGGGCGGTGGCATCGCTGTCGACAGCCGCCCCGGCGAGGGCTCCGTCTTCCGCTTTCACATCGAATTGCAGCCGGGGGTGATGCCCGCCGCCCGGCCGGCGTCGCCGGCCGGATCCGGTGAGGTGCCGTCAAGCGTCAGGGTCCTGGTCGTCGACGACAACACCATCAATCTCCGGCTGGCCACCGGCATGCTCGGCAAGCTCGGTATCACCGCCGACGCCGCCGCCAATGGCCAGGAAGCCGTGGACAAGGTACGCGCCGGCAGCTACGACGTGGTGTTGATGGACATGCAGATGCCGGTGATGGATGGCGTCGAGGCGACACGGCGCATCCGCGCGCTCGAATTGCCGGTGCAACCCTCGATCATCGCCGTAACCGCCAACGCCTTCGACTCGGATCGCGAACACTGCCTCGAGGCGGGGATGGACGACTTCATCACCAAGCCTTTCAGCATGGACGACCTGCGGCGCAAGCTGGCGAGCTTCCGACGGCCGACCTGATCAGGCGTCGGCGCTCCGCCCCGGCAACGCGGCGGCCATCGCCGCCGGCAGGTCGGCAGTCACGCAAGCCACGATGCTGGCATCGACCCGCCCCTGCCGCGCCAGATCGTTCAGGAATCCGGCCACGGCCTGCCCCCCCAGGCCCCGTCGGTACGGCCGATCCTGCACCATGGCCTGGAAAATGTCGGCCACGCGCAGGATGCGCGCTTCCAGTGGCATGTCCTGGCCGCGCAGCCGGAACGGGTAGCCGCTGCCGTCCGGTTCCTCATGGTGATAGGCCGCCCACGGCGTGATTTCCTCGAAGCCGCGGATGTTGCGAAGGATCTGGAAGGTCTCGAAGCTGTGCGCATTGATGATCTTGCGTTCGCGTTCGTCGAGCCGGCCGGGCTTGTCCAGTATCTCGTCGGGCACGCGCAACTTGCCGAGGTCATGCAGCAGGCCGGCGATCTCGATCTTGTCGCAATTCGTCGGGCCGCAACCCATGCTTTCGGCGATATGACGCGCCAGGCGCGCCACGCCGAGCGAGTGCTCGGCGGTGAAGGGGCTCTTGGCATCGACGATGCGCGAGAAAATCTCGGCCAGGTGCCGCAATTCCGTCATGCTGGCCGGGCAGGGCTCCTGCCCGGCCAGCATGTCCTGCATGATCGCCTGGATGCCGCGCGGCTCCAGCTGCAGCCAGAACGCCTCGTTCGCCGACGCCGCGAGGAAGGCGGCGACCAGTTCCGGCGAGAAATAGCTGCCGGCCTTTGCCTTGATCTGCGCACGGATGTCGCCGGTGAACATCAGCAGTGAGCCATCGGCATAGTGCGGTGCGGCCAGCGCGTCGACACGGTCGACCAGATAGACGAGGTTGGCCTGCTTGGCCACCGTGGCATCCACGTCCAGACCGCCCAGCAAATCCCAGCGCGTGTGATGCCAGCGGACGGGGGCCGCCATGGCGGCCAGCGGCGCAAAGTCGTGCAGCAGCCGGTGGCCGACCTCGCAATGCACCTGCGAGCTTTTCCAGTCGAACTCCGCGACCAGATGATGATGCGTCGTGGTGGACGAAACACCGATATCGTGAAGCATACCCAGGTCGAACAGGAAGATGGTGTCGACGCCGTCCATCCCGAGTTGGCGCGCGCACGCGGCGGCCATGATGCCGACGCGCTTGCCGTGGCCTACATCGTCGATGCCGACCAGGTCGAGGGCATCGGAAAGCGCGTAGATGACATGGCGCAGTTCGACCATCAAGGCACCCGCCGGCGCGGGCGTCACGGGGTGGTCCGTGGCCCTTCGGGCTGGATGATGCAGTTCATCCATGTCAGGTCGATCGCAGCTGGCTCGCTGGCCGAAGTCAGCGCAGGCCGAACAGGCGGGCGAAGAAGCCTCGTTGCTCCGGTGCCGCCTGGACGCGATGCAAACTGCGCGCGCCGTTCTCGGCATACCATTTGCCGAAGCGCAGGTCGTGGGTCATGATGTGGCCGATCAGCCACTTGTTGAGAAAGCGGCGCAACTCCTGCACACGGTCATCCGTCCACGCGTCCCCGCTGCCCAGGAAATCGGCGACGTGGTTGCCGAATTCCTCGTGCAGCTTAAGGTGATGCTCGAAAGCCGGATAGCCGCTTCTGTCCATCAGCGCCTGCTCGTTGGTGAAGTGGGTGACGACGTATTCCAGCAACTCTTCGAGCGTCTGCTCCACGGTGCGCAGGTCCAGCGCCTTGACTAGCTGGAACAGTCGACGATGTTCGTCGTCCACCTGGGCGATGTTGATCTTGAAACCATCGCGCCATTCGATGACGAACGGCGCCTTCCTGACTTCCTCTATCGCCATATGTGCGCTCCTCGGCGAGGCGCCGCCATCGACTGGGGTGGAACATCAAAGCCCCGCGGCGCAACGAACGCCATTATCGCCGCCGCGCCGGCTGCCAAACGACGGGAGTAGCGGCGATTCGCGACCCTGTTCCGGTTCGCCGCACGCCTGGTCACCCTGCGGATACCGCAGTCCGCTCGAGCCGGGCGGTGAACCAGAACGTGCTGCCGACACCTTCCTGGCTGGTGGCCCCGGCACCGCCGCCCATGAGTTCGGCGAGCCGGCGCGTGATGGCCAGACCCAGGCCAACGCCGCCATGCCGGCGCGTGCTGGAATCGTCGCCCTGGTGGAATCCTGAGAACAAGCCGGACAGCACGTCGGCGGGAATGCCGGCGCCAGTATCGGCGACCTCGAGGCGAACCAGCACATCGTGTTGCGTCGCCGCCTCGATCCGGGCGCGCAGAACAATGCCGCCGCGTTCGGTGAACTTGGTCGCGTTGCGGGCGTAATTGAGCAGCGCGCTGCGCACGCGGGCGGCATCGCCGCGCAGCCGCTCGGCTGGCACCGGCCGTTCGACATCGACGGTCAATCCCTTGGCGCGAGCCTCATCGCGGATCTCCGCGGCAACGCTATCCAGGATCTCGCCCAAATCGATGTCGGTCGAGTCGAGCCTGATCTGGCCGGACTCGATCCGCGCGTAGTCGAGTATGGCGTTCAGCGTGTCCAGCAGATGCCGGCCGGCCGCATCCACCTTGCCGAGCTGTTCATCCTGTTTGGGCGAGACGCCGGCGCGCCGAATCAGATGGGTCATGCCCATGATGGCATTGAGCGGTGTGCGTATCTCGTGGCTCATGTTGGCGATGAACGCGCCCTTCGCCCGATCGGCGGCCTCGGCAGCTTCCTTCGCAGCGGTCAGACCCGCCTCGTGACGCCGGTAGCTACGATGACCAACGCCCAGGCCAAGCAAGCCGACCAGCCAGAGGACGGCATGGGTGCCCCCGAGCACGACCAGGTTGCGATTCGATGCTTCATAAGGCTGTCGCAGCGGAATCGATACGCTGATGCCACCGCGGATGTCGCCGAGCTTGTAACCCTGCCGTGAATGGCACTTCAGGCATTCCTCCTCGGTCGCCAGCGCGCGCAGATAGCGCATCCAGGGCTGCCCGTCGAAGTGCTCATCGTCGTGCACCTCGAGCGTGCCGCGCTCCGCGAGGCGCAGGGCTTCTGCCTCCCAGGCATCCGGTCTGTTCGCCTGATTGATCGGTTTCAGGCTGGTGATCTTGGCCCTGACAGCCAGCTGCTGCTTCTGGATGTCGAACACCATGCGCGTCATGTAGGCCGGGTTGATCAGTGTCAGCAACATGCCGTCGCGGGTCATGACATCGCGCTTGCTCACCATGTCGGCCAGCCAGGGGTTGGGCGCCACCAGCCTGGCATCTGCCCAGACGCCGCCTAGCGAGGCATTCCAGTGCCGGTACATGATGTCCTTCGCCACCAGCGCGCGCGCCTGGGACAGAACCAGGTCATGAACACGCAGTCGCTCGACACGCGCATTCCAGCCGAAGGACGCGAGCAGCAGCAGGCTCCAGGTCGTCACCAGCAGGACGAGCAGGCGATTGCCACGAAAAATGCCCCCGGCCGACGGCTGGTGGACAGCTGGGGTAACGGACTGATTCATCGCGTTAGGCTGGATGGGGATACAACGCCATTGTATATGCGCCTATGTCGTCGGAATCAACCCTTCGTTTTCAGGCGCCACTCCTTCACCAGCGCATAGATTGCCGGAATCACAACCAGCGTCAGCACGGTCGAGGAAATCATGCCGCCAACCATGGGCGCGGCGATGCGGCGCATCACCTCCGACCCCGCGCCCGTGCTCCACATGATCGGCAACAGGCCGGCCATGATGGCGGTGACGGTCATCATCTTCGGCCGCACACGCTCCACCGCGCCTTCCATCACTGCGGCGTAAAGCTCCGCAACGTCAGGGTGGCGTCCCGCCACAGCTGACTTTTGCCGCCACGCATGGTCGAGGTAGATCAGCATCACCACGCCGGTCTCGGCCGCCACGCCGGCCAGGGCGATGAAGCCGACCGCCGCCGCCACCGAGAGGTTGTAGCCGAGCGCCCACATCAGCCAGACGCCGCCGACCAGCGCGAAGGGCACGGAGAGCATGACGATCAGCGTTTCGGTGAGCCGGCGGAAGTTGAGGTAGAGCAGCACGAAGATGATCGCCAGCGTGCCGGGCACGACGACCTTCATGCGCTCCGCCGCGCGCTCCATGTACTCGAACTGGCCACTCCAGGTCGCGTAGTAGCCGGGCGGAAACTTCACCCGCTCGGCCACCGCCTGGCGCGCTGCCGCCACGTAGGAGCCGATGTCCCGATCGCGGATGTCGACGTAGATGTAGGCCGAGAGCAGCGCGTTCTCGGTGCGGATCGACGGCGCACCCTGGACGATGCGCACCTTCGCCAGCTGCCCGAGCGGCACCATCGGACTGGTGCCGCCCATCTCGCCCATCACCGGCACCAGCACCTGTCCGGCAATCTTCTCCGGATCGTCGCGCAGTTCGCGCGGATAGCGCACGGTGACGCCGAAGCGCTCACGGCCTTCCACGGTGGTCGTCACCATTTCGCCGCCGATCGCGGTCGCCACCACGTCCTGCAGCTCGCCGGGATTGATGCCGTAGCGGGCCAGCTGCGCACGGTCCGGATCGATGTCGAGATAGTAGCCGCCGGTGATGCGCTCGGCGTAGGCGCTGGCCGTGCCGGGCACCTGCTTCACCACGGCCTCGATTTCCTTCGCCACTTGCTCCATGCCGGCGAGATCCTTGCCGAACACCTTGATGCCGACCGGCGTGCGGATGCCGGTCGACAGCATGTCGATGCGCGCCTTGATCGGCATGGTCCAGGAGTTGGCAATGCCCGGAAACTGCAGGGCAGTGTCGAGTTCGGCGATCAACTTGTCCACGTTCATGCCCGGCCGCCATTCGGTTTCCGGCTTGAGGTTGATCACCGTCTCGAACATCTCGATCGGCGCCGGGTCGGTGGCCGTATTGGCGCGGCCGGACTTGCCGATCACCGAGGCGACTTCCGGGAAGCTCTTGATGATCTTGTTCTGCGTCTGCAGGAGTTCCGCCGCCTTGGTCACCGACATGCTCGGCAGACCGGTCGGCATGTAGAACAGCGTGCCTTCGTTCAGCGTCGGCATGAACTCGCTACCGAGCTTCATGGCCGGCACCGCCGTCACGACCAGGGCGATCACCGCCAGCAGGATCGTCAGCGTCTTCCAGCGCAGCACCCAGGCAATCACGGGCCGGTAGAGGGCGATCAGCACACGGTTGATCGGGTTGCGCTCCTCGGGCATGACGCGGCCGCGAATGAACAGCAGCATCAGCACCGGCACCAGCGTCACCGAGAGGATGGCCGCGCCGGCCATGGCGAAGGTCTTGGTGTAGGCGAGCGGTGCGAACAGGCGGCCCTCCTGCGCTTCCAGCGTGAACACGGGCAGGAAGGAAACGGTGATGATGAGCAGGCTGAAGAACAGCGCCGGCCCGACTTCCTTGGCCGCGGCGATCACGGCTTCGGCGCGCGACTCCTCGGGCTTCAACCGCTCGATGTGCTTGTGCGCGTTCTCGATCATCACGATGGCCGCGTCGACCATGGCGCCGATGGCGATGGCGATGCCGCCCAGGCTCATGATGTTGGAGTTGATGCCGAGCCACCTCATAGCGATGAAGGCCATCAGCACGCCGACCGGCAGCATCAGGATCGCCACCAGCGCCGAGCGCACATGCAGCAGGAACAGCACGCATACCGCTGCCACGATCAGCGATTCCTCGATCAGCGTCGACTTCAGCGTGGCGATGGCGCGCTCGATGAGTTCCGAGCGGTCGTAGACCGGCACGATGCTGACGCCTTCCGGCAGACCGGTCGCCACTTCGGCCAGTTTCTGCTTGATGTTGCCGATCACTTCCAGCGCGTTCTGGCCATAGCGCGCCATGGCGATGCCCGAGACCACCTCGCCCTCGCCGTTGAGCTCGGCGATGCCGCGCCGCTCGTCCGGCACCAGTTCGACGCGGGCGATGTCGCGGATCAGCACCGGCGTACCCTTGTCCGACTTCACGACCAGCGCCGCGATGTCGTCGGCACCGCGCAGGTAGCCACGGCCGCGCACCATGTACTCGGTCTCGGCCATTTCCAGGCTGCGGCCGCCGACGTCGCGATTGGAATTGCGGATGGCGTTGACGACGGTCATCAGCGGAATGCCATAGCCGCGCAGCTTGGCGGGATCGACCGTGACCTGGTACTGCTGGACGAAGCCGCCGATGCTCGCCACTTCGGCGACGCCCTGCGCCTTGGTGAGTTGATAGCGCAGGTACCAGTCCTGCAGCGTGCGCAGTTCGGCCAGCGTCTTGTCCTTGGCCAGCACGGCGTACTGGAACACCCAGCCGACGCCGGTGGCGTCGGGCCCCAACGTGGGTGTCACCCCTTGCGGCAGCCGGCCGGCTGCGGCGTTGAGGTACTCCAATACCCTGGACCTCGCCCAATAGATGTCGGTGCCATCATCGAAAATGACATAGACGAACGAGGCGCCGAAGAACGAGAAGCCGCGCACCACCTTCGATTTCGGCACCGAGAGCATCGCCGTGGTGAGCGGATAGGTGACCTGGTCCTCGACCACCTGCGGCGCCTGGCCGGGCACTTCGGTATAGACGATCACCTGCACGTCGGAGAGATCCGGCAGCGCGTCTAGCGGTGTCTTCAGCAGCGCATGGATGCCGCCGAGGATGGCGGCCAGCGTGCCGAGCAGCACCAGGAAGCGGTTCTTCGCCGACCAGTCGATGAGGGCGGAGAGCATGTCAGTTCCTCGGCTCCACTTTCGTGACCACCCATTCGCCGGACTTGCGTTCGACGAACTCGAAACTGATCGCCGCCCCTGGCTTGATGTTGGCGAACAGCGCCCCGTTGGCGGGCACGAACTCCATGGTCATCTTCGGCCACTTGAGGCTGGCGACCGGCTCGTGACTGATCGTCACGGTGCCGCCCTCGACCGCGTCGAGCTTGCCGACGGCCCGATGCCCGACCGCCTTCGGCTTCTCCAATCCCCCGAGCGCGGCCTTGAGATTGCTTTCCGAGTCGATCAGGAAGTTGCCGGCGGCCACCACCCGATCGCCTTCCCGCAGGCCATCGCGTATTTCCACATATTGGTCGCCGCGCATGCCGACTTGCACGTCGCGCGATTCGAAGCGCCCGTCGCCAAGATCGACCACGACCACCTTGCGCGTGCCGCTGTCGATCACGGCCGCGGCCGGCACCGCCAGTACGGGGTCACGGTGGGCGACCGCGAACTCCAACTGCGCGTACATCGCCGGCTTCAGCAGGCCGCCGGGGTTGGCCAGTTCCAAGCGCACGGGGACAGTGCGCGTCTGCGCGTTGAGCGTCGGATAGATGTAGGCGACCTTGGCCTCGAAGCGTTTGTCCGCATACGCGTCGACGCGCACGGCGGCCTTGTCGCCAGCTTTGACCAGCGCAATGTCCTGCTCGGGGACCTCGGCCATCACCCATACCGCCGAGACATCGGCCACCTGGTAGAGCGCATCGCCGGGCATGAAACGCGCGCCCTGGACGGCCTTCTTCTCGGTCACCACGCCGGTGACCGGCGAGCGGAAGGTCAGTGTGCGTGACACGCCGGCTCTTGCCACCTCCGCATCGATGTTCCAGTTGGCGAGACGAGCGAGACTGGCCTCGGCGAGTTGCTGCATTGCCGGACGCGATTCGGGTGTCGCCTCTGCCGCCGCCTTGGCGGCAATGGCATATTCGCGCTGCGCCGAGACCAGTTCGGGGCTGTACACCTCGAACAACGCCTGGCCGCGTACCACCGGCTGGCCCGTAACATTGACCTGCAGGCGCTCGATCCAGCCCTCGAACTTCGGCGCGATGGTGAACACGCGCCGCTCGTCCACGTCGATCCGCCCGGATGCACGCACGGCACGGTCAATGGCGTGGCGTTCCGCGACGACTGACTTTACCCCCGACTTCTGCACGCGCTCGGCGCTGACCTTGATGCCGCTGTCCTGCGCCGTCTTCTCGCCCTCATAGACCGGAATGTAGTCCATGCCCATCGGGTCCTTCTTCGGCACCGGCGAGGTATCCGGCAGCCCCATCGGATTGCGGTAGTAAAGCAGCTTCTTGCCGGTAACGACCGCCGGCGTCGGCGTGTCGCCATGGCTGACTTTGCTCGTGCCCAACCAGTAGCCCGCGGCCATCGCAAGCATGACGGCCACGGCAAGGACCAGGAGTTGTTTCATATTTCGCCTCCGACGAGCTTTTCGATCTCGGCGAGCCGCGCCTGTTGCTCGGCCTGCGCCCTGATGACGTCGAGCTTCGCCTTGCGAATCTGCCGCTGCGCGTCGAGCAGCGTGGCGAAGTCCACCTTGCCGTTCTCGTAGCCGGCCAGCGCCGACTGAAACGTGAGTTGCGCCTGCTGCTGCAGTTCGCCGCGCGTCAGCGCCTCCAGCCGCCGGGCCGTCTCGTAACCCGAGACGTTCTCCGCCAGTTCCGTCAGCAGCTGGTTGGCGCTCGCATCGCGCCGCGCCCGCGCCGCCTCGAGCATTCGCTCCGCCTCGCGCTCCTGGGCGCGCCGGCTGTCCTGCTGGAGCGGAATGTTGAGCTCGACCATGAGCTCCCATTCGCTCACACGATTGCGCGTCTGGATCGGCGACACGCCCAGCGCCAGATCTGGATAGCGGTTTCGATAGACCGCATCGCGATTGCGCTCGGCGGCGCGAATGCCGGCGTCGGCGGCGAAGAGTTGCGGGTTGCGCGCGCGCAGACGCTCGGACAGGTCCGCATGGTCGAGACTCGCCAGCATCGGGCGCAGCGACCGCGGCTCCGCGAGCGCTGCATGCGCGGGGCGCGCCAGCAGGCCGTTGATGCGTACGCGCGCATGGTGGCGCTCGTTCTCCAGCTGCACCAGTTCGGCTTGCAGCGCCGTGCGCTCGACGCGTGCCCGAATGGCATCCTGCTGCGGTGCCAGTCCATTGGCATAACGACTGCGGCTGATCGCCTCCAGCTGATCGAGCAGGTCGCCGACTTCGCGGCTTAGCGCCAGTTGCCGCGACAGCGCGTGGTCGAGCGCGTAGGCGGTCTTGATGCGCGCCGCCAGCTCGTTCCAACCGGCGTCGCCGCGGCCGCGTGCCGCCTCGGCTTCCGCCTCGGCCGTCGCGCGCTTGAGATCGCGCTTGCCCCAGAAGGGCAGCGGCTGGATGAAGGTGTACTTGGTGCTGCCGACGCGTGCTGGCAACAGGTTGGCGCTACCGCCGACCGCCTCGTTGGTGACATCGCGCCATTCGATGCGCGCGGTCGGATCGGGCAGCGCGCCCGCCGAGGCGGCGCGCTCACGCGCGGCATCCGCTTCGAGCTGCAGCGCGATGACCTCGGGACTCTGCTGGCGGGCGAAGGCAAGCAATGCTTCAACGCTGCCGCCAAGGGGCGACGACGACAAGGCGTCCGCCCGAGCGGTCAACGTCGAGAGCGCTGCCATCGCCACCAGCCCGCATTTGACGGGCTTGAACATGGCGAGCTCCTACTTCGTGGTTTCGATGCGCGTGACGACGATGTCGCCGCCCGCCATGATCGCCTGGAAGCGCACCTTGTCGCCCGCCTTGAGCTTGGCGAGTCCGGCGGCATCCTTGACGGTGAACTGCATCGTCATCGGTCCCATGCCGATGCTGTCGATGGGGCCATGATCAATGGTGGCCTTGTTGCCGGCGATCTTCTTGAGGGTGCCGTGCGCCCACGGAACATCGGCGGCGAACGCGAGCGTGGACAACAGGGAGAGTGCGAGTGCGACCAGACGTGATTTCATGACGAACCTCCATGCATTGTTGACAGGAAGAGCGATGGCGGGAAGCCACCGGCTCGCGGCCGGGATCAGCCGCGTTGGCTGTCAGGCCAGGCGTTTGGGAGGTTGCTGAGGCGGCTCAAGGGTGACGCTCGCCGGGGCGAACGGCGCGAACGGCCGGTAATCGGAATCAGCCGGAATCATTGGGCCAGCATGTTCCGGCGTCGGCACGATGCCCGCCGATGCCAGGTGACAGAACCCGCAATCGTCACACGACGGACCGTGATCCGCTCCGTGGCCGCCGGGCGGCGCTTGAACGTCGTGCATGTGGCAATGTTCCTCGGTCGTCACGACCCGAGCCGCCTTGTGCGCCTCGCCATGCCGGCAAAACGGCATCGCCACCGCCGCGATGGCCTGGAACGGCAGCCAGAGCGCGGCGATGAACAGCGGCAGCAGGTGGAAACGACGAACGATCATGCGGCCATTGTAGGAAGGGCTTGGCCCTTCCGCAAGTCACGCTCAGATTCCCAGTCCCCTGTATCCGGTCAGTCCCGGCGTCCGGAAGCGCAGGTACTCCTTGTGCACCAGTCCGTTCTCGGCAATGCTCTTGTCGAAGTCGGGACGCCATGGCCTGTCGCCTTTCTCCCACTCGGTCTTGAGCCAATCGATCCGGGGCGTATCCGGATGATCCTTGATCACCGGCTCGACCAGTTGCTTCAGCACATCGATGAACTTCATCGTCGGAGCAGGCCCGAAGATGAACGGCGCCGCGTACATGAGGTGGCCGTCCCAGCAGACGTAGAGCAACTGATTGCCATGGAAGTTGGCCACGGTGTCGAGCGGCACGCCGACATATTCCTTGATCGCAGCAACGGTCATTATCTCCTCCTGTCATCCATTCGACGTGGCCATGCCCTTCCAGAGGGCGAAGTTCTTCTGGTCTTCCGAGCCTTCGAAGTCCATGTTGTCCTTGCCGGGCACCATGTGCACCCATGCCTGCCACTCCGCCACGCCACCGCCGCCACTGTTGCCCTGAAGCAGTTGCGGCATTGGCAGCCAGGCCTGAATGTACTTCTCCGGCTCATGGTCGAAGATGTGCCGGCAATGGGCCGAGCAGAAATGGTATTTCTCGCCCTTGTAATCGACTTCGCGATGGCAGAGCTTGCCCGGATTGTCCGGCTCGGTGAAGATCATCGGGAACTGGCAAACCTGGCAGAGCTGTGCCAGTCCAGTGTTCAGGTGGCGCCGGCCTCCTTTCGCCATATCCGCCCACAACTCCCAGCGCGGACGGTAGTACTTGTCGAACGTGTTCGGGTACTTCGCCGACAGCCAGTCGAGCTCCTCGGGTTGCGGAATCCAGGTATGAAACATGGTGCCGAAGTTCCACTGGTAAACCGCCGCCCATAGCTGGTGGGAAACGTGTTCTTTTTCCACGGCGGCCTGTGCCGCGCAATCCGGCACCTTGACGCCATAGCGGGCGAGATCCTTGAACAGGGCGCCGCCGTTCTGCTCGAAGTAGATTTCCCAGGCCTCCTTCCAGCTCATGACGCGCTTTGGCAGCATGTAGTCCATCATCATGGCCACCAGCGCCAGCACCCGGGTACCACGCCAGGTCCACTTGTCGATCCACCGCTGGACGATGGGCAGGTTGTCCGGATCCTGTTCGAGCATGAACTTGATGCACTCAAGACCCAGCGTCATGTGACGCGCCTCGTCGGACTGTGCCGAGAAGCCGAACGTCATCGTCCCCAGGTCGCCGTTGTAGGCCGCACCCGACATGAAGGGCACGAATAGCAGGTTGGTCAACACGTATTCGAAGCTGAAACCGATGGCGATCATCCATTCGAACGGCCCGGCTGTGATGGCGTCGTCGAAGAAGGACTTCGGCACGGACATGTACCACATGCGCGGCAGCTGATGGACGAAAGCGTGCATGCCGTTGTAGTACTTGTTGTAGTTGCTCGCCGTATGAATCTGGGTTTGCGCGTGGCGAATCTCGTCGAGTGATTGCATCTGGCAGGCAACGCGCGGACCCACGCCCCGGAACTGGCGGCCGGCCATCGAAAACCCTCGGTGGGCCATGTACTCCAGGGGCGGAATGGCCGTAAAGAACAGCTTGATGGCGTTGAGATAGCGCGCGTCGGTGACGTTGAGATGGCCATTCGACTGATTGAAGGCATCGAGAATCGCGTAAAGCTTGCGTTCCTTCTCAGCCTGGTATTTCCAGTAGGCGTCCATGGTCAGGCGGAAGGGGTCTTCCCATTTCTCCCAATCGTGGATCTTGATGCCTTCGTACCTGTCGTATGGAAATACCTCATCCATGGACTGATAGGTCGTGTCCCAGCCGAGACCGCGGGTCAGGTGGCGATAGCGATCCTTCAGGGAAAGCTTCTTCTCGCCGGCTTTTGTATCCATGTCTCATCTCCTCCGAGGTCAGAGCCCGACTTTCTGCAGGCGTGCCTGCAGGTCGCTCTGGATGGTGTCCATGACATCGGCGGTCGCCGCACCGAATATCGACTGCGCGAGACTTTCCACCGCCGTCGACGCGCTGGCCCGGTGCTTGCCCAACCATGCTCCCACCAGCGCCTTGTTCTCCGCCGACTCGCCAACCGCCGCTTTCACGACCGCATCGACCCAGCGGGTCGTCTCGCCATGCCAGTCCTTCATGAATTTGGTGACCAGTCCGAACAGCGCGCCGCCCTCGCGCAACGCGAGCTTGTCTACATGCACGTACAGGAACTGATAAACCAGCGCATCGAGAATCAGGTTCTGGGCGACGAACAGTTCGAACCAGTCCCGGATCACGAAGCTGTCCTCCACATACTTGCGCAGCGGCTGCCAGGCAAGATGGCTCAGCCAGGTGGCCTTCGCCGCATCAAGCGCCGTCTCGCCGCCCACCGCCAGCCCGATCCGGCTGATCTGCTGGGCGATCCCCAACCGATCCATGGCAGCGTACATGCAGGCGGCCTCGATGGCCGTGCCATAACCATAAGCTGAAATGAAGGTGTTGTTCATGTTGCCGCCCCATTCGAAATGGCGCATCGGCAGCAACACTTCCAGCACCAGCTTGCGCACTGCATCGGGCAGGCCGTCGAGGCCACTTTCCTCGGCGAACTCGAACGCGGCATCCGCCCCCTCCTGCTGCTTGGCGCGGGCGATGGTGTAGGTGCCGTAATAGAACTGGCGGGGATCCTTGAAGTCGTACCAGTCACGCATCCTGATCGCGGTGCGACGCTCGTCGAATATCTCGCGGTCCGGCTCCCAGGTCGGTCGATAGTGGAAAAGGTAGTCCTGCTGGATGTCGTAGGTGCCCTCCTGATACCGCGAAGCCGGCTTGTCGCCGAAGCGCCGCGCCAGATGATCGAATGTCTGACGCAGCGGCTTGATGTTGATGGTCTGCAAATCGATTTGCATGTCTTTCCTCCTTGATGATCAGACGCCGCCCTTCCGTGCGGCGGCCTCTGCTCGTGCACGCACCTCGTCGGCCCGCTTGCGGCTGGCCGGCTCGCCGCCGATGGCCCAATTCTCAGGCGCCACCGGCACGATGCCGCCACGAACGAGTCCGCGATCGACACCGAGCACCTCGACGACAATGTCGGTAAATCCGGTCAGCAGCTTCTGCCGATCCTCCAGGGGGCGCCCTTCGAGCACGACGAAGGTGAAATACGGCGCCCGTGTGTCGGCGTTACTCACCAGTCGCCCCCCCACGGCAAACAGTTCGGGTCGATGCAGGCTGATGAACACGCGAACCCGATCGATCGGACACTTCAGCACCTCGGCGAAGAACCGGCTCGAGTCGAGTAACAGACGTTCATGCTGCGCCTGGCTGTATTGACCTTCGACCAGATGGAAGTTGAGGACGGGCATGTCGCGTTCGCTCCAGTTCGTTTTCAGGGCAGGCCGCGTCGGCGTCCCGAATCAAGCATGAGCGCTGAACCGGTCATGGCATCCGCTTCAGGGTCGAGCAGCAGGGCGACGGCCCAGGCCACCTGAGCCGGCGTCGTCATGGCATGGATTGACGATTCGGTGACCATTTCGGCCATGACCTGCTCGACGGAGGTCCCACGCTGCGTGGCACGATCCGCCGCAACACGCCGGAGCCGGTCGGTATCGGCGGGCCCCGGCGCGATCAGGTGGGCGGTGATACCGCGTTCGCCGTAAACCAGACTCAACTGCCGCATCAGGTTGGCAAGGGCAGCGTTGGCAATTCCCGCGGCCGCCGCATAGGCCGTTGGCTCGAAGCCGTAGTGTCCGCCGATGGCTACCAGCCTCGACGATTTTCCGAGCCATGGATCGACGGCGCGCACGAGACGCAGCATACCTCCCACCTTGATATTGACGGCATCGACGACAGCTTCGGTCGGCGCGTTGAGGATGCCGCCGGCCACCGCCACGCCCGGCCCGTGCACGACCATCCTTACCGGCTCATCAACCGCGCCAGCGATTGCCTCGATCGCCGCATCCGAAGCGAGGTCGGCGATGCATGGCCTGATACTGGGAAACGCCTTCTCCAGAGCAGCCAGTGACGAGGCGGTACGCGCTACTGCCAGCACGCTCAAGCCGCGATCCAGCAGCCGGGCAACGATCTGGCGACCGAACGCCCCGGTAGCGCCAACCACCACTGCCAGCGACGCTTGCATCCCGGCAGGTTTCATGGGGCAACGTCCCGAAGAAGCCCCCGCTCCCTGGCCATGGTCATCGCGGTATCGAGGATCATGTCTTCCTGGCCGCCAATCATCTTCTTGCGCCCGAGCTCGACCAGGATGTCGCGGGCCGGCACGCCATAGCGCTGCCCTGCCCGCTTCGAATGCAGCAGGAAAGTGGAATAGACGCCGGCAAAACCGAGCGTCAGCGATTCACGGTCGACGCGCACCAAGTGGTCCATCATGGGCACGATGACATCTTCGGCTATGTCCATCAACTGGAAGAGATCAACCCCCGTAACGATGCCCATGCGATCGCACACGGCGGCAAACACCTCGAGCGGCGTGTTGCCGGCACCCGCGCCGAGTCCCGCGACGGATGCATCGATTCGGCTCGCGCCTTCCTCGATTGCCGCCAGCGAATTGGCGATGCCCATGCCAAGGTTGTTGTGGCCGTGAAAGCCGATCTCGGTCTCCGGCTTGAGCACGGCGCGCATGCCGCCGACCGCGCGCCTGACATCGTCCGGCAGCATGTAGCCCGCCGAGTCGGTGATATAGACCGTCTGGGCGCCGTAGGACTCCATCAGCCGGCCCTGCTGGGCCAGTCCGTCAGGCGTATTGAGATGCGCCATCATGAGGAAGCCGCTGGTATCCATCCCGAGCTTGCGCGCGAACGCGATATGCTGGGGCGAGGTATCCGCCTCGGTGCAATGCGTGGCCACATGTACGCTGCGTGCACCGCAATCATGGGCCGACTGGAGCTCGCGCATGGTACCCAGGCCGGGAATGAGCAGCACCGACACCCTGGCCTGTTTCAGGCGCGGTACCACCGCGCGCAAATACTCTTCATTGCTATGTGGCGCAAAACCGTGCTGGAGTGAGTTGCCGCCCAGCCCGGCGCCATGCGTCACCTGCAGCAGTGGCACGCCGGCAGCATCGAGGGCGGTTGCCACCCTGACCATCTGGTGCAGCGACATCTGCTCCTTCTTGGCGTGCATGCCGTCGCGCAGGCACATGTCGTGGAGCACAACCTTGCGTCCCTTCAGGTCCATCACGCAACCTCCTGTCGCCACGGCTCCAGCTTGATGGTGCCGGCGAGAATTTCCTCGGCGAACAGCTCCGCCGTGCACGTCGACGCCGCCGTCATGATGTCGAGGTTGCCGGCATAGGTGGGCAAATAATCACCGAGCCCCGCCACTTCCATGAACACCGTCACACGCCGGCCATCGAAGTCTGGACCGTTGACCAGGCGATAACCTGGCACGTATTTCTGCACTTCCTTGATCATCTCCAGCACGGATGCGGTAATGGCCGCCTGCTCCGGTTCCTCGTCGGTCAGGCATGAAATGGTGTTGCGCATGATCATGGGCGGCTCGGCCGGATTGATGATCGCCAGGGCCTTGCCGCGCCGTGCGCCACCCACGGCTCGCAGCGCGTTGGATGTCGTGTAGGTAAACTCGTCCAGATTCGCCCGCGTGCCCGGCCCCACGGATTTCGACGCCAGGCTGGCGACGATCTCGGCATAGTCGACGCTCTGGATCCGGGATATCGCATGAACGATCGGTATGGTCGCCTGCCCCGCACAGGAAATCATGTTCACGTTCATTTCGACTTTGTCGGCGTGTTCGCGCAGATTGACAGGCGGCACGCACAGCGGGCCAATCGCGGCGGGCGTCAGGTCGATCACAAGGACGCCGAGCGCATTGAGCTTGCGCGAATTCTCGGGATGAACATAGGCGGACGTCGCATCGAAAGCAATTTGCACTCCGTCGGCCAACACGTGCGGCAGGAGTCCATCGACACCTTCCGCGGTTGTCTTAAGCCCCAGTTCGCGCGCCCGCGCCAACCCTTCCGAACTGGCATCGATGCCAACCATCCAGACTGGCTCGAGCACCTGGCTACGCCGTATCTTGTAGATCAGGTCGGTGCCGATGTTTCCGGAACCGATCAGGGCGCACTTGACCTTGGCCATGTCCCTATTCGCCTGCTGCCACCAAGGCTGGACGAGAGTCAGTCGTCGCGGCACGCTGGGCTGCGGTCTTCCCGCCAACCGAAAAGTCGTCGAGGCCGTGCTCGGTGATCAGGATCCGAACCTGCTCCGGCCGGACGCCGAGGGAATCGACCACGGCGCCGGTGATCGCTGCTGCAGCCTTGCGTTTCTGCTCGACCGTCCTGCCCTCGAGCAAATGCATTTCAATGATGGGCATGGGTTGGGTTCCCGACGAGGCTTAGATGGTCCTGGCTTTCAGCAGTCGACAAACTCATGTCACCACCGTCAGGAAGGTGTCGTGCAACTTGCGCTGCGGGAAGTCGAGGCCCTGGCCGAGATTCTCGAAGGTCCAGGTCTTTGGCTTCCAGTCGGGATATGGATGGTAGCCGCCGCTAAAAGTCTCGAAACGGTTGCCCGAGGGATCCCAGGCATAGATGGTCGTGCCGCGCGTGATGCCGTGGCGCGTCGGGCCGATGTCAACCGGCACGCCGTTCATCGACATGATGTCCCCGGCGCGCAGGGTCTTCTCCCAGCTATCCAGATAGAACGACAGGTGATGGAGTTTGCCCGGCTCGGCATACTCGACGAAGGCGATGTCGTGCGACTTGATCGAGCAGGAAAGCCAAATGGCCGCCTCGCCCGGTGTGCCTTCGGGCATCAGGACCCGCTCGACCAGATAGAAGCCTAGTACCTCGGTGAATATCCTCTTGTTCTCGGCGATATTCGGTCCGTAGAGCAGGATATGGTCCATGCGCACCGGCGCGATGCCATGCTCGGATTGCGCGTTCCACGGCCCGGGATTCACTTCCGGCAAGCCGTTGCCGACATCGGTTTTTTCGGCGTAAAGCTCGATCTTGTGGCCCGACGGAAGCTCGAAGCGCACGCGCTCGCCGGTCTCCAGGAGATCCCCGGCCGGAATGCGCTCCGTCTTCAAGCCATAGGCCTGGAGATCCCGGTCAAACTTGTCGAGGCTTGCCTTGCTGTCGACCTTGAAGCCGAAGAAATCGATGCCTGCACGATCTTCTTGGCGCAGGATCACGCTGTTGTGATCGCGCTCGTCCCATGCCTTGTAATACACCCGGCCCTGCGCATCGCGGCCGGTCTCGACCAGGCCGAGCACGTCGCCGTAGAACTTGCAGGCCTCATCCAGGTCCAGCACCCGTAGCTGGGCGTGGCCCGGTCTCAGCACGCCTGTCATCGCCATGTTGTCTCCTCCTCGCTATCTGATTGGTCCTGGGCTTGCAGACTCAGGAAACATATTGATCCAAGGCATTACCGTCCAATACCATTTGAAGCCAACAGCCATACCTTTTTGATATGACTAGCTCCAGTGGAGATAGCTATGGAACTGCGCCATCTCAGGAACTTCATCGTGGTCGCCGAGGAATTGAGCATCTGTCGAGCCGCCGAGCGGCTACATCTTTCCCAGCCGCCGCTCACCCGCCAGATCAAACAGCTCGAAGAAGATGTCGGCGCACGATTGCTCGAGCGCACCGCCCGGGGCGTCGAACTCACGGATGCGGGCCGACTGCTACTGACCGAAGCGCGCAACATCGTGGCGCTCGCCGACCAGGCCGTTGAAAGAGCCGGGCAGGTCGCGCTCGGCCGGCTCGGTCGCATCGATATCGGCATCTTCGGCTCGGGAATCTTCGGCACCATCCCCAAGATTCTGCTCAGTTACCGCCAGAAGTATCCGGACGTCAACATCGTTCTGCACAGCATGACCAAGGGCGAGCAGGTGGCCGCGCTACGCGAGCGCCGGTTGACGGTCGGATTCAACCGACTTCTCGAGGAAACGCCCGGGATCACTTCGGAAGTGATCCTGATGGAAAAACTTTACCTCGCCGCCAACCGGAATCACCCGCTTTCCCGCGAAAAACAGATCCCGTGGCGCAAACTGGCTCGCCAGCCGCTGGTACTTTTCCCAAGCGGCACCCGGCCAAGCTTCATCGATCTTGTCGTCGAGCAATGCCGGCAGGATGGGTTCGAACCCTGGGTCGTCCAGGAAGTCGGGGATGCCGTGAACGGCGTGGCGCTGGTCGCCACAGGCTTCGGCATCTGCATCGTCCCGGAGTCCGCCATCAACCTAAGGCTTCCCGGGGTGATTTACCGCCCGCTGGTGCGCGATCCGCCACCGCAAGTCGACCTGAGCTGCATCTACCGCAGCCAGGACGACTCGCCCATCCTGCGCTCGTTCCTCGAGATCGCTCGAAAGTTCCGACCGGAACAGACCGCGTCGCGTTGAGGCAAGCACCGCTATCGCTATTCGTCTTCCTCGTGCAGCTTAAATGAAGCGGCAAGTTTCTGCTGCGTGGGCGGAGGCACGGCGGCATAGCGCGAGAACTCCATCGAATAGGAACCCTGCCCGCCGGTCACGGACTTCAACTTGGACGCATAGTCGGTGATTTCGGCCAGCGGAACCTCCCCGGCAATCGCCACCACGTGTCCGCGGGGCGTGGTGCCTGTGACATGCCCGCGCCGCGAGGAAAGGTCGCCGGCGATATCGCCCATGTTGGCATCGGGCACCAGGACTTCGACGTTAACGATCGGCTCGAGAATGATCGGGCTCGCGGCCTGGATGGCCGCGATCGTGGCTTTCCGGCCCGCGGTGACGAAGGCCACTTCCTTGCCGTCGACCGGATGGGTCTTGCCGTCATAGATGATGACCCGCAAGTCCTCGACCGGATAGCCGGCAATCACGCCATCGGCCAGCGCCTGCCTGACGCCCTTCTCGACCGCCGGCATGAACACGCCCGGAATCACGCCACCCTTGACGTGATCGACGAACTCGAAGCCGCTGCCGCGCTCGAGCGGCTCGATCCTGAGATAGACCTCGCCGAACTGGCCGGCGCCGCCCGACTGCTTCTTGTGACGGCAATGGCCCTCGGCATTCTTGGTGATCGTCTCGCGATAGGGAATGCGCGGCGGCTTGGTGTCGAGTTCCATCTTGTACTGCGTCGCCATCTTCTCGAGCTTGTAGCGCAGGTGCATCTCGCCCAGGCCCTGGATGACCGTCTCGTGCGTGGTCGGATGCCTCTCGACGCGGAAGCACGGATCCTCGATCTCCAGCTTGTGCAGAATCTCGAACAGGCGCTGCTCGTCGCCCTTCTTCCTGGTTTCGACGGCCAGGCCCTGCATAGGCTGGGGAAAATCGAGCGGCTTGAGGTGAATGTGATCCTCGTCATGAGAGTCGTGCAAGACGACGTCGAACTCGATCTCGTCGACCTTCGCCACCGCGCCGATGTCGCCGGGAACGAGTTCGTCGACCTCGACGTAATCCTTGCCCTGCAGCTGATAGAGATGGCCCGCCTTGAACGGCTTTTTGCCGTCGCCCACGAATAGCTGCGAATCCTTGCGGATCGTGCCCTGATGCACGCGGAAGACACCTACCTTGCCCATGTAGGGATCGGCGATGACCTTGAACACGTGCGCCAGCACATGCTTCTTCGGGTCCGGCTCGGCGTGAAAGGCTTCGACGTCCTTGTCGCCAGGCTCGCCCTTGAAAAATGGCGGCGCGTTACCTTCCGTCGGGTTGGGCGCCAGCGTCGCCAGGGTATGCATCAAGTGGTCGAGGCCGGCTCCGGTGCGCGCCGAAACGAACAGGATAGGGACGAGGTGCCCCTCGCGAAGCGCCTTCTCGAAAGGTGCGTGGAGTTCGCCGGGCGTCGGGTCCTTGCCATCCTCGAGATAACGCGCCAGCAGTTCCTCGTCTTCCTCGACCAGCTGGTCGATCAACTCGCGATGGGCGTGGGCGACGGTGTCGAAATCGGCGTCGCCGCTATCATGTTCGAGCACCTCGACGACTTCCGCCCGGTCGTGCGCGGGCAGGTCGAGCAGCTTGCATTCATTGCCGAAGCGTTCGCGGATGCCCGCCACCAGGCCCGGGAGATCGAGGTTCTCGGCATCAATCTTGTTGATGACGATCATGCGGGCCAGGCCGCGTGCCTTGGCAGCGCGCATCATGCGCTCGGTCATCAGTTCGACGCCGGTCTGTGCGTTGATCACGACCACGGCGGTATCGACGCCCGCCAGTGCGGCAATGGCCTGGCCCGCAAAATCCGGGTATCCCGGCGCATCGACGAGATGGATGTGCACGCCTTCGGCGGCGAAGTTGACCAAGGCGGAGTTCAGCGAGTGGCCGGCCGTCTTCTCCTGCGGATCAAAATCACAGACCGTACTGGCCTTTTCCACGGTGCCCTTGGCCGGAATGGCGCCGGCACGAAACAGCAGCGCTTCCGCCAGGGATGTCTTGCCGGAACCGCCGTGTCCCACAAGGGCAACGGCGCGGATCGATTCGGTGGCATAGCTCGCCATGGTGCAACTCCCTGTCTATTGTTGAAAGTTGCGGCGATTTTACCCCTGCGCACACTCAAGTCGCGCGGACGTGCCCCCGGCACAAGGTATCGGAAGGCAATTCGCCAAAAAGCGAGCGATACTCGCTGGCAAAACGGGAGAAATGCCAGAAGCCCCATCGTCCCGCGACGTCTCGTATCACTCCTGGGACCGGATCGGCCTGCCTTAGATCCCGCCGCACGCCGTTTAATCTGATCGCCTTGAGATAGTGAACCGGGTTGGTATTCAAGACATCCTGAAAACAATAGTTGAGCATCCGCCGGCTGACTCGGGTCTTGGCGCACAACTCGCCGACGGTCACGGGCTCCGCGCCTCGCGCAAGGGCAAACGCCACGGCTTGCTCGACCACCCGGCAACGCCCGGGAAACGAAGGTGTCGGCGGCGGCGCACGCAGGGCTGTTTGAAGCAGATTTACGAGATGCCCCAGCACGCTGTCACTCAAACCGCGCCAGTACGTGGCATCCGCAAGCCGGTTCGGCGGCTGCAGGCAATCCGGATCGAACAGCGAGACCAGGCAGCGACGGAACTCCGCCAAGGCTGGCTTCGGCGGCATGAATACCATCGGCGCCCCGGAAAGGAGAATTCGCATCTCGCCTTCAAGTCGGCTACCGAGCGCCGCAGCCATGTCTGGCTCCGGAATGGCAATGCCTATGACATCGAAAAACTCCGGGGTGCGCAAACTGAAACCGTCGGTGGCCCGAAACATGAAAAACGAATCGGGAATCACGATCTGGTTGCCGAATAAAGCCGTATCGCTCATCCTGAGCGGCACGCCAATCACAAAACAGTCCCGGGTCGGCAGGCCGGATTGAGTGACCGCCCGATTGGTCGTTTCCCGAAACACGTGGATATTACCCAGCCAGATTTGCTGCAGCGCACCCATGAAGGCGCCCGGCGATAGCTGGTTATATGTCTGATCCCACGCTTGCAGCGCGGCCGCATGCTCGTCTGAATCGCGCGTAATCACATGCTTGAAAATGCATCCGCCTCCAGAGTGATCGGAGTCGAATGTCATGCTCGGCTGACCGGAGGCTTGCATCGGATTATCGATCGAAATTGTCGCAAAGCAGCATGGAATCGGACTCCCGAGAGGGCGAAGAATAGCGGAATCGCTGATCAATGGGGGTATAAATTGGCAATGCCGGACATGTCCCGCGAGTGAAATCCGCTTGACCTTTTGCGAAAGCTTTTCCGATTTCGGCTATCGCTCAGGGGCTGCGTTGCAAGAGAATCCGAACTGCAGTTTGATGCATGTCAATAATAAGCTCATGCCGCCTGGCGGCTGAAGGAGGGGACAGATGCTTGGACGCTTTCTGCGGGCGTGCCCGGTATTCTTGTGGGCGGCAGGTCATGTTCTGCCCGTACAGGCGGAATTGCCCGTCGAGCAGATCACGGTAGCCCAACTGCCGCCGGCCTCGCCTTACCGCCTCTATTTCACCGACCTTGCGCTACCACACCTTCCCGACGGTCGCCTGTATGTGATTGACGGCCGTACTCTCAAGCTGGAGGGCGTGCTATCGACGGGCAGTTTCGCGCAGACCACGCTCGCGCCGGATCGATCGGAGATATACGCGGTCACTACCTATTTCAGCAAGCTCAATCGTGGCGAGCGGCATGAGGAAATCGACGTCTTCGACGCCGCCACGCTCAAGCTGAAGGCCGAGATTCCCTATCCCGCGCGCCACGTTCAGGCGTTACCAAGCGTTGCGACCATGCGCACATCAGCGGACGGGCGCTTTATCCTCATACAAAATGCCACTCCGGCCACCTCGGTCAGCATCGTGGATCGACGACTGGAGAAAATGGTTGCCGAGGTCCCGACACCCGGTTGTTTTGGCGTCTATCCCGCGAAATCGGTTAACCGGTTCGCCACCCTTTGCGGCGACGGCACGATGCTCACGGTGACATATGACAAAGATGGCAACCCCATTGGCAAGAAGAAGAGCGCCCGCTTTTTCGATCCCGATGACGACGCATTGTTCACGCCGGGCGCGCAAGCAGGTGACGTCTATCACTTCCTTTCCTTCAAGGGAAACTGGCAATCGGTCAACATCGCCCAGGAGGCCGCCGTCGCCGAACCATTCTGGCCAATGGTGACTCCGAAGGATGCCAAGCAGGGCTGGCGGCCGGGTGGCACCCAGCCCTTGGCCCTGCATGTCGACAGCGGCATTGCCTATGTGACCATGCATCCCAAGGGCGCCGAAGGAAGCCACAAGAATCCGGCGCACGAAATCTGGGTATTCGACGTCGCCGGCAAGACTCGCCTATCGAGAGTCAAGGCGCACGATATCAGTGGCTTAGCGGTAACCCAGGGCAGCACTCCTCGCCTCTTCGCCTTTGCCATCGAGCGGCCGGCCATCACGGTGTTCGAGGGTGGCTCCCGGCTGAAGAAAGTCTTGTCGGGATCCGTGCCGGGCGACACCCCGACCTTGCTGGAAACCCAGTGATGCCCGGTTTTTCGTTTGTGTTCGATCCTGTTGCCGTACACGGCCTGGCCGCGACACTGGCCATTCTGTTGCTGTTTGGCGCCTGGCAGAAGCTTCGCGATCCCTTGATGTTCAGCGCTGCGATCGAAGACTATAGGCTCTTGCCCGGATCATGGGCGCCGGTGCTCGCATTCTGTATGCCCGTCACGGAGGCGGCTGCGGGCATCATGCTGCTGCTGCCCAAAACCGCCCCGACGGGTGGGGCGACGGCATTATTGGTGCTGTCGCTGGCAACAGGCGCCGTGGTCGTCAATCTGCTGAGGGGGCGGCGCGACATCGACTGCGGCTGCGGCGGACTCTCTCATCAACCGCTGTCGTGGGCATTGGTGTCACGCAACCTGGCCTTGATGGCCGCCATCGTGGTCGTGATGCATGGCGAGGTCGAGCGCGGCCTGGTCTGGCTCGACTATCTGACTGTGGCGGCCACCGTGCTGGCGCTGTTCGGTTTGTACGCCGTTTTCAATCAATTGCTGGCCAATCGACCGGCCACGCCAGTTTTTCGCTAATCGAGGCCAGGATATGCAGGAAGCGCTCATCATCTCCAATATCGTTCTGTGGCTGGTTGTCCTGGCATTGGTCGTGGTCGTGCTGGCCCTTTCCCGTCAGATCGGCGTGCTTTACGAACGCATTGCACCCATGGGCGCGCTGATGATCGACCAGGGACCAAAGGTGGGGGACCCCAGCCCGGTCATGACGCTCGCGGCGATCGCCGGTGGCGAAGTCCATGTCGGGGCGGCGCTGGGCCGAAGCCAGCTGCTGTTCTTCCTCTCGCCAACCTGCCCGGTGTGCAAGAAACTGCTGCCGATCCTCAAGTCGATCCGCACCGCCGAGAAGGACTGGCTCGATATCGTCTTTGCCAGCGATGGCGAACTGCACGAACAACTTGCCTTCTATTGCACCGCCGGGCTGACCGACTTCCCCTATGTCCTGTCCAGCGAGTTGGCCATCACTTTCCATGTCGGCAAGCTGCCCTATGCTGTACTGATCGACGAAGCAGGGCGCGTGCGGGCCAAAGGATTGATCAACTCGCGAGAGCATCTGGAAAGTCTCTTCACCGCCAAGGAGGCCGGTGTCGCCTCGATCCAGGAATTCATTGATCATGCCGACGCAACGGCGCATGCTTCAAGGAGCGCTTCATGAAATGGTTCGACGATTTCTTTGAAAGGCAGTCAAGGCGTGTCGCTCAATCGGCATCGCGGCGCAGTGCCATCGCGCGGTTGGGCAAGTTGATGCTCGGTTCTGCGGTGTTGCTGCCGGTGCTGCCATTCGACCGAGTTGCCAAGGCCGCCAACGCAAAACCCAAGAGCAGGATCAATGACGAGACCAGTTGCGAGTACTGGCGTCATTGCGCCCTCGACGGCTTCATTTGCAGTTGTTGCGGTGGCAGCGTGTCCTCCTGCCCGCCAGGGACGGAAGTCTCCAAGGTCACCTGGGTCGGCACCTGCCACAATCCCAATGATGGCAAGGATTATCTGATCAGCTACAACGACTGCTGTGGCGTGACGATGTGCGGCCAGTGTTTCTGCAACCGCAATGAAGGCGAGCGCCCCGGTTATCGCATGGGCGTCCACAACGACGTCAATTGGTGCATGGCCAACAGCAGCAACACCTACCATTGCACGGTCGCTGCGATTGTCGGCGTGGCGGAGAAACGGGGCTGAGAGCCATGCAGGCAGCGGCACTTGCGTCGGCCTTCATCGCGGTAATGGCCATGCCAATTGCGGCCGCCGCTGATCAGTCAACCCGGGGCACGGCGCTCTATACGGAGCATTGCCAGGTCTGCCATCAGGCCGATGGCCGCGGGGCACAGGGTGTCGCGCCGCCGTTGCAGGACGCCATCGGGCGCTACGCCGGCCTCCCCGGCGGACGCGAGTATCTGGTCAGCGTGCCGCTGACGGGCATGACCGGCATGGTCGAAATGGAGGGAATGCGCTTTCTCGGCCGCATGCCTTCGTTCGCCGGATTGACCGACGAGGATATCGCGGAAGTGTTGCGCCACGTTCTAGCCCAGTTCAATGGTATCGGCGATGCGGACTGGCTCACTCCGCAGTGGGTTGCCCAGATACGCTCGCGAGGCGGGTCGCCGGGACTGACTTACGGGCAGCGAACCAAGTTGGCAAGGGGAGGACAGCGATGAAGTTTGCCCTCGGCGTCTGCGTCTTGGCGCTGGCGAGCGCGGTTCATGGCGCCGATGCCGGCTCGCCCCAAGCCAACTACATGCTGCATTGTTCCGGTTGTCACGGCCTAGACGGCTCCGGCAGTCCGGGTGCCGGCATTCCAACGATGCGGAACACCCTCGGCCATTTTCTCCGCGTTGCCGGTGGACGCGACTTCCTGGTCCAGGTACCCGGAACCTCGCAGTCGGCCCTGCCGGATGGAGCGGTTGCCGAACTGCTGAACTGGATTCTCGGGAAATTCAGTCCGGCCGAGATGCCGCCCGATGCTCCGCCCTACTCCGAGCAGGAAGTCGCCAGGCTGCGCAGCCAGCCGCTGGACGACGTCCCGGCGTTCCGGGCCGAAATCGTCGGTCGACTCAAGGGCATCGGGGTGATCATCGAGTAGAGCAAGGCCCGTCACTTACAAACCGTATCAGGCAGAGAACATAACCAGATCAAGGGGACAAGACATGAGCATGACGCGATATCTGCTAGCTATCGGGCTGGTGGCCACGGCCGGTCAAGTGCTGGCGGCAGTCGGTGAACCGGAGGCCGTTCACCTGGGCAAGGAACTGACGCCAGTCGGCGCCGAACGTGCCGGCAACAAGGATGGCAGCATCCCGGAATGGAAAGGCGGGCAGCCGAAGGGCAAGCACAAGCTCGGCGACACGCGCGTCGATCCGTATGCCGCCGACAAGCCGCTGTTCTCCATCGATGCCGGCAATGTCGAAAAATACAAGGACAAGCTCTCCGAAGGCGCCATCGAGTTGATCAGGACCCGCAAGGGCTACCGGATGGATGTCTATCCGACTCAGCGCAGTTGTGGCTATCCGGATCCTGTCTACACGCAGACACGCCTCAACGCCACCGCCGCCAAGCTCACCGCCGACGGCAAGGACAACCTGGCGCAGGCGGTCGGGGGCGGCTTCCCCTTCCCGATCCCGAAGAACGGCGCCGAAGCCGTCTGGAATCATCGCCTCCGCTGGCAGGGCGAGGGGCGCATCGAGTATTACCAGACCAACTTCATCAACCCCGATGGCAGTTTCTACGGCCTCGCGCAGGATCAGTGGCTGATCACGCCTTTTGCCTCGACCAAGGCCAGGTCGATCGACGATGTCGGGGACGTGCAAATGAAGATCCTCAACGTGGCCACGGCTCCGGCCTCACGTACCGGCGAGGTCATCATGGCGCATTACTTCCTGAACAAGGGCAACGACGCCTGGATGTACTTTCCGGGGCAGCGACGTGTCCGGCGGCTGCCCGCCTTTGAGTACGACAATCCGATCCCCGGTTACGAGAATCTGGAAACCGCCGACCAGTACCCGATGTTCGCCGGGATGCTCGACCGCTACAACTGGAAACTTGTCGGCAAGCAGGAGATGTACATTCCCTACAACAGCTTCAAGTTCGTCGCCAAGCGCAAGGTGTCGGAGGTCTACGGCGGCCTCTATCCCAATCGGGATCTGATGCGCTACGAGTTGCATCGCGTCTGGAAAATCGAGGCAACCGTCAAGCAAGGCATGCGTCACATGTTCGCCAAGCGCGTCTTCTATATCGACGAAGACACCTGGATGATCATGGCGGCGGATCTTTACGACGCCCAGGGCAAGCTCTGGCGGGTGATGGAAGCATCGATCTATCCCGCCGTCGAACTGGGCGCCTGCGTCAGCCAGGAGTTCATGTCATGGGACCTCAACGTCAACCGCTACATGGCGGAAAACGCCACGCAGGAATCGAAACCGACGGACTGGCTGGCGGGCGCGGAGGGTCGGATCGACCCGAAGCGCTTCGAGCCTGACGAACTTCGGCGCGCCGGCGAACGCTGATCCACGTTGAATCTGATTGGGGAGACAGACAATGAAGAACATCATGACCCGCTGGTCGCCCATGGCGACGATGATCGCCGCGATCGGCATTGGCACGAGCCTGCCGGCACAGGCCTTCAAGTTCGAGATGGAGAATGGCATCACTGGCAGTTTCGATTCGACGATTTCCTTCGGCGTGCAGATGCGCCTGCAGTCGCCCGACAGGTCGATCATCGGCAACGACTCGGGAGGGAACGTTCCCACTACGGGGAAACTGGGCGAGCGTGTTAATGGGCCAGGTGGAGGTATCGCTTCGATCCCTGATTTCAATTATGCCCAAACCGACGATGGTGACCTCAACTACAAGAAAGGCAGGATATTCTCGGCGGTGCTCAAGGGCACACACGAGCTTTTCCTGAAAGAGCAAGGGAACTGGTCGGCGCTGGGCCGTTTCACGTGGTCCTCGGACTTCCGCGCCGACGATACGAACCGAACGCCCTTGCACCCCGACGCCAGGGACGCCATGGAGAAGAACATCTCTCTGCTCGATCTGTGGCTGTCAAAGGAACTCTCACTGGGCGGACAGACGGCCAAGTTGAAGTTCGGCAACCAGGTGATCAGCTGGGGTGAGGACATCTTCATCATCGGCGGCGTCAATTCCATCAATGCCCTTGATCTGCGCAAGATCCACATTCCCGGCGCCCAGTTGAAGGAAGTCTTCGTGCCGGCACCCATGTTGTCACTATCGACGGGTCTTGGCGGCGGCTTTTCGACGGAGGCCTACTACCAGTTTCACTGGAACAGGTTCATCTTCGATCCGGCTGGCACCTACTGGTCCTCGGCGGACTTCCTGGGCAGGGGCGGCAGGCGCGGGGCCTTTATCACTACCTCGGTGCCCAACAACTTCGCCGCGTTCTCGCCGATCTTCAGCGGCGCCGGCTTCCCTGCGCCATACGGCACGCTCGGCGACTTCGACCCGACGCGCGGTCGGACCATGGATTATCTGGCCGCTGCCGGGACCATCGTCCCCCTCCAGCGCGACATGCCGAAGAACAGCGGCCAGTTCGGCTTGAATCTGCGCTACAAGCCCTCTGGCGGCGACACGGAGTACGCCGCCTACTTCATCCGCTATCACGACAAGATTCCGTTTATCGGCTTCAAGTCCTACTGCATCGGCGGCAGCAGCGGCTGCATCGCCGATCCGGCGAATCAAGTCATTTCGGCCGCGGTCGAGCAATACGGCGAGAACCGCAACCTGTTCGGGGTTTCTCTCAACACCAAGCTGGGCGACTGGGCCATCGGTGCCGAGTTGTCCTACCGGCCGCGCGACAGCGTCGCGATCGATCCGACCGTGCCGTTCGCGGGGCGCTACAGCCTAGCCGAGGCGGCGGTGGCGGCCAATGGTGCCGAAGCACTGGTCAACGGCTATGTCACCGAGAAGAAGTGGCAGGCGCATCTGACCGGCTTCCGACTGTTCGCGCCGGAAATGACGGCTCCGCTGGGCGCGGCCGAGGGCTACTTCCTGGGCGAAGTGGCCGTGACGCACTATCCGAATCTCGACCGTTCGGGACGCATTCCCTACCTGCTCAATAACTACGATATTCCCACCAAGACTTCGTGGGGCTTTGTCGCCGAAGTGGGGCTGACTTATGCCAACATCTTCGGCTCAGGCTGGACCGTGACCCCGATGATCGACTACTACCACGATGTCGAAGGCACCAGCCCGAACGCCTTGCCCTTCGTCAAAGGGCGCAAGGCCGTCGCGTTTAACCTGAACTTCGACTATCACAACCAGTGGAAGGTCGGTGTCGGCTACACGACTTTCTTCGGTGGCGGCAACCTGAACATGATGCGTGACCGCGACATCCTGAGCGCGATGGTTTCCTACACCTTCTGAACCGGGAGTTCGGTTGTCTCTTGATTCTCCACAACGCGGCCGGGCATGCCCGGCCGCCCTGGGCAAGAACTGTCTGAGATGAGCGGCAGTATTGTCGACGTAGTCAAACGCCTGGAATCGTTTTTCTTCCGGTTTCGCGCACCGACCCTGCTCATCCTCGCCGCTTTCACGATCGGCATGGGCGTACTGGCGTCCCGTCTGCACATGTCGGCGGGCTTCGACAAGCAGCTGCCCATCGGGCACGAATACACCGACACCTTCTTCCAGTACAGGACCCAGCTCTTCGGCTCGAACCGCATCATGATCGTGGTGCGTGCCCGCCAGGGCAGCATCTGGACTGCGCCGTCGCTCAGGAAACTGCACGAAGTCACCGAAGCCGTGCTGTTCCTGCCCGGAATAGACCGGCGTTCCGTCCAGTCCCTGTGGACGCCCAACACGCGGGTCTATGAATTGACGGAGGAAGGCTTCGAGGCCGAGGACGTGATCGGAGGCAACATCACGCCCGAAGCGCTCGATGAAGGCAAGATTGCCCGGATCCAGGATCGAGCCATCCGCGGCGGCTACATAGGCAGCCTGGTCGCCAACGACGGGACGGCGGCGATGATTGTCGCTGACCTGCTTGAGGAAGACCCCAACACCCATCGCAAGCTTGACTACCTCGACCTTGCCGCCCGGCTGGAAAACGGCCTCCGCAGCAAGCTCGAATCGCCCGAGCACGCAATCGAGATCATCGGTTTCGCCAAGCAGATCGGCGACATCGCCGACGGCGCCCGCAGCGTCGCGCAGTTCTTTGCCTTGGCCACCCTGCTGACGGCGCTGGCGGTCTATTGGTATTGCCGTTCGATTCTGCTCACGCTGCTACCCCTCCTCTGCTCCATGACATCGGTGATCTGGCAGTTTGGCACGCTGACCTTGCTCCACTACGGTCTCGACCCGCTTGCCATCCTGGTGCCTTTCCTGGTGTTCGCCATCGGGGTCTCGCATGGCGTGCAGCAAATCAATGCAATCGCCAAGGCGGTGGCTCGCGGCGCCGATTCCGTCGAGGCAAGCCGCGAAAGTTTCTCCAGCCTCTTCATTCCGGGATCCCTGGCCTTGGTGACAGCCTTTGTCGGTTTCATCACGCTGGTAATGATCCCCATACCGATGATTCGCGAGCTGGGCATCACTGCCTCCATCGGCGTCGGCTACAAGATCGTCACCAATCTCATCATGTTGCCCTTGGTGGCCTCCTATTTCCGCTTCTCCCGCGACTACGCGCTGCGGCTCGAGGCCCTGCAGGCGCAACGCGGCAGCATCATCGAGCGACTGGGTGTGATCGCGGACCTGCGCCATGCCAGAACCGTGCTGGCAGTTGCTGCAGCGCTGCTGGCGGTCGCCGCATGGCAAAGTCACGGCCGTCATATCGGCGCCTTGCAGCCGGGAGCGCCAGAACTCAGGTCGGATGCCCGCTACAACGTTGATACCGAGAACATCGTCAAGCGTTTCGACCTGGGCATGGACGTCCTGACGGTTGTCTTCGAAACGCCCAACGACTCATGCAATAACTTCCCGATTCTGGACTACATCGATCAATTCACGTTGCACATGGCCCAGGTTCCGGGCGTGCTATCGGTGTCTTCGCTATCGGCGCTGGCCAAGTTTGCCAATGCCGGCCTGAATGAAGGCAATCCCAAGCTGACCGCGCTGCCGCGCGACAGCAAGGCGCTGCAAGTCGCGGTGGGCTATCTTCCCGAAGCAGGCGGCTTGTTCAACCGGGCCTGCACCATGATGGCCGCCAACATCTATCTGGCCGACCACCGAGCCACCACCATCGAAACGGCCATCCGGGCCGTCAAGAGCTTCCGGCAGGAGCATGGCGCCGCGCCACCAGGCGTACAGATACGCCTCGCCTCGGGCAACATCGGCGTCCTGGCCGCCACCAATGAAGAGGTTGAGTCCCGCGAAGTGCCAATGATGCTTTACGTCTACGCAGCGATCATGGCGCTGGTGCTGATCGCCTATCGCGATTGGCGGGCCATGCTGGCGTGCTGCGTGCCGCTGACCCTGGCCACCTTCCTCGGCTACTGGTTCATGAAGACACTCGATATCGGCCTGACGGTCGCCACGTTGCCCGTCATGGTGCTGGCGACCGGAATAGGCGTGGACTATGCCTTCTACATCTATAACCGCCTGCTGGTTCATCTTTCCCGGCAGGAACCCATGCTGGTGGCGCTACGCGCGACCTTGCGGGAAGTCGGCATTGCCACTGTCTTCACGGCTATCACCCTGTCGGTCGGTGTCGCCACCTGGGCGCTTTCGGACCTGAAGTTCCAGGCGGACATGGGAATACTGCTGACTTTCATGTTCATGGTAAACATGCTGACCGCCATTACCGTGTTGCCTGCCTTCGCCGCGGTTCTGGAAGCCATGTTTCCTCGCCGGGGCCCGGTACGCGCCTCGGCCATTGGTCATTAGGGGGATGGGCGTGAAGCGACTCCGGGCGATGGCGCTCTCATCGATCATAATGGCGGCCGCATTGACCTTTGCCGCTGAAGCGGCGCCGCGCCAGGCGCCGCGCCTGGCCAGCCCGGCGCGAGCGCCGATCCTTGGCGCAACCATGGCTGGCTCGCGCATCGTCGCGGTAGGCGATTATGGCGCCGTGATCCTGTCAGACGATGGTCGTGGCTTTCGACAGGGCCAGGTGCCGACCCGCGCTCCGTTAACCAGCGTCTTCTTTCTCGATCCCCGCCAGGGGTGGGCGGCCGGGCACGACGGCACGATCATCGCCACCGACGACGGTGGCGAGACATGGCGTCTGCTGCGGGAAGAACCCGGCAAGGAGCGCGTATTGCTCTCGATATGGTTCGAGAACGCCAAGCATGGCTTGGCGGTGGGTCAATTCGGCCTGGTCCTGGAAACCACGGACGGAGGCAATACCTGGCAGGAACGGCACTTGGTCGAAGGCGACGCGGGGGAAATGCATCTGCAATGCATTGTGGACGGACGCGGCGGCCTGCTGCTGATCGCCGCCGAAGGCGGCAATGTCCTGCGGTCGGAAGATGCCGGCCATTCCTGGCAGGTGGTGCCCACCAGCAATAAGGGCTCGTTCTGGACCGGCCTTGCCTTGTCCGACGGCAGTCTCTTGATCGCCGGGCTGCGCGGCCACGTCTTCCGCAGTCAGGATCGGGGACGAACGTGGCAAGAGGTGCCGAGCGGCACCCAGCAGTCGCTGACCACCGCATGGCAGGCTCAGGACGGTACGGTGCGCCTGCTCGGGCTGTCCGGAGTCATCCTGACCAGCCGCGATCAAGGCCGAAGCTTTGAGTCGTCGCTTCGCCCGGACCGCACCAGCTTCACCAGCGCGGTCGTCGCTCCGGGCGGCGAGGTTCGATTCGGCATACTGGGTATCGTCGACAAGCGCTGATCTTCGGTTAGTGGTTCGACGGGTCGCTGCCGGTACTGCTGAAGCGCTCCTCGAAGAGGGCATTGGCCTTTGGCAGCGGACCGTCGGGTGTTTCCAGCGTAGTCGTCAGATGTGTTTCCGTCGTCTCGCGGCACAGTCGGTAGATTTCCGCGCAAAGGGCACGCGCTTTATCGCCTGGCCATTCGGTTGGCAGCAATTGACGGGGTAGCTGGGGGTCGCGGAGCTGAACTCGCCGGAATTCGTGCATCAACAACACGCGGACCATGAAGCATTGCTCGGGATCCTGGCGCGCGGCATTGCGCAGCATGCGGGCGACTGGACGGAAATTCTCCAGGAAGCGTCGATATTCGTCCGCGACGCGCTTGAGGTTCCAGCAACCCTCGACAAGCGCCTTCAAGGGCCGTCCGGCCAGGGCACCAAGCGTGCGCGCTTGCAAGACGACGACCTTGTCGTGTGTGCCGGTGCTCTGCAATATGTCGAGCAACGAATCCTCACTCGCCGAGGGGTGCGCCATGACCCCAGGCGCGATTGAGCCAAAGCCTTCCCACAACAATTCCGTCCGCAAGGTGTCCCGCTGCGCGGTTGTCAAGGCATCGTTCGGAACGATCACGACTTGCCAGTCGCCGTTCCAATGCGTGCGCGGATCGTTATAGATGCGTCGATAGGCATGGTCGAAGCGGCGGTGGCCCATCGCCGTCAGGCTGTAATAACTGCGCCGTCCGATCTGATGCGATACCAGCCACTTCTCGCGAGAAAGGCGAAACACGCTGGTCCGGACCAGGCGGGCGTTGATGCCGAAAGGAGCGACCAGGCCGATCAGGCTGCCGAGCCAGACCGTCCCCCCGTGGGGGGCGATCATGTCGCCAAAGATGGTGATGATCAGGGAGTTGGCCCGCACCGGGCGCTCGGCCAGCATGTCGGCGATCCAGCGGCTGAGCGACCGGTTTTCCATCGGGTTCGGGCATGAGAATAAAGATTCGCAGTCTATTACATCGCTCATGCCGGACGGTGGCCTGCCGGCCGTTCGCCGCCCGTCGGCCCAGCGTCACTCAACCAGCGCCCAGTCTCCGTTCCTGACTTCCAGCATGCGGAAGGCCGAGAGATCGAGGCCCATGTGGTCGGCGGACGACATGTTCACTTTGCCGCCAGTGCCAACATAGCCCTTGGTGGCCTCGATGGCATCGCGCACCTTCGCCTTGTCGGTGCTGCCGGCGCGCTTCATGGCATCGATGGCGAGCATCAGGCCATCATAGGCATGGCCGCCGAAGGTCGAGACATCTTCCTTGTACCGGTCGCCATAGAGCTTGCGATACTCGGTCACGACCGGCTTCTGCGGATCGTTCGCGGCCAGCTTGCTCGCCACCAGCAATGCTGCCGCCGGCAAGCGGACGCCTTCGGCGGCCGGGCCGGAAAGCTTGATGAACTCTTCCGAAGCGACGCCGTGCGCATGATAGATCGGCAGCGTCATGCCGAGCTGCCGGTAGTTCTTGTTCACCACCGACGGGCCCTGCCCCAGGCCAAAGACGAACACGGCCTGGACACCTGCGGTGTTCTTGATCTTGGCAAGCTGCGGCGTCATATCGGTATCCTTGGCGCCGTAGGTCTCGTTGGCCAGCAAGGTGATGCCCAT
>CAYXZX010000006.1:0-53380 GCA_964469455.1 uncultured Rhodocyclaceae bacterium | reverse complement strand
AAGTGCTCCTCGCACGCGGCGATGCGCGGATCGGTCTCGTAGGTTGCCTTTTCGGGTGGCGGCGACATGTAGTTGCATTCCCAGGTCAGCGGCACCCGGTTGTCGGGATCCTGGGCCAGCAGGTCATGCATGATGGTCGATCCCGTGCGGGGCAGGCCCATCATGAAAACCGGCTTGCGAATCTCGACGTCGAGAATGGATGGATTACGCTTGATGTCGTCGGTCACCCGCAGGCGGTTCTCAAGGTGGCGGGACAGTTCGCCGAAGGCAATCACCCGCCCCGCCTTGTTGAGCCGTGCCTCGTCGTTCAGGCAACGGACCAATAGCGCGAAACCCTCCCGCCAGTCCGCGTCGTCACCGAAGTCCGACAGCCCCGTCTTGGCGCACGCCGCCGCGAGCAATGCCTCCTCGCTGAGTTCCACATCCGGCATTGCCGCGTAGTCAAAACCCGTGTTGCCGTTCATCTGCCTCCCCCCGTCTTGTGCTGCGCCTGCTTGCGCTGGCTAGCGATCTTTGGAAAGTATCAAGGCGCTTGACGGCACGCCAGCCGCCGAAGTCACCACCACATTCTGCACCGGCCGCGAAGGCTGGTTGCAAGAGCTACCGCGAACGAGGCGCGCACCCTCGGCCACGCCGTTCAGGCCGTGCAGGTAGGCCTCGCCAATCTGCCCGCCATGCGTGTTGATCGGCAAGCGACCGTCGAGTTCGAGGTTGCCGTCGCGGATGAAGTCCTTGGCTTCGCCTCGCTTGCAGAAGCCGAACTCCTCGAGTTGCGGCAGCACCAGCGGGGAAAAATGGTCATAGAGAATCGCCGCCTGGATATCGGCGGCCGAAAGACCGGAGTCGGCATAGAGCTGATCGGCGCAGAGCTTCAGTTCGGGGACTCCCGTGATGTCCTTGCGGTAGTAGCTCTTCATCATCTGCTGGTCATCGCAGGACCCTTGTGCCGAGGCGGTAATGACCGCCGGCGCCTGACGCAGGTCGCGGGCCCGGTCCAGCGTGGTGACGACGATGGCTTGGCCCCCGTCGGATTCCTGGCAGCAGTCGAGCAGTCGCACCGGCCTGGCGATCCACCGGCTGGCCTGGTGCTCTTCCAGGGTAATCGGCTTGCGAAAGAAGAAGGCCGCCGGATTGTTGGCAGCATACTTGCGGCTGATTACGGCGACGCGCCCGAAGTCCTCGCTGGTGGCGCCGTATTCGTGCATGTAGCGCGTCGCGAACATGGCGACCCACGCCGCGGGCGTCAGCAAACCGAACGGTGAACTCCAGCCAAAGTCGACCTCCATGGGAATGGGTCGGGGCTCGCGTTCCTGCACGCCCATACCGAAGCGGACTTCGGAACGTTCGTTGAAGGCGCGATAGACCAGGCAGTAGTTGCAAACGCCGCTCGCCACGGCCATGGCCGCCTGATGCACGGCTCCGCAGCCGGCACCGCCCCAATGGGGAATGCAGGAGAAATGCGTCAGCCGCTCGATGCCGAGACTGCGGCAAAGATCGATTTCGGGATTATCGTCGGCCGTGTAGGTGACCATGCCGTCGACCATGCCGGGTGCCAGACCGGCATCGCGCAAAGCGGCGTCGCACGCTTCCACGGCCAGGCGCAGGGTGCTGCGCCCGGAGCACTTGGAGAAATCGGTGGCGCCGATCCCGGCGATGGCCGCCTTTCCCGCGAATAGCGTAGTCATTTACCGTTTCCCTCCGAGTGGCAGTTCCACCGTCGCACTGCCCTTGGCATGATCCCCCTTGCTGTTCGAGCCGCGCAGGGCGACCGTCACGATTCCCTTGCCGTCAAGGCTCTGCTTGTCGATCACGGATGCCGAAAAGGTCATGGTGTCACCGACGACGTTGGGTACGCCCAGTCGAACATTGACCCCCGAGACCCGCGCCTCCGGGCCGGCCCAATCGCCGAGATAACGGGAGCACAAGCCGTTGGTGGTCAGCACGTTCATGAACAGATCCTTCATGCCCGCGCGATGCGCGGCCGCGACTTCGTGGTGGATGTCCTCGAAGTCGCGGGTCGCCAAGGCGCCGGCGACGACCAGGCGTGTCGTGACATCCACCGGCCATAGCGGCAGAACCTCGCCAACCCGGATCTCGTCATAGGCCAGCGTCGCCGGATTGGGGCGCGGCCGCGCGGGACGGAACATCGGCAGCATCATGTCGGGATCGGTCTCCTGGAAGGCCAGTTCCAGTTCCATGCCAACCTTGACCAGCTCGGGTGGGCAATGGACGACATTGGTGAGCAGTCGCGTGCCCTCCGCCAGGTCGACCAGGCCGACGACATAGGGGTAGGTCATGAAGGGCATCGGCGGATGGCACGGCTCGACGAAGCTGTGCAGCGTCGCCTTGCCGCTCGCGACCTTGTAACGCAGATCGTAGGAACCGCACTCGGGGCAGCGCACCACCGGCGGATGTGCCAGGTGCGAACATGCCGCGCATTCCTGGATCCGCAGTTCACGGATCTTGCAGCCTTCCCAGAAAAAGGCAGTCTCTTTCATCACGGCGGCGCGGGGACGCACCAGCATGTGCTTGGGGATCCTGGCGAGTTGTTCTTTCTGGGCCTGCTTCTTCGCCAGTTCCTCCTCCGTGAGCACACGTGGCTTGAACTTGAAGACACGGAACTTCCACGTGCCCACGAGTTCACCCTGGGCGTTGGCGAATTCCGTCAGCGTTGTCAGGAAATAGCCGGTGCCTAGCCCCGTGGTTTTCTGTTCCGACACTTCCACCAGCGAAAGAACACCGGTCAGTTGTTCCCCGAGCCGGAGAGGACGCAGATAGCGCTCTTCGGTGTCAGTGCCGATCACCGACGGATAGCCGGCACCATCAAGGATGTTCAGCGCGCGGCTACGCGGACAACCGGGATCCAGCACGCGGGGAACGTTGCCCGCCAGCGTCCACACGCCCAGCATGGCGGACGGGGCGACGATTTCACCCCACGGCGAGCGCGCAGCGGCCGCAGCGTCGGTATGGACGGGATTCCGCTCGCCCATGGCGTCGCACCAGGTGCGAATCGTCGGCAAGTTGACCGGGTCGCGAGCCTCCTGGGGCGCCCCCTTTTCGCCGATCATGGCACGCAGCTGCGTAACCAGTGCCGTGTCATCGTTGATTGTCATTACCATCGAACTCCTAACACATACCGAACGATCGTTATTTTTTTGATATTATTCTTGCGCCGTTCACAATTTGCAAGCTCTTTTTCAGCACTCGATACGGAGCAGGGGGTGAAATGATCATCGTGCAGGATCGAATTGCGGTTTCAGCAGCGGATCTGCTGAGGCTGCGCGCTCTGCTGGAGCGCCAGTATCTTGCCAATGCTCACGCGCGCGGCCTGATCTTGCAGGACAGCGGCGTGTCGCCACCACTGACTTTGGTGGGCGAACCTTGCACCTTCTGGATGCACTGGCAACTCGACGATGTCGGCGCCTTCTGGAAGGCGCGCGGCATGGCTGTCCAGGACCCATCCGTCGCGGCCTTTTGGCGCGAAGTTGACGACTTCTGCAGGGAGCGGCGCCGCGAGTTTGTCCGCCCCGACGGTTTCGATCGCACGCCCTTGCCCGAACCGACCTCCGTCGCTTCGTTCCTGGCCGAACCACAAGGCTGGCGCGAAACGGCACAACTGCATCTGCGTGCCACAGTCGGGTGTGCCGACCGGGATGCTCTGGAAGCAGCGCTGATGACAACCCGCGAACTGCCTGGAGTTAGGCATGCGCATCTGGGTAACAACATCGACGTTCAATTCGGTGCAGGCCATTACACCTGGGACATCCGCTACGACGGTGCCGCGGCCGCGGTAGCGGCGAAAGCCTCGCCGCTTTGGACACAACGTCTGACGCCGCTGTTCGATCGTCTGCTCCTTGACTTCGAGCCGATCGCCCTGGAAACCGTCGGAGCCGGCAGCCGGCAGCCGGGCTTGAGCACAGGCATCAAGCGGACCGCGCTGTTCCGCCTCGTGCCCGGCGTCATCGGCCAACGCAGACGTCGCTTCGAACAAGACCTGCTGGCCATGCCCGAGTACATTCCGGAGATTCTCAACTGGCGCCTGAGTCGTGCCTCGGCGGCAACGGGGGCAACCAGCCCTGGTTGGAGCTACGTCTGGGAACAGGAGTATTCAGACCTGGCAGGTCTCAACGGCGCCTACATGGCCCACCCTTACCACTGGGCGTATCTCGATGGCTGTTTCGACCCAGAGTCCGGCCGGCAGATGATCGATGAGCGGATGTGCCATGCCTATTGCCCGATGAATTCGGGGATTCTCGGCGCCGAGGGAAATCTGGTTCCACAATAAGGAGATGCAACTCGTGAAATTGCTCGAAGACAAGGTGGCACTGGTCACTGGCGCCAGCCGGGGTATCGGCCGCGCCATCGCCCGGCGGCTGGCTTCGGCGGGAGCGACGGTGGTGGTCACTGCCCGCAGCCTTGACCGCGCGGGCCAATTCGCGGGCACCCTTGCCGAAACCGTCGCCTTGATCGAGGCGGACGGCGGCCGGGCCATCGCGCTCGCGGCGGACCTCGAGAACCCCGTCGAACGCGATGGTGTCATCGCTCGCGCCGTGGAGGCATGTGGCGGACTGGACATCCTGGTCAACAACGCCGGCATCGCCGATTACGCGCCGGTGGCGAATATGCCGATGGCGATGTTCGACGCGACTTTCGATCACTACCTGCGCGCGCCTTTCGCCTTGATCCAGCAAGCCGTGCCGGCAATGAAGCGGCGTGGTGGTGGCTGGATAGTGATGCTCGGTTCCTGCACCGCCTTGCCTCCGGAGAGGCCTTACGATCTCTTCGCCCGTCATGGTGGCGCCACCGTCTACGCGGCCGTCAAGGCCGCCGTGAATCGCTTCACGCAGGGGCTCGCCGCCGAGCTTCTGGACGACAACATCGCGGTGAACTCTGTGGCACCGAGCACGGCGATCAGCACCCCGGGGGCCGATCGCTTCACCCCTGCCGACTACCCGACCGAGCGGGTCGAGTACCTGGCCGAGACGACGCTGGCGTTGTGCCATCTGCCGGCGGCACAGCGCACCGGCCTCGTCACCTACAGCCTGCACTTTCCACTCGCGCACGATCTGCCGGTCCATTCGCTTGACGGCAGGACGCGGTTGCCGCCACCCACGATTCCTGAGTATGCGTACGCGGGGATTTCCACGACCGGTGAATAGGAGCAGCGATGACGACAAACTTGCGGTTCAAGGGTGGCACCGCCGTGATCACCGGCGCGACCGGCGGTATTGGCGGAGGACTGGCACGCAAGGCCGCGTCGATGGGGATGAACCTGGTGCTGGCCGATCTCGACACCGGCCTGCTCGATGCTGTCGCCCGCACCGTCGCTACCGAAGTCGTCACGGTACCCACCGATGTCACCGACCTGGCCGCCCTGGAGCATCTGGCCGAGCAGGCATGGCGCCGCTTTGGCCGTGTCGACCTGCTGTTCAACAATGCAGGTGTGCTGCGCGCCGGCGTGAGCTGGGAGATAACGCCGGAACACTTCCAGCGCTGCTTCATGGTCAATGTGATGGGCGTGCACCACGGCTTGCGCGCCTTCATGCCCCGTTTGCTGAAGGACGGAACCCCGGCCCACATCGTCAACACCGCATCGCTCGGCGGTTTCCTGTGCAGCCCGATGCTTGCGCCTTACAACGCCAGCAAGGCGGCAGTCGTCAGTATGTCGGAATCCTTGTACGGCGAACTGAAGATGATCCGGGCGCCGATCGGCGTATCGGTGCTCGATCCCGGCCCGGTACGTAGCGGCATCTTCGATGCACCGTTCGGCGACGGGGGCGGAAACTCGGCCGTCCGCCAGTTCGTCGAGTTCATCCGGGAGCAGGTGAACGGCGCGAGGGGCATCACGCCGGACCAATCGGCCGAACACACTTTCGCCGGCATCGAAGCCGGCCTTTTCTGGATTCTGCCCTACCCGGAAAGCCTCGATCACGCCTTCCGCCAGCGGTGTGACGGCATTCTCGCCCGGCGCCCGCCCGAGGTCTTTCTACCAGAATGAATGGAGCCTAGCCATGCGCGCGATGATCATCGAAAGAACCGGTGGCCCGGAAGTTCTGCAACTGGCCGAAGCGCCAACTCCAGAGCCGGGTCCTGGACAGGTGTTGGTCCGGGTTGCCTGCGCGGGCGTCAATCCTGCTGACTGGAAAGACCGGGAAGGCATGCTCGCGATTTATGCGCCCTATCGATTTCCCTACATCATCGGCTTCGACGCGGCGGGGATCGTCGAGCGATTGGGACCAGGGGTCGAGAACCTGCGGCCGGGCGACCGCGTTTTCACCCCTGGCAATCACGGTCAGGGAGCCTGGGGCAGCTACGCTGAGTTCATGGTGGCCGACGCCGACCGCGTTGCTTCGATTCCTGATTCCATGAGTTTCGCCGCGGCAGCATCGATTCCCGTGGCGGCATTGACGGGTTGGCAGGCGCTGTTCGATCGTGGTGGGCTCGAGGCTGGCCAAAGGATCATGATTCATGGCGGCTCGGGCGGCCTGGGCAGTTTCGCCGTGCAATTCGCCCGCTGGGCTGGCGCCGCCGTATCCGCCACATGCAGCACCGCCAACGTCGACTATGTAAGCACGCTGGGTGCGGCGAGGGTGATCGACTACCGGCGAGAAGACATCAAGGAAGCGATCAAGGCTTGGGCGCCGGGCGGTCTCGACTTGCTCGTGGACGCCGTGGGCGCCAGTACGTTACCCGATGGCCTCGACATGGTGCGCCCGGATGGCGCTTACGTCAGTATCCCGACGCTGACCGATGACGGGGACATTGAAGCGAGCTTCGCGGCAGCCGCGGCGCACCGGGTGCGCCGGATCTTTTCAACAATGTCCGACATCGGCTGTGGCGGCCAGCTGGCCACGATCGCCGGCCTGATCACGGATGGCCACGTCACGCTACCGCCATTGCAGACGCTGCCGCTTGAACAGGCGGCCCAGGCCCACGTCATGATCCAGACGGGGCATGTGCGCGGCAAGATCGTTTTAAGCGTGGCCGAACTCTGACCCTTCCGCCCACCACCCGCCGGCCTCAGTGTATTTTCTCGATTTGCACCTTGGTCGCGCGATCGGTTGAACCGGGCGCGAATTCGGCGGGACGCGGCTGGATGTGGAAGTAGCCACCCGCCAGCTGCAACGGATTGATCGGATTCGGTGTCACGGACGTGTAGGTGGTGCGCCCCTTGGCCATGAAAGGTTCCCACGCGTGATACACCGTGACCTGCCCCGGCCGATGGGCCGGTGCCACTTTCGCCATCAACTCAGCCGAGCTGATATCGTTGAACAGGCGTACCTGGTCGCCATCCCTGATGCCTCGTGCCGCGGCATCTTCGACGCTGATGTAGATCACCGGCTGGCCGCGATTCAGCTGCTGCATGTGACGTTGATCACGCCACGTCGAGTGAATCGACCAGCGCGTGTGGCCGCCGGTGAGATATAGGGGATAATCACCGCCGATGTCCGGCTGATCCTTGTGCACCGGCAACACCTCGCCCAGTTCCTCGTAGAACGGATGGTCGATGCAAAACTGCATGCGGCGGGTTAGCGTCGGCCAGGGCATTTTCTTTTCGGTGTGCCACAAGCCGGCGGTGATGGGTTCGTTCTCCTTGACGTCGGTGGCGTTGCCAATGTTCATGTAACTGTTTTCCCCCAACGCGGTAAAGCGCTGGAAGCCCTTCTTCTTGATCTTTTCCCAGTTGGCATCGCCGACATTGGTTGACAGTTCGAGAAGCAGATCGAGGAACTCCACGACATTGCTCTCGGTATAGCGGCCACCGAACGTGAACTCATCATAGACGTCGAATGGTCGTTCCACACCGTGACGATCCTTGAAGGACTTGATTCCCCGTTCCCCTGCCCGCCGCTGGATCGCCTTGAGGATCAGGCAATGGATTTCCCAGTCGGGCTTGGCTTCCGCGATCGGTTCGGCCGCACGCGTGATCACCTGAGAGAATGGCGACAAGGGTGTCGCCCAGGTGATGTCGTCCTTTTCATACCAGGCCGCGGCGGGCAACACGTAGTCGCTGCTGAGCGCGGTATTGCTCATCCGCCAGTCGATGGTGACCATGAGATCGAGTGTCGGCAGCAGGCGGTCGGCCACTTTGTCGAAGGCGCGAAAGCGGCGCAGGATGTTGCCTCCTGCCTCGAAGAAGATGCGCGGCCGGTCGGAAGGCTTCATCTGCCAGCCCTTGGCCACGGACTCCTTCATGTAGGAGTCCAGTGATCGCTTCATCGCCGGATCCCACTTCTCGGTCTGGCCGTAGGTGTCTTCCATGCCCGCCTGGTGGTACAGCCACAGCAGCGAGGCAGGAAATGCGCCATGCCGATACTCCTGCCGGCCAAGCTCGAAAGTCGTCATCTCCGTCGTGTAGCCCTTGAACTTGGCTTTCAGCAACTCCGGCGCCATCTTGAGGCCCAGCGCCGCCAGCGCCAGCTTCGGCGGCTGCTTGCCGGTTGCGGCGGCAAGCCCGTCGATGGCATCGATGGACAGATAGGGGAAGGACATGTAGCCGGCACCCTTCCTGCCCATCTGCCCGGCGAGGGCAAAGCAGAGGATCTGCGCCCGTTCCATCTCGATGCCGTGATAGAACTTGGAGAAATTGGATTGGGTGATGCAGGTGGCGGCACGCGCCTTCGCCAGATCATGCGCCAGGCCGCGAATGGTCTCGGGTGCCACGCCACAGATGGCCATGGCCCTTTCCGGCGCATACTGCTGCAGGTGCCGTCGAAGCCGCGCGAACACCGGAGTGACCTTCAGCTTGCCGCTCGCCGCCTGCACCTCGTATTCCCCCTCCAGGGCCGGATCCCGGTTCTCTAGGGCGAGTGTCTTCTGGGGCGCCAGTTCGATGCTCTTGGCGGCAAGGTCGTAGAAATAGAAGCGATCATCCGCGCCACCGGGCTTGACGTCGGACTCGCGCAGGAATCGACCGCTGTCGCTGTGCACCAACAAGGGAAGATCGGTCTGCTCCTGAACAAACTTCCTCTGGTAAATGCCGTCCTCGATCATGACATGGGCCATGGCCAGCCCGAGCGCCGCATCGGTCGCCACTTTCACGGGCACCCATTGATCGGCATGGATGGAAGATGCCGAGTAGTCGGGTGCAATGGTGATGACCCTGGCGCCGTTGTACCGCGCCTCGGTGATGAAATGGGCATTGGGAATCTGGGTGTAGATCGGATTGCCGCCCCAGATGAATATCAGGTCGGAGTAAAAGAGATCATCGGACGAACTGCAAAAAACCATCTTGCCCATGGTCACCGCCGCTCCCGGGCGATGATCGCCGATCTCCGTGTTCACATCGAGTACCGGCGTGTCGAGCACCAGGGAAGTACGCATCATGGCGACACCGGCGCCACCATTCGTCTGCGCCGTGCCCTGGTCCCAGATGACCGAGCCTGGGCCGTCGCTGCTGATCATCGCGTCGATCACCTTGTCGGCAATGTCGTTCAGGGCCTCGTCCCAGCTCACGCGCTTCCACTGTCCCGCGCCCCGTTCGCCTACCCGCTTGAGCGGGTGGCGCAATCGCGACTCGTCATACATCCTTTCGGAGTAGCAGGCACCCTTCTGGCAACCGCGCGGGTTGTAGTCGGGAATCTTCGGATCGATCTGTTCATAGGTACCGGACTGCTCTTCCCGCCAGACCAGTCCATCCTTGACGTAGACATTCCAGTTACAGCCACGCTGATACCAGCAGTTTACGAAGTGCGTGCCCTTGGCTACGCTGTCCCATTGCCACAGGTTGCGATAGACGTCTTCGAAGCCGCGGTAGCGAACGTCTGGAACCCGTTCGGGATGGGGCACGGCGGCGCGATCCGTTGGAACGCCAGTCTTCTTGCATTTAAGCAGGACCAGCGACAGTGCCAGAACACCGCCGGTCCCGAGGAGAAAAACCCTGCGCGTCATCATCGCTGCCATGATTCAGATCCTCACAGCTCGGCCGGATCGCGAGCAAAATCCGGGAAGATGTCGGTGGGCCACTTGTAGACAATCAGCAAGTCCATGAGCTCAGAAGGCTGGCCCTTGGCTTTTTTCGCTTTCTCGGTCTCGAGTAGGGCCAGGACTTCCTTGACCCGAGGTCCAAACAGACCCTCGAGATAATCTAGGGGAATGCGGGGCCGGGAGGGATCCGGCCTGCCGTTCATGTCGACGCTGGGGGGCGACATGGGCGGCACGTAGTAGACATTGGGTTGCGTACCGTACTCCTGATGTAGCGGCAGCGCGACTTGCCACTGGTGCACCAGTTTGTGGATCGGCCCGGCTTCGTCATCGAGGTAGCCCACGAAGCGCAGGCGGCCGGGACACTGGCGCGCGCAGGCCGGAGCGACGCCTTTCTCGACACGCGGGAAACAGAAGATGCATTTCTGTCCGACATCGCGGACATGGTTGTAGTAAATGCGCTTGTATGGACAGGCCTCCATGCAAAATCTAAAGCCCTTGCACTGCTTGTCGTTGATCAGCACGATGCCGTCGTCGGCTCGCTTGTAGATGGCGCCGCGCGGGCAGGCTTCCAGACAGGCAGGATGTGTGCAGTGGTTGCAGATTCGCGGCAGGTAGAAGAAGTGCGAGTTGGGATATACACCGCCTCCTTCGTCTTCATCCCAGTTCGGTCCCCAGTCCGGAGTTTCGCCCTTGGTCGTGACGGGCTTGAGGTAGGTGACCTTGCCCTTGCCGCCGTGAAAGACCTCATCCTTGTTGAACGTCCAGGCATCGCCGAATTCGTCGCGTGTCGGAATCTTGCTCGCACGGGGCTGTCTCTTGGCATCCCATCCGCCGCCGAGATTTTCCCAGTTCTTGGGCGTGCCCAGTCCGGGCTGGGTATTCACCACGGCCCACCACTGCTGCTCCATGCCCTCTTCCCGCGTCCATTGACGCTTGCATGAAATCGCGCAGGTGTGGCAGCCAAGGCACTTGTTGAGGTCGAACACCATCGCCAATTGGCGGCGTGGCTTGTGCAGAGCACCTTCGATCTCCCTGCCGACAATGTCTTTTTCGTTCATGTTTATTTGCCCGCGCCTGCTCAGGCGTCCAAGGTAAGTTCCAGCCAGGATGGCGAGAATGCCTTGATCCCCGCTCTTTCAAGATTGCCGCCATCCCATACCGCGAAGGTGGTTCGGAATGCCTGGCCTGCCGTGAACTGCATGGCTCCGTCCAAGGGCTTCGCCAGCTGCAAGGAGCGGCGCAGGACGACGGACCAGCGTCCCTCCTCATGTTTCGCCTGCGCCGAGATGGACTCCGCATCGAGCACCCGGGAGGTTCCAATGCCGTTGGCGACATCGTTACGCGCCCGGGTCGGGTGATCGGCGCGCCAATACCAGAGGCTCACCGGCGCGCCTTCGCCCCCCATGATCAAGGGCGATTGCTCCGACAACGGAAACAGCATGGCCACCGCGTCGGGGAAGTCGGTATTCTCGATGCGCCTTTCGTTCTTGGTCTTGTCCTGCCATTCCAGCCGAAAGGCGATCTCGTCGGCATTGCGCAGCGCCTTCACCGCCAAGGTCTTCACCTGGCCATAAGGCTTGTCCTGCCACTTGGCGGCAATGTACCTGGTGGGCTGCATCGCCGCAGGCGCCTGGACCAGGGATACCACTTCGCCTCTGGCGCCGCGCCAGACCGCTGCATCGGGATCGCCGAGCTTTGCAGCATCGACATCGACTCGCCTGACCAACATGGTTTCTCCTAATTCCCGTAATCAATCGTGTGCGGGATGAAACTTCGGCCCGGCCGTGTGAGCCATATTCGCACCAGGACGAAATGCACAAAATACACATACCGAACGATCGTTATTGTTTATATTATTCTGTGCCTGCTGGCAATTTGCAAGGCCTTTCTTGACCTGGATCGCAAAGCCCTTGCCCATCGGTACAGTCGCGGTTCGGCGAAGGCTCGAGAAATTTCTCCAGCCAGCATAAGTGCTTTGAATTGGCCTCCGAACCACCGTGAAGCAGAATTCCGCATTCTCTCGAACGGCCACCTTCGTGTCGACGCTGCGTCATCTCTTCCTGTTTCTGCTACTCGCATCCGCCGTTTTCGCCGGCCCGGCGATGGCGGGTATTACCTTGGGCGACGAGGTTCCACCGCTCGATGTCCGCCTGCTCGATGGCAAGGTGGTCAACCTTCGCGCGCTGAAGGCAAAACCTGTACTGGTGACCTTCTGGGCAACATGGTGTCCGCCCTGCATCAAGGAGATGAGTGATCTCCAGCAACTCTACGAACGCTATCACGGCCAGGGGCTGGAGATCATCGCCATCTCCGTAAACACGGAGCGCGCGCAGGTCGATGAATTCGTCAAGGCACGTGGCTTCACGTACCCAATGGCCATGAGCGTGCCGCGGCATGTCGAAATCTTCGGGCCCATGCTGCTGCCGCCAAAGCTGTACTTGATCGACCCCGGTGGCAAGGTAGCGCTAAGCCATTGGGGACCGGTGCGGCCGGAAGCGCTCGAGGCAACGATCAAGGCGATGCTCTGAGATGACGCTCCCACGATGGCTGGTCCTGTTGACCTGTTTCCTGCTGCCGGCCTCGGTCGCGGCTGAGGGGAACTGGGATGTCCAGGCGCGACGGTGCATCTCCTTGCTCGACCAGTCTGTCGCCAGCGCCGAACGAAAATGTCTTCAAGCAATCCAGCAGGCCGAGAAGGCCGGTCTCGCCAACGAACTGCTCGCCAACGCGATGAGCCGCCTGGGAGTCTTCTACGACGAGAAGGGGCGCTTCGACGAGGCCGAGCGCATGTACCGGCATTCCCTGAACGTCAAGGAGAAGGTGTACGGACCGGACAGCCCGGAGCTTGCCAAGGGCATCAGCAATCTTGCCCAACTCTTCTGGAGCAGGGGCTGGTTCGAGTACACGGAGCCGCTCTTCCAGAGAGCGCTGTCTCTTCGCGAAAAAGCGTTCGGCCGGAATCATCCTCTCGTCGCCAACAGCCTCAATAGCCTAGGCCTGCTCTACTGGAACCAGGGACGATATGCTGCGGCAGAACCCCTTTTCCGTGAGGCATTGGCTATCCGCGAGAAGCACCTTGGTCCCGGCCATCCCGAGGTCGCAACCGCCGTGAGCAACCTCGCTGTGCTGTGCGAAGGCACTGGCAAGCCCGCGGAGGCTGAATCGCTCTACCTTCGGGCGCTCGACATACGCGAGAAGGCACTAGGTCCGCGGCACCAACTTGTTGTCGACAGCCTCAACAACCTGGTGTTGTTTTACCGCGGCCACGGCAAGGCCGCCGAGGCCGACCGCCTGGCTGTCCGACTTGCGGACATCTCGGCTTCGGAACGCTAGAATCAGGCTTCGTCTTCTCCGCAGGAGCCTGGATCATGCGCAAGTTTTTCGTATTCTTTGCCGTTCTGCTTTTTTCCGGCGTGTCATCAGCGCTGACTTTGGACCAGATCAGCGGCACGGAAACCGCCGGTGGCCTCAAGGAGGCACTGACCCAGGGCGCGGGCAAGGCCGTGGAGTTGCTTGGCTCGAAAGACGGGTTCCTCGGCAATCCGAAGGTGAAGATCGGGCTTCCCGGCAGCCTCGAGAAAGCAGCCAAGATGATGCGCAAGCTCGGCATGGGCGGCACCATCGACGAGCTCGAGACCACCATGAACCGCGCCGCAGAGGCCGCCGTGCCCGAAGCCAAGGCCTTGCTGGTCGAATCGATCAAGTCGATGTCCGTCGACGATGCCAAGGGTATTCTTACCGGCGGTGACAACGCCGCCACCGAATACTTCAAGCGCAGCACCTCCGAGCCGCTGAAGGAAAAATTCAAGCCCATCGTCCAGCAGGCGATGGCCAAGGTGAAGGTCGCCGACGCCTTCGACAATTTTGCCGGCAAGGCGGCAACCTTCGGACTGATCAAGAAGGAAGATGCCCAGCTGGACAACTATGTCACCGGCAAGGCGCTCGACGGCCTGTACAAGATGATCGCCGAGGAGGAAAAAGCCATCCGAAGCAATCCGATTGGCGCCGCCGGCAGTCTGGCCAAGAAGGTGTTCGGAGCACTGGGCAAGTAGCGGTCGTTGGCGGATACCCTTAACGCGCCCCAGCGGGAGGCGATCCGTTACCTTGACGGTCCGCTGCTGGTGCTGGCCGGCGCCGGCAGCGGCAAGACGCGGGTCATTACCCAGAAGATCGCCTGGCTGACCGGCGAGGCAGGTATCGCGCCCGAGAAGATCACCGCCATCACCTTCACCAACAAGGCGGCGAAGGAGATGAAGGAACGCGCCGCAAGGCTCACCGCCGGTCGCGCCGAGGGCTTGACCATCTCCACTTTCCACGCGCTCGGCGCGCGCATCCTGCGCATGGAGGCCAGGCACGTCGGCCTGAAGCCGGGCTTTTCGATCCTCGACGCCTCCGACACCGGCCAGCTTTTCCAGGAGATGCTCAAGGATGCCGACAAGTCGCGCATCAAGCTTATCCAGAACCACATTTCGCTCTGGAAGAACGCCGTCGTCGGCCCCGAAGAAGCGGGAAAGACCGCCGCAGACGATCTCGAGGCCGGCGCCGCCAAGGTCTATGCCGAGTACGAGCGCACGCTGCGCGCGTACCAGGCGGTCGATTTCGACGACCTGATCCGCCTGCCGGTGGAACTGTTCGAGGCGCACGACGAGGTCGCCAGCCGCTGGCGCAGCCGCATCTGGCATCTGCTGGTCGACGAATACCAGGATACCAACCGCTGCCAGTACCGCCTGATGAAGTTGCTCACTGGGGCGCGCGCGAGCTTCACGGCGGTGGGCGACGACGACCAGTCGATCTACGGCTGGCGTGGCGCCGACATCGGCAACCTGCGCCTGCTGCGCGACGAGTATCCCAATCTCAAGGTCATCGCGCTCGAACAGAACTACCGGTCGACGACGCGCATCCTCGCCGCCGCCAACAGCGTCATCAGCCGCAACCCGAAGCTGTTCGAGAAGCGGCTCTGGTCCGACAAGGGACACGGCGAGGCGATCCAGATCGTCGCCTGCCGCGACAACGAGCACGAAGCAGAATGGGTGACGGCGCGTCTCCAGGCGCACCGCTTCGAGCATCGCGGCAAGTGGTCCGACTATGCGGTGCTCTATCGCGGCAACCATCAGGCGCGCGCGTTCGAACAGCAGTTGCGCACGCAGAAGATTCCCTATGTGCTCTCGGGCGGCCAGTCCTTCTTCGAGCGCGCCGAGATCAAGGACCTGACCAGCTACCTGCGCCTGTTGGCGAACCAGGACGACGACCCGGCCTTCATCCGCGCCGTGACCACGCCGAAGCGCGGCATCGGCGGCACGACGCTGGAAGCACTTGGCAAGGCCGCCGGTCGCCGGCACCAGAGCCTGTTCGCCGCCATCTTCGCGCCGGGCATCGACGCGGAGCTGGCGGCCAAGCCGCTGGCCGCCGTCCGCGAGTTCGGCCGGTTCATCAACCGCATGGAGTACCGCGCCGGACGGGAACCGCCCGGACAGGTGCTCGACGACCTGCTGCGCGCCATCGGCTACGAGACCTGGCTGTTCGAAACGCTGGAGCCGCGCGAAGCGGAGGCCAAGTGGGCCAACGTGCGCGACTTCGTCGACTGGCTGCGGCGCAAGGGCGAGGAGGAAAACAAGACGCTGATCGAGCTGGCGCAGACCGTCGCGCTGCTGTCGATGCTCGACAAGCAGGACGGCGATCAGGACGCCGTACAGCTCGCCACGCTACACGCGGCAAAGGGACTGGAATTCCGTCACGTCTTCCTGGTCGGCGCCGAGGAGGGCATCCTGCCGCATCGGGAATCGCTGCACGAAGCCGGCATCGAGGAGGAGCGGCGGCTGATGTACGTCGGCATCACGCGCGCGCAGATGAGCCTCGCCGTCACCTGGTGTGAAAAGCGCAAGCAGGGCAAGGAAATCACGGAGCGGCAGATTTCGCGTTTCGTCGCGGAGATGGGTGACGACCTCAAGCATTCCGGCCGCCACGCCGCCGCGCCCGAGGACCGGAATGCCGGGCGCGCCAAGTTCGCCCAGTTCAAGGCGATGCTGGCCGGGCAGAAATAGCAACTACTTGAAGTTGGCGCCAGACTTGTTGGCCATGAAAACAATGGCCGCCTTGAGTTCATCGCCAGTTGCGTCGGCGGCACCGCCCTTCGGCGGCATGGCATTCTTGCCGGCAGTGGCACTCTTCAACAGGCCATCGAGGCCGATGGCGATGCGCGGTCCCCACGCGCTCTTGTCACCCGTCTTCGGTGCTCCTGCAACACCGGCCTCGTGACAGGCCCCGCAAACAGCCTTGTACATGTCATCGCCGCTACGCGGGCCGCCGATCTTGGCGACTGCTGCCAGTTCCACGCGTGCGACAGGTTGAATGCGCGCATTGACTGCTTCAACGTCGACAATGGGATGACTGCCCGCCGCCATTGCCAAGGGCGCCAAGGACACCAACACCCCGGTCATCACAAATTCAGAACGGCTGCTGCCCATCAGGTTACCTCTTGGAGAAATAGAGAAATCCTTGATCCGTTCAGGTCGGCGCAATTATAGTCGTCGGATGCGCCCAGCCTTGGCCTCGTTCCCGCGAGGAAAAGCCTGGACGACTCATTGTCGGGCACCACTATGGCTTGCCACGTCAGTCAGTGCATGCGCGCCAGGTCGTCCATACCAAGCGCTTCCATGAGATCGGCGAATCCTCGCGCCAACAACTGCTCCTGGCCGGCCTGACGAAAACAAACGACGTTGCCCAGCCGAACCTGCCGTCGCAACTGGTACAAACGATCATCAGGGGCCGCTGCCGATAGCTTCACCATCGCATCTGTGTCCACGATCATCAGGAGATCGACCGCCGCGTCTATGATTCCGGGAAACGGTTGCATCGATCCCGACCAACCACCATTGTCGCGTCGATAGACCATCATGGTCGGTTCTCGAGCCGCAGCAAAACCCAGCCTGGCATCGCCATCGAGACCGTCGAACAACTCGTGATGCAGGCAAAACAGCGCTTGCCAGCAGGCAAGCCCCACGCCCTCGGGCGACGCACTCACATCAGTTCGACCGAGAGGAACATCACACCCATGCGGTCACCTGCCATTGCCGAAGTCATGCACGACTCCCGTCCTGTCTTCGCGCCTGGGTACGCTGCGCGAATTCCTCCAAGGCACGTTCGAATTCTGCCGCTTTCTCGGCGGGAACCTGCCAACCACACTCGTAGCAGGCATTGTGGATGCGATCGAACCATCTGCATCCGCATTCGTCGCACGCCATTTCCGGGGCACCGGCCGGATTGAAGAAAATCATCGGCACGCTCCCAGGAAAGCCAGCCCGAGCGTATCGAGAAAATCTTCGTAGCCGGCATCCTGCAATTCGAACTTGGTGCGGAAGACGAAGAAGAGAATGTCACCGCTGCGAATCAGGCGCTTGAGCACAGGCATGCGTTCTTCGGCCGACGCGTCGATCAGTTCGTCGACGGCTCGTTCGCCAACCACCAGCAGCAAGTCCACTTTGTGGTTTGCCAGACCCTGAAATTCGACACGACTGGCAACCATACCATCGCCTGCGACGGTCCAAAGCATCATGGGAACATCGCAACCGGCAACCGGCAGACCGCCAACATGCTTTCCCGCCTGGATACCCGAGCCGTCACGGAGTACGACGCCGACAGCCGAGCCGGGTGTCATGTCGGCGAACATCGGCTGATGCCGATCCAGCATCGCCTGCCACGGCGCCAAAGCGTCAAATATTGGCGTCATGGTTGATGTCAGATTCGAACGCCGACCCTGAAACCTTCGTGGATCGACGCATCCAAGCCGCGCGGGATCACCGCGTCGCCAGCACCATGCAGTTCGTCGATCATCCACACGAAGTCATTGAACAGATCATGATTGGCCTTGCGTGGCCCGGATACGATGACGGTATCTGCCGGAATGCGCGTCTCCTCGCCCTTGTTGTTTCTGACAAGAGCGCCTGCTTCGTCGACGTTGACCAAGGTGGTGGAAGTCAGCGTTCTGATATCGAGTTCCTCCACCCACGCGGAGTGCCGCCACTTGAACGACGGCATGACGTCGCTGGCGATATTCTTGAATTCCTCGACGATCGTGACCTTGTGTCCTTTCTTGGCCAAAGCCTCGGCGAGCGTCAAGCCGATCTTGCCGGCACCAACCACCACCACGCGCTGGCCTGGCTCCGCGACGCCCCTAGCGACATCCAGCGCATCAACCAGGCGCTCGTGCCCCGACAGATGGCGGTAATGGCCGAGGTCGGTACGCGCGCCCGCCGCCACAATGCAGACATCGAACTGATGAAGGATGCTGCGCATGAACTTGGCGTTCGCCTCGGTGTTGAAACGGACTTCGATGCCGAGCTTGTCGAGCATGGTCTGGTAGTAGCGAATCACCGAAATCAGATCGTCGGGACGCGCCAGATCGTTGGCCGAATAGCCATGCAGATTGCCGCCAATCCTGTCGCTCTTTTCGAAGATGGTCACGTCATGACCGCGCCGCCGGGCCGTGATGGCGGCCTCGAGCCCGGCGGGACCGGCGCCGATGATCATGACCTTCTTCGTCACGGCCGCAGGGGTGATCTGGTACTCGGGCTCGACTTCATGGCCGAGTTGCGGATTCATCGCGCAAGTGTAGGGAAGGTCGCGGAACAGGCGTGACAGGCAGTTGAGCGATCCAATGCAGCGACGCACCTCGTCGAGACGATCCTCGGCGGCCTTGTGAATCAGTTCGGGATCAGCCAGCAACGGGCGGCAAACCTCCCAGAAGTCGAAGACGCCATCGGCGATGCATTGGTTGGCCATCACCGGGTCCGGCAATCGGTTGCCGAAGGTGATCAGCGTGTTCGGAAACATTTTCTTGGCCTTGGCCGAGAGATAGTTCCAGTGACCTGGCGGAATATCGCGTCCGATCGACGACTCCGGCGCTTCCTGCCACCCAACCGTGACCGAAATCATATCGACGCCGCAATCAACGGCCTGTTGCATCAACTCGAAGCATTCATCCTCCGAGTTGCCGCCCCAACGATCCATCAGTTCGGCCCCATTCAGCCGTATCACCAGCGGATGCTCGGGCGTTGCCTGCTTGATGGCATCTATCAACTCGCGCATGAACCTGCCCCGGTTCTGAACCGACCCGCCGTATTCGTCAGTGCGTTGATTGGTAAAGCGCGAGTTGAAATTCGCCAGCAGGTAGCCCATGAAGCTTGTGACCTCGGTGCCGTCGAAGCCGGCGCGGATCGAACGCTTGGCGGCGTCGGCGTGCTGGTCGACAATGGCCTTGATGCCTTCCTTCGACAGTTCGCGCGGTGGGCGGAAATGCGGTAGTGTTTGCGGAACCACCGAGGGCTGGATGCAGTAACCCAGATCAATACCGCCGTACCGGCCGGCGTGCAGGATCTGCTGAATGGCGACCGCGCCATTATCGTGGATGTATTGAGCGATGGTTTCGAACTGTGGCAGGAACTTGTCGTCGAACAAGGCGATCTGGCGGAAGTAGGCTTTGCCTTCGCCAAGTGGGTCCGGATAAGCGCCCTGATTGGTAATGATGCCAGCGCCGGTTCCGGCGATGATCCGGGTTCTCGCGAGTTCGCGCGGCGTGATGAAGCCATCGCGCGAGTTGTAATTCGATACGCAACACGCGCCGTACTTGATCATGTTCTTGGTCTTGAACGCGCCGATCTGTCCCGGCTTAAACAGATGCGGCAGCTTCGCTTCACCCGGCCTGCTCATCGCTTCACTCCCTTCATGTTCGATTGATTGGCCATCGTTGGAGATAGCCACTAGCTACTCATGGATGCCTTGTGTCTTGCGCCACACCGGGCGGGGAACCAAACGTTGCCGAGATGCGCATCGCCTCGTCGTAAACCCCCGTCAACATCCCGATCAGTTGCGAGCTCTCGGCGAGTCGCTGATCGATGGCCCGAATGGCGTTGGTCTGGCCGATCAGCCCTTTTCGCCGATAATTGGCGTAGTGCTCGACCCGCACCCGGCCTTGGTCGGTGATTTGGTAGGAATGCACGTTGCTCTTGCCGCTGCGAACCTTCCGGATCAATTGATACCCGAGCAGCTTGCGCAAGCTGTATTGAATGTTGGTGACGTTGTCCGCATTCAGCTGACGTGCCAGCAATCCCACGGTAATTGGTGCATCGGCAAAACCAATCACGTGCAGCAGCACGAGTTCCGCATACGACAACTCGCCCAGGCCGGCAATGTGGGCAATCTGCAGGATGTAGCGTTCGAAAGCCTGCTGAAAACGGATCACCGACCACTCGAATTCCGTGATCAACACCTCGTGATCGGTGAGTCCCAGGTGCCAGGCGCGATGGCCAAGCACCCTTTGCTCAGACAAGTCGGCGGCTTCGCTTCGTTCGTTCTTCGCTCGCGTCATGATTTCACCGGAGATTCGAGAATGGCGTAACCCGTCGATGTCCGTCCCGCCGAGTCGTAGAGACCGGTCAGCATGCTGACGATTCTGGAGGCCTTCACCAGCAACTCCTCGCCGTTGTCGAGTTGTGCGACGTCGGCGATCAGCAGTTTGGCACGGATGGCGGCCATGTCGTCGCATGCCTGCCGGCCACGCTCGGTGGCGGCGAGATTGTTGTACTTGCCGGCCTTGTCGCGAACCTTCTGAGCCAAACCCATGCCGACCAGTTTGCGCAAGCTGTACTGAACATTCTGGATGTCGTCGCGGTTGAGCAGATTGGCGATCATGGTGGCCGACTTGGGTCGGTCATGCAGCCGAATGATGTGGAGGAGCACCATTTCGGCCGGGCTGACGTCGGATAGCCCGATCATGTTGAGCGCGTGCAGGTTGTAGCGGGTGAAGGCCTCGCGCCATCGCAACAGCGCCCATTCCAGCTCGGTGGTTGCTGCCTCCAGCGGCGTCGTCGACAAATGCCAGCCCGTCGTTGGCACCACGCCACTGTCAACCGAGGTGCCGCCCGCCGCAGCTTGCCGATCCAAATTCTTGGTCATTGGCTTGTCTCGGGAATCACCGCCGTGACTTCGATTTCGACCTTGGCGCCATCCTCGACGAAGTCGGCCACCTGAACAGCGGTCATGGCCGGAAAGTTCCGCCCCATGAGGTCGCGATACACCTGGCCGATTTCCTTGAGTCGCGCGTTGTACTCGCGCTTGTCCTTGAGATACCAAGTCATGCGCACGACGTGGCTGGGATCGCCACCGGCGGTGCGGATGACTTCCACGACGTTGGACAGCGCCTGGCGACACTGGTCGACCAGGTCGTCGCTTTCGAACTTCTCCTGGCTGTTCCAGCCGACTTGTCCGCCGACGAACAACAGGCGGCCGCTGGCCAGGACGCCGTTGGCATAACCCTTGGGTCGCGCCCAACCCGCAGGTTGAATGATCTTATGCATAGAGACCTCTTCCATGAAAGTCAGTGGTGGTGTTACGCCGACGATGCATCCGCTTGCTTGAGCAGGTCGCGCCCAATGATCAGTTTTTGCACTTCCGTCGCTCCTTCATAGATGCGCAGCGCTCGGATTTCCCGATATAGCGACTCGACACGAGTTCCAACCTGAACACCTCTGCCGCCGTGCAATTGCAAGGCGGCATCGATCACGCGCTGCGCATTCTCCGTCGCCATCATCTTTGCCATCGCCACTTCCCGAGTCGCGGGAAGCTTCTGGACATCACGTCGCCAAGCCGCACGTGCCGTGAGCAACGCGCCCGCTTCGATGTCCGCCGCCATCTCGCCAAGTCTAACCTGCGTCAGCTGGAGGTCGGCAAGCCGTTGGCCGAACATCGGCCGGCTATGGCTGTGGGACAAGGCTTCATCCAGCGCGCGGCGCGCCATGCCCACCGCCGCGGCGGCCACGGAGGCACGAAAGATGTCGAGCGTACGCATCGCGATCTTGAAGCCTTCGCCAGCTTTCCCGAGCAAGTGGTTGGCGGGAACCGCCAGGTTCGTGAACTTCAGCCGAGCGAGTGGATGCGGCGCCATCACCGCCAGCCGCTCGGCAACCTCGAAACCGGGCGTGTCGGGAAACACGACAAACGCCGAGACGCCACGGGTACCGGGCGCCTCATCAGTCCGCGCGAACACGCAGTAAACATCGGCGATGCCGCCATTGGAAATCCAGGTCTTTTCGCCGTTGAGGATGTAGCGATCGGCCTCGCGCCTGGCGGTGCACGCCATCGCCGCCACATCCGACCCGGCCATCGGTTCCGTCAGGGCAAAAGCGGCGAGCCATTGTCCCGACGCCACTTTGGGCAAGACCATCGCTTGCATCTCGGCAGTGCCGGCAAGGGTGATGGCGCCACTGCCAAGGCCCTGCATGGCAAAAGCGAAATCCGCCAGGCCATCCTGATAAGCCAAGGTCTCCCGCGCAACGCACAAGGCGCGTGAGTCGAGCTCGGCGATCGCACCGCCGAACCGGGCCGGGACACAGTAGCGAAGGATGCCCGCCGCACCCATGGCGAAGACAAGCTGCCGACATGCCGCATCGGTATCATGATGATCGATGGTCGGCATGTCGGAATCGATCCAGCGGCGAAGCTGTTCAGACAGAGCGCGATGCGCGTCGTCGAAGAACGGCAGGTCCAGGCTGCTGGTATCCATCGCTCGCTAATTGCCCTCGAAGCGCGGCTTCTGCTTCGCGGCGAAGGCGTCAAATGCACGCCGAAAGTCTCGCGTCATCATGCACACGGCCTGCGCCTGGGCCTCCGACTCGATCATCTCTTCGATGCCCATCGCCCACTCCTGGTTCAACATCGTTTTGGTGACGGTATGAGCGAACCACGGACCGTCAGCGAGGCTACGAGCGAGGCCGTCGGCCCGCTGAAGCAGTTCGCTCGCGGGATGCAGGGCGTTGAAGAAACCCCAGGCCAGACCTTCCTCAGCCGTCATCGCTCGCCCGGTCATCAGAAGCTCGGTGGCGCGGCCCTGCCCGATCAGTCTGGGCAGCAGCCCGCATGCGCCCATGTCGGCACCGGAAAGGCCAACGCGACTAAACAGGAAGGCTGTCTTGGTGTCCGGCGTACCGAGCCGAAAATCGGACGCAAGCGCCAACATGGCGCCGGCGCCGGCGCAGACGCCTGGAATGGCGCTGATAACGGGTTGTGGCGCACGCCGAATCGCCTTGACCAGATCACCCGTCATGCGAGTGAAGTCAAGCAGTTCCGGCATGCTCATGCGCGTCAGCGGTTCGATAATTTCGAATACGTCGCCGCCGGAACAATAGTTGCCACCTTCGCCGGTGATCACGACGCTACGAACGTCGTTCGCATGACAGAGCGCTCTGAACAAGTCACGTAGTTCGGCGTAGGAATCGAAAGTCAGCGGGTTCTTCTTGTCCGGACGATTCAGGGTGACCACCCCCACGCGTCCGTCGTCGCTACAGTTCCAGCGAAAGTGAGACGCCTGGTATCGCCGGTACGACTGCTTGTGATCGTGCATCGACAGTTCCGCCATGTTGTCTTCTCCAGTAACCGTTTCCTAGGCGCTCGAACCGCCGCCATCGATCCGAATCGCCTGACCGTTGATGGCGGCGCTACCTGGCATGCACAGCCAGGAGACGGTGCGCGCCACCTCCTCAGGCTGTACGAGCCGGCCTTGTGGATTGGATGATGCAAGGATGTGTCTTGCCTCCGCCTCGCTACGGCCCGTCTTGGCGACGATGTTCGCGACGGCGTCGGCCAGAATCGCCGTTTCCGTAAAGCCCGGGCACACGGCGTTGACCGTGACACCGCGCGCCGCCACTTCGATTGCGAGTGCGCGGGTTAGCCCGACCACGCCGTGCTTGGCCGCGCAGTAGGCCGTGATATAGCTGCCGCCGGACAAACCTGCCGTACTGGCCACGTTGACGATCCGACCCCAGCCTGCCGCCAGCATTGCTGGCAACACGGCGTGGATGCAGTTGTAGGTACCATCAAGATTGACCGCCAGGATTTCGCGCCACAGCTTCATGGAAGTCCGAATCAAAGGGGCACTCTTGGCGACACCGGCATTGTTGACCAGGATTGCGATCGGGCCACGCTCGCTGGCCGCACCTGCCAGGGCCGAGGCGACGCCGTCATGATTGGTGACGTCCACCGCTGCGACTCCATGTCCCGACCCTTCGAGGTCAGCCGCCACCGCTTCCAGGGCTGGCCGGCCACGGCCCATCAGGGTTAACGTCGCACCCAGGCGCGCCAGGTCCCTGGCAATGGCGGCCCCTATACCGCTGCCGCCGCCCGTAACCACAGCATGGCGGCCTGACAGTGAAGTTGGATCCGACGAGGCGCTGGTCATCGTCACGCTGGCACCTGTTTCCGGCCGGCGGCGGACGATGCCAGCGACCGCTGCAAGTTCGTTTCGTATTGAGCGCGGCCGGACAAATACTGCTGCGGCCAGACCTGTCCGCCATAGCCGATCCTCGCCGCCTCGTGGAGCGTCCATGCGGGATCGGCAAGATGGGGCCGGGCCACGGCGCAAAGATCGGCCCGGCCGGCCGCGATAATGCTATTGACGTGATCGGCCTCGAAAATGGCGCCTACCGCCATCGTTGGCACACCCACTTCATTGCGGATCCTGTCGGCGAAGGGTGTTTGATACATCCGGCCATAAACGGGTGCATCGTCTTTCCAGACCTGCCCCGACGAACAATCGACGATATCGACACCGGCCGCCACGAACAGCCGGGCAATTGCCACGGCGTCGTCGGCGTCGTTGCCGCCCGGCGCCCAGTCGTGACACGAAAGTCGAACCGACATCGGCTTGTCCGCCGGCCATACCGCGCGGGTGGCGCGGAACACCTCGATGGGATATCGCGCACGATTTTCGATGCTGCCGCCGTACTCGTCACCACGACGATTGGTCAGCGGCGACAGGAAGCTTGACATCAAGTAACCGTGCGCGCAATGAAACTCCAGAATATCGAATCCCGCCGACGCGGCCATTTCGGCCGCTCGAACGAAATCGTCGCGAATCTTCGACATGCCGGCACGATCCAGTGCCTGGGGCACCTGGCTGTACGGCAGATACGGTAACGGCGACGCCGAAACCAAGGACCAAGCCCCTTCTCCCAGGGGCTCGTCGGCGCCCTCCCATGCAACGCGCGTTGCGCCTTTGCGGCCGGCGTGACCGAGCTGAATACCGATCTTGGCGTTGGTCTGCTGGTGCACGAAGTCCACCACCCGCCGCCACGCCGACACATGTTCCGGACGGTACATGCCGGCGCAGCCCGGCGTGATTCGCGCATCATCGGAAACGCAGGTCATCTCGGTAAAGACCAATCCGGCACCGCCAAGTGCGCGTGCGCCGAGGTGTACGAGGTGAAAGTCGTTCGCCGTCCCGTCGCATGCCGAATACACGGCCATCGGCGACACGATCACGCGATTGGCGAGTTCAAGGCTGCGCAGCTTGAATGGTGTGAACATGGGCGGCGTCGGCTTGTTCGCGGTTACCGGGTGCACGCCAGAACGTTGCTCGAACCAGCGTTCGTAGCCTTCCAGCCACGTTCGATCACGTAGCCGCAGGTTCTCGTGCGAGATGCGTTGCGATCGCGTCAGCAGCGAGTACATGAACTGCTCGGGTTCGAGCGCGTCGCAATAGCGCGCGCCGCATACCTCGAACCACTCCATTGCGTTCCAGGCTGCGTTCTGCAGGCGCAAGACATCAACGTTGCGCAGTTCCTGGTAGCGCCGTAGCACGTCCGCCAACTCAGCACCCGCCATGTCGCGCATCAGACGAGTCAGCTCTATGGCGTCCTCGAACGCGAGCTTCGTGCCGGAACCGATCGCAAAGTGGGCGGTATGCACCGCGTCACCCATCAGCACAACGTGGCTGTTGCCATTGTTTAGCCACCACTGGTCGCATTTCACCCGCTGGAAATTCAGCCACGCCGATCCCCGCAAGTGCCGGGCATTGGTTTCAAGCCGGTGCCCGTCCAGATACTTGGCAAAGAGCTTCTCGCAAAAAGCCACGGACTCGGCTTGATCAGCCTGGTCGAGGCCATGGGCAAGCCATACATGCTCGGGACACTCGACGATGAACGTGGACGTATTGGCGTCGAATTTGTAGACGTGTGCCTGGAACCAGCCGTGCTCGGTCTTTTCGTAATAGAAAGTGAAGGCATCGACCAGTTTCTTGGTACCGAGCCAGATGTAACGATTGGGGCGCTTGACGATATCCGGCTTGAAGACCGCCTCGTGGCTGCTGCGGATCTTGGAAAAGATGCCATCGGAAGCGACAATCAGGTCAGCATCGGGGAACTCCGCATCGGAGTCCACCTCACGGTCGAACTGCAACTCGACACCGAGTGACTCGCAGCGTTCCTGCAGAATGTTCAGCAACTGCTTTCGCCCGATGCCCACAAAGCCGTGGCCGGAACTGCGGATCGTTCGCCCTTTGAAATGAAGTTCGACGTCATCCCAATGATTGAAGGCGACTTGAATGGCATTGGCGGTTTCACCGTCCCAAGCGCGCATGTTTTCGAGTGTAGCGTCCGAAAAGACGACGCCCCAGCCGAACGTGTCGTACGGAAGGTTGCGCTCGACCACGGTAATCCGATGATCCGGATTCAGCTTTTTCATCAGCAAAGCGAAGTACAGGCCCGCCGGACCACCGCCAACACAAACGATGCGCATGCTTTTTCCCAATGAATGATCGTGATGGCGCGTCGCGGCGCCTGACTTTGCGTCAGCGACCATTACGCCCGGCATCTCAGACACGTCGTGGCTTGACGCCGCCCAAGCGAGTCTGCGACCGCGACCCGCGTGCAAGGCATGCGCCTCGATGGCATCGAGCAGAGCCGGAACCCCGTCGCCCGTTCGAGCCACCGTCGCCACCACGGGAACGGTCCAACCGCGAGGCGGCCGCAGGGAAATCATGGCAGTCAAGTCCGCAATGGTTTGGCCGGCTTGTGGTTGTTCCGCCTTGTTCACCACAAGAATGTCAGCGATTTCGAGGATCCCTGCCTTGAACGCCTGGACTTGATCGCCCTGCCCAGGTGCACATAGAACGATGCGAGTGTCGGCAAACCGGGCAATCTCGACCTCCGACTGCCCGGTACCGACCGTCTCGACGATCACGGTATCGAAGCCGCCAGCATCGAATATGTCGATTGCACCGCCGGTCGTCGCCGACAGGCCGCCAAGGTGGCCCCGGGAAGACAGCGATCGTATGAAGACCTTCGGATCGTCGGCGTGATCAGCCATGCGCAGGCGGTCGCCCAGCAGTGCGCCACCGCTCACCGGACTGGACGGGTCGATCGCTACCACCGCGACGCTTCGACCTCGGCGCCTTAGCTCGCCCAGCAGTGTGTTGATCAGCGTCGATTTGCCGACGCCTGGCGCCCCGGTGATGCCGATGACGTGTGCACGGCCTCGATGGCGGGCCAGTTCCCGCACGGCGTCTTGGCCGGCCGCCACCCCGCTTTCGAGCAACCGGAGCGCGCGGGAGATCGCGCCGCGATCTCCTGCCAACACCGCCGATAATAGTTGGTTGTCCATTGCGCGCAGAGGTCAGGGCGTGTTGGCAAAATTCGGCGCCCGGCCTTCGCCGAACGCGACGATGCCTTCGCGGGCGGCGGCGGTACACGCGGTTTGACCGAAGGCGCGATAGCCGACTTCCAGCGCGCCTTCGAACGTCGGCGCCGAGGCGGCGTCCCTGATCGCCTGTTCAAGTATTCCGAGTACCTGACGGCTGAGCGCCGCGCCGTTGGCCGCCGCCGGATCGAAGGCCAGCGTCGCGGGCAGGATCGCCGCGTTGTCGCGCCAATCGGCTCGGCACTCGGCGAGTTCCCGGACCCGGCCTATCGCCTTGGCGATCAGCGCCGGAATATCGCCGGCCAGCGCATCGAGCACGCCGAGTTCGTGTAGCTTTCCCGCGCTGACGCGCTCGGCGCGGCCGAGCATCGCTGCAAACGTTTCGGCGGCGTGGCCCCAGCGGCGGAAGGGAACGACCATGGCGCCTATTCCCGGCACGATGCCCAGCGTGATTTCGGGCAATTGCATCCATGCGTTTTCCATGGCGACGAGCGCGTGACAACGCATTGCCAGTTCCAGGCCTCCGCCCAGCGCCATGCCGTTCAGCGCTGCGACGACCGGTTTCTTCATCGAATCGAGATGGACCAGCAGACGCGAGCAATCGCGCGCGTACTGTGTCGCGGCTTCCTCATCACCCAGCATGCCGACAAAGCGTCCAATCTCGGCACCGGCGCAGAAGGCCTTGGGTCCGTAGCCGACGATGACGAAACCACGAATCGCCGGATCGTCTTCATGGTTGCGGATTACCTCGAGGATCTCGTCAGTCATCTCGTCATTGAGGGCATTCATCGCCTCGGGCCGACGCAGCGTGATGACTTTCACGTCCTCGACATCATCCACCAGGACATGACGCAGGAACTTCTGGTACTGCCCGAGCGGACGCTGCGGCACAGGCATGCCCGGGCGTTCCGCCGCGAACTTTTCCAGAATGCGCCGGCTCTCGCTTTCGCCCAAGTGTCGCATGAGGTCGAGTGGACCCTGCTTGAAACCAAACGCGGTCTTGCAGCCCAACTCCAGATCCGATGGATCGCCGATGCGCCGATCCAGAATGTCGATCGATTGGGAGAACAGGATTCCGAGCATGCGATCGGCGATCGCCGATGCGGTCTCGGCGTTTACCGGCACCGACTTGCCCGGCGGAACGGTCAGCCATTTCTGCACTGAACGAAAAATGGCCGCGGGGCGATAGTGGTCGCCCTCTTCATCGGCTTGCAGGGTGTTGGTTTCGGTGATGATCGGATTCCCGTTGGCGAGATTCAAGACGAAGAACGGACCGGCATGGACATAGCGGGAAAGAACACTGTCAATCTCCGCTGCGGTCGCCCGGTCAAGCAGCATTGCCGCGTCGTTGCACCAGTTGTCGAATATCCGATCGAGCATGAAGCAGACGTCGTCAGTCGTCACCATCGGCACCTTGCCCGTGGTGCAGAACAGCCAGCGCAGGTACTCGATCGCCTCGCGACTAGCAGTGGGCCAATCGACGATTTCAACAGCGGGATTACGCCAGGCCGGCGCAAAGAAATGAGTAACGGTCGCCCGGCTTGGGTCGCGCATTTCGGCGAAGATCCGTGCGGCGGGGAGTGAACTGGTATTAGAGGTAATCAAGGCGCTTGCGTTCACGACCTGCTCGACCTGCCGGAAGATCCGTCGCTTGAGGTCCAGGTTCTCGGTGGCGGCTTCGATCACCCAATCGCAATCGCTCATCGCACCGTAGTCGAGAGTACCCTCGATGTTCGCGGTTACTTCGGCAGCTTGCGCTTCGCTCATCTTGCCGCGCGCCACGGCTTTCGCCGCATAGTCGCGGCAACGCTGCAACCCTTGATCGATCGCCAGTTGCGCGATGTCAACCAGGGTCAGCCGAATCTTCGGCAAGGCGCTCTTCAAGTAATAGCCAATATCGGGTCCGATGGTCCCGGCCCCAATGATTGCCACGTGGCGCGGCAGCCCTCGGCCAGGTGTACGCAGCAACGGATTGGCGAGGAAATTCGCCATATCTTCTGTCTCCTCAGTTCTTGGTTTTCTAAAAATTTGTTGACATGCTATCAAAAAGCAATGTACCGTCAATAGAAATTAAATTCAAAGTCGAATTCACAAGACGAAACTCATTGAGCGGAGCCCAGTTCTGTTCCGCCATGGAGGAGACACATGCAGTACCTTGCGGAAATTCCGTATGGGGCGTATTGGACTACGCCCTTTGTCCGGTGGCAGGGCAGTTTTTCTCACTTGCACAGTATCCAGTTTGCCGCCCAAGTTACGAAAGCGGAGTTGGCAAAGCGTGCCATCGATGCTTCGGTGTTCGATTGCGGTGCTTTAGGTTTTTCCGTGCCCCAGCGGAACTCGTTTTATGGCCTGCCGTGGCTGGCAACACTTGCTGGCACCCCGAACATCGGCGGCCCGACCCTCATGCAAGCCTGCGCGACCGGCGTGCGTGTACTATTTACCGCTGCTCAAGAAATCCAGGCGGGGCTCGCTAGCTGCGCATTGGCCGTGACTTGCGACCGCACCTCCAACGGGCCGCATCTCTACTATCCCGATCCCATGGGGCCCGGCGGCACGGGGAGTCACGAGGACTGGGTCATCGAGAACTTCGGCTGTGACCCGAACGGTGGCCATTCAATGCTGCAAACGGCGGAAAACGTGGCCGTCAGGCATGGCATAGGAACTGCGGAGCAGCACGAAGTGGTATTGCTTCGTGAATCGCAATATCGGGAAGCCCTTGTCGATGACTCTGCGTTCCTGAGGCGCTTCATGACCCTGCCATTTCCAGTGCCTGACGCCAGGTTTCGCAAGACCGTAGCAGCGCTGGCGGGCGACGAGGGGGTCAACGTTTCGACTCCGGCCGGCCTGGCTGCGCTAAAGCCGGTCAATGCCGGCGGCACGGTTACGTACGGCGCCCAAACCCATCCAGCCGATGGCAACGCCGGCTTGATCGTCGCCCACGCGGATAAGGCGCGTGAACTGACGCGCAACCCGAACATCGTCGTTCGGCTGCTCGGCTTTGGCCAGGCCCGTGCCGAGGTGGCCTATATGCCGGAGGCAACGGTGCCGGCGGCAATGAACGCCTTGAAACGGGCCGGGAAAACCATGGCTCAGATCGATGCCATCAAAACCCACAACCCGTTTGCGGTCAACGACATCTTCTTCAGCCGGCAAACGGGATGCGATTTGGCCAAGATGAACAACTTCGGGTGCTCGCTGGTGTGGGGTCACCCGCAAGCTCCCATGGGTACGCGGTCGATCATAGAACTCATAGAGGAGCTCGCCATTCGCGGCGGCGGCACCGGTCTGTTCGCCGGCTGCGCGGCTGGTGATACGGCCATGGCTGTGGTACTCGACGTAGTCGACAGGCGTTGACCCGCCTCGGCAGCGCGCTCGTCGCCAAATAACAACGAAGCAAGGCGTAGGAGACATAGATGGGCTACAGAATAGGTATCGATGTCGGCGGCACGTTTACAGACTTTCTCATGATTGACGACGCCGGTGACTCGAGTGTCTTCAAGACATCCAGTACGCCCCAGGATCCCTCCATCGGCGTTTTGGCCGGCATGAGCGAGATGGCCGAGTCGCTCGGCATGGGGCTCGAGCAGTTCGCTCGAGAAGTCGAGCTGATTGTTCACGGGACAACGGTCACCACCAACGCCGTGCTCACCGGCAATGGTGTCAGGACCGGTCTGATCACCACCGAAGGATTCCGCGATATTCTGGAAATGCGTCGCGGCTATCGTGAAGAGCTCTACAACAACAAACTGACGCCGCCGCCGCCGCTGGTACCGCGCGATCGTCGAGTCGTGGTCAAGGAGCGCACCGATGCCTCGGGCAACGTCGTCCTGGCCCTGGATAAGCAGTCGCTGGCGAGCGCCGTCGACGCGCTCGTTGCGGCGCAGGTGCAGGCCGTGGCGATCTGTTTTATGCATAGCCACGCCAATCCGGTCCATGAACAGCTGGCCAAGGCAATGGTCCAGGAACGCCTCCCCAACACTTACCTGACGGTCTCGTCGGAGCTGTTGCCGCAAGCGCGTTTCTACGAACGTTTGTCCACTGCCGCTCTCAACAGCTATGTCGGCCCGATCCTGAAGCGTTACCTCGATTCGCTGCAAGCCAATCTCGCCCGCATCGGCTTCAAGGGCGTGTTGCTGATCATGCAGTCGAACGGTGGCGTGGCCACACCGGAGTCCACCGCGAAAACGGCGGTGATGACCCTGTTGTCGGGCCCGGCGGGTGGCCCAGTGGCCGGCCTCGTGTTTACCGGCGTGCAAGGCTACGATCAATGCATCACCGTCGATATGGGCGGCACTTCCTTCGATGCGTCGGTCGTGCAGCGGGGCGTGCCGCTGTTGCGCAGCGAAGGGTGGATTGCCCGCCAGCGGCTGGCGCTGCCCATGCTAGACATTCACACCATCGGCGCCGGCGGTGGATCGATCGGCTGGATCGACGATGGCGGCCTGCTCCGCATGGGTCCACAAAGCGCCGGTGCCCAACCGGGGCCAGCGTGCTACGGCCGCGGCGGCGAGTTGCCGACCTGCACCGACGCCAATCTGGTGTTGGGCTACCTCGAGCCGGATTACTTCCTCGGCGGACGGATGAAGCTCGATCGCGAAGCCGCTCGGCGGGCCATTGAGACGCATATTGCCAAGCCGCTCGGCATTTCCGTGGAACAGGCGGCGGCGGGCATGTTCCATGTCGTCAACGTGAATATGGCCGCCGGCCTTCGCGAAATCACCGTATCACGCGGCATCGATCCGCGTGAATATCCACTTGTCGTCGCCGGCGGTGCAGGCCCGATTCACGGCGCGATGATCGCGCTCGAACTGGAGTTGCCGGTTATCGTGGTGCCACGTGAATCGTCAATCTTTTGCGCAAGCGGCATGCTTCGTTCCGACTTCAAGCATAGTTATGTGCGTACCTACCATGCGCTCGGCAGCGAGGCCGACACGCGCGTCATGGCGAAGCACTTTGCCGAGCTCGAGCGCCAAGGACGGCAGGTACTCCACGACGAGAGAGTCACGGCCCATGATCGGGTTCGCGTCGAGTACGCGATTGACATGCGCTATCTCGGCCAACACAACGAGATTACCTGCGATTTCGACATCCTGCGATTCGAGCAGGAAGGGATTGACTACATCTGCTCGGTTCTTCATGAGGAACACGAACGCTTGTACGGCTATTCGCTGCGCGAAGCCGGAACTGAGGTCGAACTCGTCAATCTGAGGGTCACGGTACTCGGGATCACCGACAAGCCGGCGATGAAGTTCATGGCCCGTACCGACGATGACATTGGCGCGTGCGAGAAAGGCCGACGCCGAGTCTACTTGCCGAGCGAAGGCACGTTCGCAGAGGTGCCCATCTACGACGGCGAACGCCTGCAGTTTGGTCATCAGGGCTGCGGCCCGGCCATTATTGAACAGATCACCACCACTACCCTGGTGTCACCCGAGTTTGATTTCGTCGTCGATCGGGCCGGCAGCTACTGTCTGTACCAGCGCGAGATCGGCCACACCTACCTGAGGAGGGTTCTCGAATGAAAGAGACGGGCAAGCACGGCATCGACCCGATCCTGGTCACCGTCATTCAGCGGCGGCTGAAGGCCATCACGGAAGAAATGGGTTTGGTCATGCTGAGGACCGCCCGATCACCGATTCTTTCCGAGGCGAGGGATTTCGTGACCGGGCTCTACGATGCCGAAGGCCACATGATGGAGCAGACGGCCTATATCCCGATCCTGGCCTTCGCGGTGCCCGAGAGTATCAAGCGCATCGTTGCCTACTTCAAGGACAAGCTCTATCCCGGCGATGTGATCATTCATAACGATCCCTTTACCGGCGGCAATCAGGCAGCGGATGTCAAGATCGTCCGGCCAATCTTCCACGGCGACCGATTGGTGGGCTTCGCCGCCATCAACGGCCATCAAGCCGACGTCGGTGGCGCCGTGGCGGGGGCCTATAACCCGGGGGCGACCGAGATCTGGCAGGAGGCGCTGCGCATCACCCCGGTGAAGCTGTACGAAAAAGGCGAGAAGCGACAGGACGTCTGGGATCTGGTCTTCGGCAATATTCGCTTCCCCATCGTCCAGGAGGACATTCAAGCCGCGATGGGCGGGTGCGCTGTCGGCGAACGGGAGTTGGTCAAGCTGATCGATCGCCATGGCTGGGAGAGATTCGATGCCCATTTGCAGCACCTTTACGATGCTACCGAACAACAGATGCGCGCCGAGATCCGCGAGATTCCGGACGGCGTCTATCACGGCAAATCCACCGCTCACTACGACGGCTTCACGCCCGGGTCGACCATGGACATCTGCGTCAAGGTCACGGTCACGGGTGAAAGCATCGATTTCGACTTTACCGGCTCGGCCCCGCAAACGCCTGGCTACGTAAACGCCCCGCCGGCCTCGACGATCTCGGCCATCACCCTCACCTTGCTCATGTGCCTAAAGGACCCGGGCATCCCGCAGAACGTCGGCGTCATGCGGCCACTGACTTTCAATCTTCCGGAAGGATCGATCGTCAATCCGCGCTTCCCGGCGGCCAGCACGTTCGGCAACCACCTGTCCGATCAGATATCGGCGGCGATATTCGATGCACTGGCGCAAGCGTTGCCGCAAAGAGTCACGGCTGCCTGGAATCCGCTCTTCGCGATTGCCGCGGTCGGCTTCAACACCCGGACGAAGCAGCCATTTGTCGACATTCTGTTCAACGGGCTGAAGGGTGGTGGTGGCGGCACGGAGGGCGCCGATGGCTACGACCACATCGGCCTGATTGCCTGCGGTGGCGGTCTGCTGGCGCAGGATCCCGAAATGTTCGAGATGAAGGACCCGCTCTATCTGCGCCGCTTCGAGTTCAAGGCCGACTCTGCCGGTCCCGGTCAATGGCGTGGCGGACTTGGCGTCGAAATGGAGATGGAGTTTCTGGGTGACAACAACATGGTGAGCGCTTTCGGCGACGGCATCGATCCCGGCTCGGAAGCCAAGGGCATTCTGGGCGGCGGACACGGCATGTTGAACCATGGTGAGTTGGTTTACCCCGACGGCAAACGCTACACGTGCAAGAGCAAGGAAGTCGTCGCCAATATTCCCAAGGGCACGATATGGCGCCAGGTGGCTGGCGGTGGCGGCGGCTACGGCGATCCCAAGCGCCGGTCGGCCGACCAGGTGGCCCGCGAAGTTCGTTATGGCTATGTCTCCGCCACGGCCGCAAGGGAGCAGTACGGCGTGGTGATCGACCCCAGCACGGGTGCGCTCGATGTTGCCGGCACAAAAGGCCTTAGGGGAGAAGCCCGATGAATGCAGCTGTTGTTAACAGCGTGCCCCGTGATCACGAAGAGCAAGTCTTCGCAACCGGCGCTGGTCTTCCCATCGACGAGGTATATGGGCCGGATGACATCGCCGGTTTCGACGCCGAGCGTGACCTCGGTGGCCCCGGTGAGTACCCATTCACCCGCGGGCCATATGCCGGCATGTACCGCTCCCGGATCTGGACACGCCGATTTCAAGTCGGTTTCGGCTCGCCGCAGGAAACCAACGAGCGGATCAAGTACCTGGCGGCCAACGGCGCCAACGGCTTTGTGATCACCATCGACCTGCCGACCTCGTACGGCTTTGACTCCGACGACCCGCTGGCCGAAGGCGAAGTCGGCGTCACCGGCGTCGCCATCTCGACCCTGGAGGACATGGAAGCCTTGTACGCCGGGTTCACGCCGGCGCAGCTTTCGTATGCACTGTCGATCCGTCCGCCCGTATCGTCGGTCACCCTGGCCATGCTGGCCTGCGTCGCCCGTCGACTCGGCGTCGACTTCAAGGATGTCATCGGCACCCAACAAAATGACCCGTTCTATCAGATGAGCGGCGGACCGCTGCAAACCATTACCCAGTTCTTTCCACTCGAAGGAACCTTGCGCCTGTGTATCGACAATATTGAGTACATCTCGAAGAATCTGCCGCGACTCAACTGGATGGTCACCAACGGCTACAACCTTCGCGAAACCGGCGTTAACGCCATCCAGGATGGCGCCTTCACGCTCGGTCACGCCTTCGACATCTTTCGGCTGGCGCGCAAGCGGGGACTTGACATTAACCTGTTCCCGCGCCGGGCATCATTTTTCCTCTCGGCATCAATCGACTTCTTCGAGGAGATCGCCAAGTTTCGCGCGATGCGCCGGCTGTACGCACGAACCATGAAGGACGAGTTTGGCGCCACCAATCCGGAGTGCTGGCGCTTGCGGTTCTCGGTGCAATCGGCCGGCAACACACTGACCACGCAACAACCGCGCGTGAACATGGTACGCGCCGGCGTCGAGGCCATGGCGGCAGTCTTCGGTGGCGCACAATCCATTCATTTGTGCTCCTACGACGAGGGCCACGGGCTGCCCACGGAAGAGTCATCGCGCATGGCGTTACGCACGCAGCAGGTCATCGCATACGAAAGTGGCATCACCAAGACGGTCGACCCCCTCGCGGGATCGTACTACGTCGAGAATCTGACCAATCGCATGGAGCAGGAGATCGTGAGCAAACTCGCCGAGATCGACCGGCGCGGCGGCATGGTTGACTGCATCCGCGACGGCTGGCTTGAATCCGAAATCAACGCGGCGCGCATCAAGAACCAGCACGACCTCGACAGTGCCCGCCGTGTGTTGGTCGGCGTGAATCGGTTCCAAGTTTCGCCGGAGGAAGACCCACCCATTCACATTCACAAGATCCGCGCCGACGAATGGGGCGAACGAAGAGCCGAGACGCTGCGCCGCTATCGACAGCAGCGCGACGCCGGCCGCTGGGCCGATGCCATGGGTCGCATCCGGACAGCGTGGCGTGGCGGCGACAACATGGTGCCGGTGTTGATGGATGCGCTGGAGAACAAGGTGACCATGGGCGAGGCGCACGAAGCGATGCGCAAGGCTCAACAGTGGTCCTTCCGCTAACGAGACAAGGGAAACGGAGATGTCAAGAAAACGCATCCTGCTTGCCAAGATGGGTCTGGATTGTCATGACACTGGGATTATCACGGTGGCTGCCATGCTGCGTGATGCCGGCCACGAGGTGATCTACCTCGGTCTCCACAACAGTGCCGAGCAGGTCGTGAAAGTCGTGGTCGAAGAAGGCGTCGACGCGGTTGGCATCAGTTTCTTGTCTGGCCAGCACATGACTCAGGTACGGCGGCTACTCGACCGCATGCACGCCGAAAATCTCAAGATACCCGTGTTTTGCGGCGGCGTGATCCCTGCCGATGACGCCAATGCCTTGCGGGCAATGGGTGTCGCCGACGTGTTCACTCCGGGCACGTTGAGTGGCGAAGTGGTCAAGAGAGTCGATCGTGTCGTAGCCGAGGTGACGGCATGAGCACCTCCGCCAAGGTAAGACAGGACCTGATGACCACGGCGCTTGACAAGTGCAAGGCTGCCATCGAAGCCGGCGACAAGGAGGAAGCTCTCAAACAGGCCCAGGCGATCTGGGATGAATGGCGGCCACTTCACGATCTTTATGTTGATCTCTCGGGGCTGCTCGCCACTTACATACGCGATCATCTCGGCGACAAGGCCGTTGAGGAAGCATGGCGCTTCGTTGGAGAGCAGACCTGGAAGCCATTCTTGATGCAGATGAAAGCCACGGGATCGACCGAACTGCTCACTTCGATCTACGCACAGTTCCTGCGCGCGCATGGTCACCGCTTTACCGCCCTTGAAGACGACGAAAAGGTCAGCTTCGTCATGCATTTTTGTGCCAGCGGCGGCATGTTGATGCGCGACGGCAAGAATGAGGATTCCACCAGACATCCGATCAATATCGCGGTCATGAACGAGAAGGCTGACTGGACTTTCAACAGGCGATTGTCCGCCTACTGCGTGCACACACCGCTATGGATGGACATTCAACCGCGTGAATGGGGCTGGGACGTTTTCAAGTCCACCTTTGGTCGCCAGTTCGACGATCAAGGCAGGGCTATCGACGAGCCCTGTGTAGCCAATATCTACAAGCAGCCGCAAAGCTAGACTGGAGGCCGCCATGACGCTGGACGACATTCCACGCCGAAATGGACTGCGTTTCCCCGAAAAAGTCGCGCTGGTCATGGGTGAGCGACGCCTGACCTGGGCGGAATTGGACTGTCGCGTGAATAGGGTGGCCGCCGCCCTGGTCGCAACCGGATTGCGCCCCGGGGACAGGGTGGCGATCCTGCTTGCCAACTGCCCTGAATATCTTGAGCTTTACTTCGGTCTCGCGCGTGCCGGCATGATCGCCGTACCCATCAATTATCGGCTTACGGCCCGCGAGATGGCTCAAATCCTCGGCCACGCCGAACCGGCACTGTTCATTACAAGTTCGACTTACGCCCAAGTGTCGGAGGACGCGTTGTCACTGATAACGCCGTTGAGGCACCGGTGGCTGATTGGCAAGGCCAGTATGGCGAACGCGGTCGACTATGAGGCGGTGCTATCGGGAGTGCGTGACCATCCACAACCCACCGTTGGCGTTGATGCCGATACTTTTGCCATCTTCTTCACGAGCGGTACCACTGGTCTGCCCAAGGGGGCGATGGTGTCCCACCGCAATCTGATCGCCAACGGCTTCAACCAGTTCGTCGCGGATGGCAGCCGGCGCCAGGACATCAACTTGATAGGCACACCGATCTACCACATGGGTGCCGTGTTCATGGGCATCACCTACATGATGCTCGGGTGCACCCAGGTCATCCTCGAGCAGTTCGAGGCGGCCTCATGGCTTGCCGCCGTTGAATCCGAACGCGTATCGGTTGCGCTCCTCGTGCCGACGATGATCAATGCCGTCGTCAATCATGACGCCCTCGAAAGCCGCGACTTGAGCAGCCTCAGGCTTCTTTTTTACGGCGGTGGCCCCATGCCCCCGGCAGTACTGACCAAGGCTTTGACGCGCCTGCCTTGCGGGTATACCCAGGGATACGGACTCACGGAAACGCTGGAAGCGACTTTTCTCGTCAGCGACGATCACGTCCTCAATGGCACACCGCTGCAGAAGCAGCGCCTGGCTTCGGCTGGCCGCGAGGCTATCGATGCCGAGGTGCAAATCGTTGACGACCACGGACACGATGTGCCGCCCGGTCAAGTCGGCGAAATTCTCGTAAAGAGCCGCTCGGTGATCTCCGGTTATTGGCGGCAACCTGCCGAAACCCAGGCTGCAATTCGTGATGGATGGTTCTTCACTGGCGATCTGGGTTATCTGGACGAGGAACGCTACCTGTTCTTGGTGGACCGGAAAAAGGACATGGTCGTCAGCGGCGGTGTCAATATCTATACGAAGGAAATCGAGGCGGTGTTGTTTGAGCACCCGGCAGTGCTCGAGGCTGCGGTAATCGGACTGCCAGACGAACAATGGGGCGAAGCCGTCACGGCAGCGGTCGTCCTCCGCCCCGGCATGCAAGCTACCGAGGTCGAACTCATTGCGCATTGCCGCTCCCATCTTGCCAGCTACAAGAAGCCGAGGCACGTCGTCTTTGTCGGGGAACTGCCAAAAAACCCGAGCGGGAAGGTGCTGAAGCGCAATCTTCGACCGCAGTTAACGGCTTCAATGTCAATCAATGCCAGAACCGAGGGGTCACGCAATGGCTAATCCAGAAAACATCCGCCTCTTTCAGTTTGATCCAGCTTGGGGCTTGCCGTCGCCCAGTCCTTTCTGCCTCAAGCTGGAAACATTTCTGCGCATGAATGACTTGCCCTACGAGGTGGTTCCAGGCGCGCGTCTCGATCACGCCCCTAAAGGCGGCATGCCTTACATCGAGTTCGAAGGTCGCGCCCTCGGCGATTCCGGCTTCATCATTGCCTTCCTGAAAAAACGCTTTGCCATCGATCCTGATGCGGACTTGAGTGCCACCGACCTCGCCGTTGCCCACGCCATACGACGCATGCTCGAAGAGCACATGTATTGGGTGATGACCTATTCGCGCTGGCTGGAAGACGAGAACGCGCCGCTCCTGCTGCAAGCCCTGTTCGGCGCCTTGCCGCGCGAAGTCGCGGACTCGGTTTTCGGTGAAATCAAGGAACAAGTCCGCCGCAACATTTTCGGTCATGGCCTTGGCCGCCATAGTCGCGAAGAGATGTATTCCCTGGGAATCGACGATGTTACGGCACTGTCTGCCTTCCTGGCCGATAAGCCCTATGCGATGGGGGAACAGGCAACCACGCTCGACGCCACGATCTATGGCTTCATGGCCGCCCTGCTGGTGCCGCCGATCGTTTCGCCGCTCAAGACCGCCGCCCAGGCAATGCCCAATTTAGTTCGATATACCGAACGCATGCGCTCCCGATATTTCTGACCATGGAAAGAGTCAGCCGCTACACCCCGCCGATCTCGGATCAGCGCTTCCTGCTGGAACGTGTCCTGGGCTGTGCGAAACTGCTGGAACTCCCACCCTACAGTCACATTGACTGGCCAACCATCACTCACGTCCTGGATCAAGCCGGAAGACTGACCCGCGATGTGCTGGCGCCGATCAACGCGATGGGCGACGAACATCCCAGTCGACTCGCCGACGGCCGGGTGATGACCTCGCCGGGATATGCCGATGCTTATCGCGCCTTTGCCGATGGAGGCTGGATCGGTCTCGACATGCCGGTCGAGCACGGTGGCCAGGGTTTTCCGCTCGTCATTCAGAACGCCTTTGCCGAGATGGTCAACGGAGCCTGTGTCGCCTTCGGCATGCTGCCCTTGATGCAGCGTGCAGCGGCACGTCTGTTGATGGCGCACGGGAATGCTTCCCTGATCGATACCTTCGTGCCTCGACTCGTGACTGGAGATTGGGGCGCGACCATCTGCATTTCCGAACCGCAAGCAGGGTCGGATGTCGGCCGCATTGGAACCCGGGCCATCAAGGGCGATGATGGACTTTGGCGCGTTACCGGCACCAAGATCTTCATTACCTACGGCGATCAGGATCTAACGCCGATGATTGCCCACCTGCTCCTCGCACGCACACCCGACGCACCCGCCGGAACCCGCGGGCTCAGCCTGTTCGTCGTACCCTCGCATCGTCTGGGGACCGACGGTGTGATCGGCGAAAACAACGGTGTGACCGCCACCCGTGTCGAACATAAGATGGGGCTCAAGGGCTCGCCGACCTGTGTCATGAATTTCGACGAGGCCTTGGCCTTTCCGGTCGGAGAACCTGGCGCCGGCATGCGATGCATGTTCACCATGGTCAACACCATGCGGCTTGAAGTCGCGATGCAGGGAGTGGCCGTCGCGGGAGCCGCCACGGCATGCGCGCTGGAGTATGCGGCCGAACGTCTGCAGGGCGGCCCAGCCGGCGAGCCGCCACTACCCCTGGCCACCCATCCCGACGTGCGGTCCATGCTGTTGGAGATGCGCGCGTTGAGCGAAGGCTTTCGTGCGCTGGTGCTGCAGGTAGCGTACTTCCTGGACTTGGCCGGTGCCTCGGAGGACAAGGAAGAGCGGCGCCGGTCGCTGGCTCTGGCCGAGTGGCTGCTTCCTGTCTGCAAGGCAGCAGCTTCGGAAGCTGGTTTCCGTGTCGCGAATCTTGCGGTGCAAGTGTTTGGCGGGCATGGCTATATCAGCGATTCCGGGGTTGAGCAGTATGTGCGCGATGCACGCGTGATGTCCATCTACGAGGGCGCCAACGGCATCCAGGCGATTGATCTGGTGACGCGGAAACTCGGCACCGAAAATGGCCAGCGTTTCAAACTATTTGCGGACATCGTTGCCAGCGACCTCGAAACTCATCGCCTGGCCTGCTCCCCTTTGGCTAGGTCGCTCGACACTGCGCTGGCCGACCTCCGCACGGCAAGCGACTGGCTTATGAAGCATGTTGCCACCCAGTCGCAAGACGGCGAGGCGGGTGCACGCCCTTATCTGGAGCTGGTTGCGCTCGTGGCAATTGGCTGGATGTGGCTTCGCATGACCGCAGCCGACAACGAGCCGTCGCATGGCAAGCGGGCCATCGCGCTGTTCGTCGGTGAACAATTGCTTCCGGCTTCTGCATTGCTGCGTCAGCGCGCTTGTGCCGGGGCGGCAACACTGAGCAAATTGGCTTTAGAGGAACTCTGCCGCTACCCCGCCTGATTTTCCTGAAACGCAAGGAGCCCCCGATGATGTTTCCCAACCTGTTTCGCCCCGGCCGCATCGGTCAATTGCAGTTGAGGAACCGCGTATTGAAGGCTCCGACGTCAACGGGAATGAGCAACATGGACGGCAGCGTCTCGGAGCGACTTATCCGCCACTACCGAGACGTTGCGCGCGGCGGTGCGGGACTGATCATCTGCGAATACGCATTCATCGACGACCAGGGTGCCAAGTCGGCACACTGCCAGCTTGGGATATCCAGCGATGATCACATTCCAGGGCTTGCGTGGCTCGCCCAGACGATCAAGGAAGAGGGTGCGTGCGCCGGCATACAAATCGAACATTGTGGTCGCCAGAAGTTCCTTGGCACGCAGCCGATCGTGGCTCCGTCGGTGATTCCCTGGCCGGCACTCAAAGCCAAAAAAGGCCAGGCAGCGGTGCCGCGCGAGTTAACCGACCCGGAAATTTGGCAGATCATTGATGCGTTCGGCGACGCTACCCGACGCGCAGTCGACGCAGGCTTCGAACTCGTCGAAATTCATGGCGCTCATGGTTACCTGATCACCAATTTCCTCTCGCCTCATACCAATAAACGCACCGATCAGTGGGGTGGTTCGCTGGAAAACCGCACGCGCTTCCTTGTGGAGGTGGTAAAAAACGCCCGTGCCAAGGTGGGTCGCGGCTTTCCATTGACGGTCCGGTTATCGGGGACGGATTACGAGCCCGACGGCTTCCCTGTCACGGAGACCGTCGAGGTCGCGAAATCTCTCGAGGCGCTGGGCATTGATGCCATACACGTCTCGGGCGGGGATCACCATCAGATGATCCACCAGGTCAGCCCGATGGCCGTGGAGCGCTGCCACAACGTCTGGGCTGCGGCGGAAATCAAAAAGCACGTCAACATTCCGATCATCGCTTCTGGATCCATCACGCTTCCGCACCTGGCCGAAGCCGTCCTGGCGGAAGGCAAGGGTGATTTCATTGGCTTGGCACGTCCGCTCTGGGCTGATCCAGACTGGGTCAATAAGGCTAGAGACGGCCGGGCTGAAGACATCAGGCCCTGTATCCGTTGTAACGACGGCTGCCTCGACAGGACTTTCTTTCGCTATCAGGCCGTCAGTTGCAGCGTCAATCCCGTCATTGGCCGCGAAGGCGACCTGAAGATATCGCCGGCGTCACATCGCAGAAACGTCTGCATCATTGGCGGCGGTCCAGCCGGACTGGAAGCCGCACGCATATGCGCCGAGCGCGGGCACGCGGTCACCCTCTACGAAAAGCGCGCTCTGGGAGGCGTCTCAATCGAGGGATCGGTAGCGGAGTTCAAGAGCGACCTGCGTCCCTTGATCGAGTATTGGAAGACGCAGCTGGACAAGCTTGGCGTCACCGTGCGCTTCCAGGAGGCAGGCGTCGAGGCTGCGCGTGGCGCGGACGTGGTGGTTGTGGCGATTGGCGGCATGCCCAGCGCCCCGAACATTCCGGGCATGGAAGGCAAGAATGTCACCGAGGCCCTGGCAGTCTTCAATGGCACTGCCACCGTCGGTCACAAGGTGGTGGTGCTGGGTGGCGGCGAGACGGCGGTCGAGGTAGCTCTTTACCTCGATGACCAGGGACACGATGTGACCATCCTGCATCGCCGCGAAGCCTTGATGACGCGGGATGTGGCGGTCACTGATCGTATTGCCTACTCTGAAATGATCGCAACCCGGGGACTGCCCGTTTTCACCAACCTGCAAGTGGTCGCCATTGATGAGCATGGTGTGTCCGCCGTCGATTCCAACGGTGGCAATACACGGGTCGAGGCCGACACGGTGGTGACAGCACTGGGCTATCGGCCGCTGGCATCCTCGCTGGCGGAGTTGCTTCGTGAGGCCGGCGTCCCCGAAATCCACGAGATCGGCGACGGCGTGCATCCGGCCAAGATATTGGACGCGGTTCACGCCGGCTACAAACTTGGCATGAGAATCTAAGCCATGTCCTCATTGCCACGGCACCACCCCACGGTGGTCCACATGCTGCAATCGGCGGCGGTCGAGGCCGGCGATGCCGAGGCGCTGGTCGCCGGCGATGTGCGTCTTAGCTATACCGAATACCGGAGTTGTGTGGCCCGCTTTGCCAAGGAACTGCAGCTCCTGCAGGTCGCCGGCGAGCGGGTTGCCATTCTGATGGGCAATTCCGCCGACATTTGCATCGCCCTGTTCGCCACGCATGCGGCAGGAGCCGTGGCAGTTCCCCTTAATCCGCTTTACACGGAACGTGAATTGCGCCTGGTTCTAGCCGATGCCCGGCCGTCTGTCCTGATCCATGACGACGCGGTCGCGTCCCTTGCGAATGGTCTTGGCCAGGAGTTAGGCATACTCCACATCATCGCCACAGGTCCGGCCAGCCGCCGCCTTGCCGTCTGGAGCCATGAGCATGTGCTATTGCCTGAACCCCTTCCCGCCCCCGACAGCTTGGCCACACTTCAGTACACGGGGGGTACCACCGGTAGGTCAAAGGGCGTCCGTCTGACCCATGCGGCGATTGCAATCAACATCGCCCAGCGCGAGGCGTTGCTGCCGACCCGATCGAACATTGAACGCCTCTTGTGCGTAATGCCGCTATTCCACGTCTACGCCATCGCGATGTGTCTCCATAACATGGTGGCCTGTCGCGGCTGCTTGATTGTGCTGCCACGTTTTCAACCCAAGGAGGTGCTCGACCTGATCCGGGATGAGCGCGTGACGATCTTCGCCGGCAGCCCCACCCTGTTCACTGGCTTGATGAATCATGAGGCGTTCGCGAATGCCGATTTCAGCAGCCTCCATCTTTCATATTCAGGCTCCGCAGCGTTGCCGGAAGAGCTGTTTCGACGGTGGGAGTCTGCCAGTGGCGCCCCTGTCGTCGAGGGTTATGGACAGTCGGAGGCAGGGCCCGTTGTTTCGTTCAATCCGCTCGATGGCATGCGCAAGCCGGGTTCCGTCGGCATCCCGCTGCCGGGTACGGATGTCCAAATTGTCGATCTCACAACCGGGGATCATGTCTTGCCGGCTGGCGAGCGGGGAGAAATTCGCGTGCGCGGGCCACAGGTGATGAGCGGCTACCATGAACTGCCGGAGGAGACAGCGGCGGCGCTACGTAATGGCTGGCTCTATACCGGCGACATTGGCGAATTCGACGCCGATGGCTATCTATATATCCGGGACCGGAAGAAGGAAATGGTCAAGGTCTCGGGCTTCAACGTGTTTCCACGCGAAGTCGAAGAGGTACTTTATGCACACCCGGCGGTTCTCGAAGCCGCTGTAATCGGCGTACCTGATCCCTACAAGGGAGAGACGGTATGCGCCTTCGTGGTCCTTCGGCGTGGCGCCACCGCTGACTTTGATTCGCTGATTGACTACTGCCGCAAGAATCTGGCCCGCTACAAGGTACCTGGCAGGATAGAGATTGTTGAGGAGTTACCCAAGACTCGCGTGGGCAAGTTCGACAAGGTCAAGTTGCGCGAAAATGCCCTTCCGCGCTAACGCATTGCCCGAAACAGGCATCGATCATTTGCCGTCGGCGCGGTAGAATTCGACTATTAGCAATAGCTCCTCTGCGCGCCTGTAGCTCAGTTGGATAGAGTACAGCCCTCCGAAGGCTGGGGTCGCACGTTCGAATCGTGTCAGGCGCGCCATTTTCCCCTTCTGTTTTTCCTGAATTCTCTATCAGGAGCGCGTCGTAGCCCTTCGTTTCCCGTGTCTATTGGTCAGGCGAGGGCGATCCGGAGCCAAACAATCCGGTACGCTCATGCTGGCGCACCAGGTCCTGAAGGGTTAGCAACAGCTTGCGGGCATTCTCGGCGCCAAAGGGCCTTAATACTTCCTGCTGGTGCGCTCGCGCTTTTTCGATAAGCTTGGCGATGCGCAACCGGCCCTTGGGCGCGATGATGACGAGCGTCTGGCGCCGGTCACCTTCCGCAGAACTTTTTCCGACAAGGCCGTCCGCTTCGAGGCGCTGCACAAGTTTTGACATGGTCGGCTGTTTCATGAGAGCCAGGCGAGAAAGCGTGCCAATGGTCTCGCCGGCACTGCCGTACAAGCTTGCCAACGTGCGCCATTCGGCGAACGTCAATCCCGCAAGCTTGACCTCCTGCTGAAACTCGCTCGATATCCAATAACTCGCTTGCGACAGCCAGTAGGGCAGATACTCGTCCAGAAAACGGGTTTGATCCACCTCGTTGGCCATGTCACGCGCAGTAGTTGCTTTTTTCATGCCATCCGAACTCCGGCGAGATAATGATCCTTTGCTTCCATGATGACTGGACGAGGCTTGTTGGCGGCTGTACAGAGCAACTTGTGCGAATAATGGCGCATTATATGAAAATTCATTCCCCACCGAGCTTGAGTCTGCAAAGGTAGTGCACTGTGAATCAATCAGCGTCGCATGCGCAGTCAATTATTTATATGAATATTCATGCTTCAATTATCTAAACTAGGCTGTCTGTAGTAGCAACGTCCATCGAGATCAAGGAGAGGCGCAATGAAATACCAGAAACACGAAGCCAAGGCATGGGCGCGCAAGAATCTGCCCGGCATCAACGGCGGAATCATCCAGCCGCTCAACAAGGATTACAGCATCGACTACGAAGGCACCAAGGCCTGGATCGATCGCCAGATCGAGATGGGTGTCGATTCCATTACCTGCGACGGCGCCTGCGGTGAGTGGCTGACCTTCACGGTTGAGGAACGCAAAAAGATCTACGAAGTGGCCGTCGAGGCGGTCGCCGGCCGCGTGCCTCTGCTGGCCAACACCAGCCATCCCAGCCTCATGGCGGCCGTCGAACTGGCCAAGCATGCGCAGGATGTCGGCGTCGACGCCCTGATGCACGTCACGCCCTACGCCAACTCCTCCTCCAACGAAGGCGTGCTGCGCTACTACCAGTACATCGCCGAGCGCGTTGACATCGGCATCTGCCTGTACAACACCAAGCCTTCCGGCTACGTGCTTACTCCCGAGTTCATCCGCGAACTTGCCGAGAAGATTCCCAACGTCTGCGGCATCAAGCAAGGCATGGGCAGCATCGACCAGACCCTCAAGGCGTACAAGCTTGCCGGCGATCTCATCGTCATTGGTGATCCGTTCGAGGATTACTGGCCGGAGCAGATGAAGTACATGCCGGACACCGCGATGCAGTTCTGCAACTTTGTCGGCGCCCTGTTCCAGACGCCGGCGAAACCGCGCGTTAGCCAATACACCAAACTCCTGAAAGCGGGCAAGACGGACGAAGGCATGAAGATCTGGTGCGAACTCTCCCCGCTGCGCGTCCTGTTCCACGAAACCCAGGTCGCCTACCTGATGGGCAAGGGCGTGTTCCCACTCGCCGGCCTGAAGTATTGGGCCGAGAAGATCGGCCTGCCGGGCGGCCCGGTGCGTCCGCCGTTCGAGGTGCTCAGCGACTACATGCGCACGCAGATCGACACCCGTCTTGCCGAAGCCGGCTTGATCTAATAATAATCGGAGACGCGCCACAGAGCGCGTCCTGAGGAGGAGAGTTCATGATTGGCTTCGAGTTAAGCGAAGAGCAGCGGCAACTTCAGGACGTCGCCCGGCGTTTTGCCGAAAACGAGATCAAGCCTGTCGCAGCCGGCATCGATCGCATTGCCGACCCCAGGGCCGCGTTTCCACTCGAGGTCATCAAGAAGGGTTTCGAGCTGGGATTCCACTCGCTGCTGATCCCTGAGGAATACGGCGGCATGGGCGGCTGCACCCTCGATTATGCGGTGCTGCTCGAGGAACTTGCTGCCGGTGACATCGGCATGGCCAACGCCTTCCACGTCGTCATGTCGATGTCGGAAATGATCGCGCGCATGGGCACCAAGGAACAATGCGAACGCTGGCTGGTTCCGGTCGCCAACGACAGCAGCGGCACCCATCTGATCTGTTTCGGCGCCACCGAACCGTCGGGTGGCAGCGAAATCTTCTGCCCTCTCGCCGATCCCAAGCTTGGCACGCGAACCCGCGCGAGGCGGGACGGCGATCACTACGTCATCAACGGCAGCAAGGTCTATTCCAGCAATGCCAGCGTGTCCAGGCTCTACGGTCTTCTTGCCCGCAGCGACAGCGACCGCGCCAACTCCGAGTCGTGCTCCGTGTTCTTCTTCCCCGCTGACACGCCTGGTTTTTCCGTCGGCACCATCGAGGACAAGATGGGGCATCGCGCTTCGATGAACGGCGAACTCATCTTCGAGAACATGCGCCTGCCCAAGGAAAACATGCTCGGCAGGGAAGGCGGTGGTTTCGAGACCATCAACGCCATCTACGACACCAACGGCGTCGGCACCGGCACCATGGCGGTGGGCGTTGCGCGTGCCGCCTACGAGCAGGCGCTTCAGTACGCCAAGGAGCGGGAGATCTGGGGCCAGCCGATCGGCAGGTATCAGGCGGTCGGACAGATGCTGGTCGACATGAAGGCGGACATCGAAATGGCGCGTCTCATGGTGCGCCGGATCGCCTGGCAAGGCGCTAATCGGGCTTCCAGCGAGGGCCTCCTGCCACCCAACATGGCCAAGGTGTATCCCGCCGAAATGGCTCGACGAGTCACGGTCAAGGCAATGCAGATCTTTGGCGGCGCCGGATACATGAAGGACTATCCGCTTGAGAAATACGTGCGCGATGCGATGGTGCTGCCTATCATCAGTGGTGCCAACGAGGTCCTGAAGCACTTCATGTCGCAGCGCCTCCTTGAGTCCTAGCGGACGAATATGCACACCGCGACGCTCCCCAATCAATCCGGTGCGAAATGCAAGTCTGAGGTCTTATGCGATGAGTCTCGATAGCCTATTCAAGCCCCGATCGATCGCCGTTTATGGTGCGTCGGCAACCGACAGCGGCAAGCTCGGCAATACATTGCTGAAAAATGCCGCCGGCGGTGCCGGCGACGTCCTCGCCGTCCATCCCGAGGCCGAGGCCATCGACGGCATCCCGGCAGTAGCCAAGCTCAACCGCCGTATCGACCTGGCCCTGATCTCGGTGCCGGACAAGCGCGTCGAGGCTGCAGTCGCGGATGCGGCGGCGGCTGGCGCGGGCGCCGCCATCGTTCTTTCCTCGGGTTTTGGCGAAACCGGACCCGAGGGCCGCAAGGTACAGGATCGTCTCGTCGCCATTGCCCGGTCCGCAGGCATGAGGCTTGTCGGTCCCAACTGCATGGGCGTGGTGAGCCACCTCGGCGGCGGCCGCTGGCTGAATGGCTCCTACTTCTGGAGCGTGCCCAGCACGCCGGGCGGCCTCTCGTTCGTCAGCCAGTCCGGCGCCTTCGGCGGTATGTTTTTCGGCCACATGCGCGCCAGCGGCCTCGGCCTGTCGCGCTTTCTGAGCGTCGGCAATTCCGCGGACGTCGGCATTACCGACGCGCTGGAATGGCTGGGCGACGACCCGCAGACCACCGCGATCGGCATGTTCGTCGAAGGCTTTGGCGATGGCCGCCGCTTTGTTGAAGTGGCGCGCAAGGTCACGGCGAAGAAGCCGGTGGTCGTGCTCAAGGCCGGCAAGATGGCCGCGGGCGCCAAGGCCGCCGCCAGCCATACCGGCAGCATGGCCGGCAGCCACGCCGCCATCCGGGCCGGCCTGCGCCGCGCGGCCGTCGTCGAAGCCGCCGATACCGAGACCTTTTTCGACGCCATGGATGCGGCGGCGGTCGGCCTGCGCAAGAAGGTGGTGCGCAACATCGCCATCGTCACGATCTCGGGCGGCCCTTCGGTACTTGCGGCGGATGCTTCCGAGCGCGCCGGCCTTGCGCTGCCGTCGCTCGGCGCGGCGACTGTCGAGCGCCTGCGGAGCCTCGTGCCTTCGTTCGCGGCGCTCGGCAATCCGATCGACCTGACGCCGCAATGCCCGATCGACAATTACGTCGCCGCGATCGAGGCGATCTACGCCGATCCAGCCGTCCAGGGGGTGGTCGCCATCAACTGCGGCCTCGATCTGAAGCCGTTCGGCACCGGTGTCGCGCGCGGCGTCACCGCCACCGGCAAACCGACAGCGGCCTTTGTACTCGACGCGCCCGGCGTCGAGGCCGAGATGGCCGGCGCCGGCGTGCTGCGTTTCGCTTCGCCGGAACGCGCCGTCAATGCGCTGGCCTCGGGAGTATGAACATGAAAGCATTGAGCGAATGGGAAAGCAAACGGCGCCTTGAAGGTTTGCCGTATCCGAAAGAAGCACTGACCGCCTCGAGCGACGAGGCTGTGAAATTCGTTACGGCGCTGGGTCGGCCGGTAGTCGCCAAGGCCTCGGGCGTCGCCCACAAGACCGAAGGCGGGCTGGTGCGCTTCGACGTCACGGCGCAGACGGTCGGCCCGATCTGGGATGAACTCGCCGCCGCTGGCGACGGGAAAGTGCTGCTGGCCGAGCAATTGAGCGCCGAACTGGAGCTGATCGTCGGCGGCTATCGCGACCAGAGCTTCGGGCCGCTGGTGACTATCGGCGTCGGCGGCATCGCCGCCGAGATTTTCGGCGATGTGGTGGCCCTCTTGGCGCCGCCGGAAGCGGGTGAAGTCGCGGCGGCGGTCAAGCAGTTGTCGGGTCGCAAACTGCTGCAAGGCATTCGTGGCGGTCCGCCGGTCGACCTCGATGCGCTGGCGACTATCGTCGATAGGGTCGCCGGTTTGTTGGTCAAGGACCCGACAGTGGCGGAGATTGACTGCAATCCGGTCATGGTGTGCAAGGGCGTGCCCCGGGTCGTGGACGCGCTGGTGGTGCTTGCTGACGGCGCGGGCACCTGACTCATTGATCAATTCGAAAATCGAGAGCGGAACATGCACGATATCAAGACTTACCTCACGCCCGGCAGCATAGACGAGGCGGCGAAGGCGATGGCGCAAGGCGGCGTCACGGTATTTTGCGGCGGTACGGATCTTTCACCGCAAGTCGAATCCGGCGCGCGGCAGTACACGGCCACCCTGATGAACATTCGTCGCATCAAGGATATGGGCGGCATTTCGGAGTCCGGTGACAGCATACGCATCGGCGCGCTAACGACGGTGACGGAAATCCGCCGCGATTCGCTGATCGCCAAGGCAGCGCCTATCCTGGCAGAGGCGGCCGAGCACTTCGCCAGCGACCAGATCCGCAACGCGGCCTCGGTGGGCGGCAACATCTGCAACGCCTCGCCCGCCGGCGACATGATCAACCCGCTCCTGGTACTCGATGCCGAAATCGAACTCGCGCGCTGGGAGGGCGGCTCCGTCGCAACGAGGCGTGTCGCCATGACTGACTTTTTCGTCGCGCCGAGAAAGACGGTGAAGCGCGATGACGAACTCCTGACCGCCGTTTTCTTCAAGCGGCCGGCGGCGGATTTCGTCGGTTATTTCCGCAAGTCCGGCCCGCGTCCGGCGCTGGAAATCTCCACCGTTTCGGTCGGCATCGGCGGCCGGCTCGACAAGGGCGTCTTCCGCAACGTGCGTGTCGCCATGGGCTCGGTGGCTCCCACGCCGCTGCGGGCACGCAACGTCGAGGCGGCCCTGGAAGGCAAGCCGCTCAATGCCGACAGCATCCGCGCCGCTGTCGCCGCGACCGGCGCCGACGCCAAACCGATCGATGATGTCCGCGCCAGCGCCTGGTACCGGGATCATCTCGTCAAAGTCTTTACCGAAGAGGTACTGAATCATGTCCTTGGAAACTGAGATCAAGTTCACGCTGAACGGCCGTCCGGTCTCGGTGCGAGTGCCGGCGACGATGAAGACCCTGACCATGCTGCGCGACGTGCTGGGCCTCACCGGCACCAAGTACGCTTGCGGCGAGGGCGAGTGCGGCGCCTGCACCGTCAAGGTGGATGGCAAGACCCTCAACAGCTGCCTGATGCACGCCGTCGATTGCGACGGCCGCGACGTGGTCACCATCGAGGGCCTGAAGACGCCGGCGGGCATGAACCCGATGCAGCAAGCCTTCGTCGAACATGGCGCCGTGCAGTGCGGTTTCTGCATGCCGGGCATGATCGTGCAGGCCGACTATCTAGTGGGCGAAAATCCCGCGCTGACACGCGAACAGGCCCAGCGCGGCCTCGAAGGCAACCTCTGCCGCTGTACGGGCTACACCAAGGTGCTCGACGCCGTGGACGCGGTGGCCGAGAAGACGTGCTGCGGTCGGCGCTGAGCGCCAGGCACCTAGTACGCCACGCCCCCGGTCGCAAATGCTTATAGGGAACCAAGCCATGGAACAGAAAGCCACTGCCGCAGCCATTGAAAAGAAATCCTTGATCGGCCAGCGCGTCAAGAAGCCCGACGCACCGGACAAGGCCACCGGCAAGACCCGCTACATCAATGACATGGTGTTGCCGCAGATGCTGATCGGCAAGGTGTTGTTCGCCGGTCGGCCGCACGCGAAGATCGTGAATATCGACATCTCGGCCGCCGAGCGCTTGCCCGGCGTGCATGCGGTGCTGACCGGCAAGGACGCCGCGGGACTGAAGTTCGGTTTCGTTCGCGACAACGTGCCGTTGAAGGAGAAGGTGCTCTGCGAACACGACGAGATTGCCGCCGTCGCCGCCGACACCGAGGAAATCGCGCTCAGGGCATTGGACCTCATCAAGGTTGAGTACCAGGATCTGCCGGGCGTGTTCACGCCGGAGATCGGCCGTGAAGCATCGGCGCCGCAGCTTCGTGAAAGTTTCCCCGACAACAAGAGCCTGCGCTTCGAGTTCAAGCATGGCGACCTGGCGGCCGCCGAGGCCGATTCCGACTTCATCGCGGACAACGTGTTCCGGCCGCATCATGTCACGCACTGCTGCATGGGCACTTCCTGCGCGATTGCCGATTTCGACAACAATGGCAAGCTGACCATCTGGACGCAGACCCAGTATCCGTACAACTACAAGATGGATCTGGCGCCGGCGCTCGGCATCACGCCGGGCGACATCCGCGTCATCCAGCCGCCGGTCGGCGGTGCCTTCGGCTCCAAGCTCGACGTCTATCCCTACGAGCCGATCGCCGCCCTGCTGGCCAGGAAGACGGGCCGCCCGGTCAAGGTGATCTACTCGCGCGAGGACGAGTTCCGGGCCTCGCCGACAAGGCAAGCGGCGATCATCCACATGCGCACCGGCTGCAAACGCGATGGCACGCTGACTTTCCGCACCGCCGACGTGCTGCTCGACAACGGCGCCTATACCTCCTGGGGCCCGACCATCCCGGTGATCATGATGCGCACCACGTCAGGCCATTACCGCGTGCCGGTGGTCGACTTCAAGGCCCAGGCGATCTACACCAACAACCCCTACGCCGGCTCTTTCCGCGGCTACGGCAACGTGCAGACGACCTTCGCCACCGCCCAGCAGATGGACATCCTGGCGGACCAGGTCGACATGGACCCGCTGGCGTTCCACCTCAAGAACGCGCAAAAGTCGGGAGAGACCACGCCGCAGAAATCCTTTCTGCGCGAGTGCGCGCTTGCCGAATGCCTCGAGACGGCAGCCAAGGCCACCGATTACAGCCGCAAGCGCAAGGAATTCGCGGCGCTGCGCAATGCGCCCGGCCGGTACAAGAAAGGCATCGGCCTGGCCTCGTCGATCCACAACGCCGGCGGTGCGAAGATCCACAAGTCCGACGGCATTGGCACCATCCTCAAGGTGGATGATTACGCCCGCGTGACCGTCATCACCGGCGCCTCGGAAATCGGCCAGGGCATCGATGCCGTCATCAACCTGATCGTTGCCGAAGAACTGGGTGTGCCGCTCGAGCATGTCACCATCGTCAACAATGACTCGGACATCGCACCCTGGGACGTCGGCGTACATGCGTCGCGCACGACCTTCATCGCTGGCAACGGCACGCGCCGGGCGGCGCGCAAGGCCAAGGCGCAGATCCTCAAGGCGGCCGAAAAGTTCTTCGGCGAGCCTGCCGACACGCTGGAACTGCGTGGCGGCTCGGTCGTGCGCGACAAGTGCGGCACGCCCCTGATCAAGCTCGATCGGCTGCTCAGGCAAATGCACTTCCAGGCGGAGCCCGAGCT